>CAMFJT010000432.1 GCA_945957125.1 uncultured Rhodospirillales bacterium | reverse complement strand
GAATCGGGCTGCGGCTGGATCCCCTACGCGCTCGACCGCATGGACTTCGAATGGGAGGACCGCTTCACCGATCTCGGCCTCAAGATGAAGCCCTCGGACTACTGGCGCCGCCAGTGCAAGGCAACCTTCCAGTACGACCGCATCGGCGCCAAGCTGATCGACGACATGGGCGCGGAGAGCCTGATGTGGGGCTCCGACTACCCGCACGGCGACGGTGTGTGGCCGAACTCCGACAAGTTCATCAAGGAACAGTTCGCCGACGTCTCGCCCGAGGTGACGCGCATGATCACCTGCACCAACGCCGGCAAGTTCTACGGCCTGATCAACTGACCGGCTGAAGATCGGCCTTCGACACGCTGTGTTGGAGGGCGAAGATCTCTCCCGACGGCGCGTGGCGATCACGCGCCGTTGTCGCATCCGCTACCGACCAGAAGAAGGCCATCACCGCCCACTCGATCTGCCGGTCGGACCCATGTCGCAGGTCCTTCTCCGGGGTGGGCGCCTGGCCGATCGCGGGCTCGCCCTCCAGCAGGTCGACGCGCGCGGGCTTCAGGGCGGCCAGCGCATCGAAGGCCGATGCGTCGCCCCGGATCGTCAGCACGGCCGCACCGATCCCCTGGCCCTCGCGACGCACCACGGAACAGGCGGTCCGCCATGGCTCGCGGAACTTCGGGAAGATCGCGCGGCTGAGCGCCGTGGGATTGTGAAGGCGCGCGTAGTAGGTTTCGGAATCGAATGCCGCGGCCGTCTCGGCATCGTAAAGCATCAGGTATCGGCCGGGCCGTTCGACGCCCTTCAGCCGACTGCCGCGCAGCCAGCCCGGGCAGGAGACGCGCTCCTGCATATGTTCTCGGCTGTGCCAGTGATTGAGCGCGGCATCGTCCTCTGGATCGATGTCGACCCAGATGGCAAGGACGGCCCGCCCGCCTTTCACGTCGCCCGCACTGCCCGCGTGAAGGCAACGACCTCGTTGCGCCGATCGTGGTCGCCCGGCCGCCTGTACGCGGGCTCCGGAAATGCGCCCAGGGTCACGACCACCAGGTCCTCGTCGCGGAAGATGTCGATACGCTGACCGGCATGACCGAGGGCCGCCATCACGCCGTCGCCCAACCACCAGCTGTAGCCGTAGTGCGTGATGTCCATGACCGGCGAGGCGTCGAGCCTGAAGGCGGGGGTTGCCGCGGCATCGACCCAGCCGTCCGGCAGCACGCGTTTCCCGTCGATCACGCCATCGTTGGCGACGAACAGCGCAAAGCGGCCGAAGTCACGCAACACCATCCCGGCGCGGCTGCCGCCGATCTCCTGGCCCCCCTCGCTCTCCAGCGTGTAGAAGGCATCGCATTCCATACCGGCCGGTTGCCAGATCTTCTCCGACATGTAGTCGGCCAGCGACTTGCCGACCGCCGCCGTGAGCGCTGCACCCAACAGATACGTGTCGCCGGAATTGTAGAGAAAGGTGCTGCCCGCCGGGTGGGCGCGAGGCAACGACGCCATCAGGCTCAACACTCCGCCCGGCACCCTGTCGGCCAGCGACTTGCTGTAGCGGTTCACGTCGGAGCTGCGGTCGCCGTAATCTTCGGTCCAGCGCGTACCGGACGACATCGTCATGACGTGGCGCAGCGTGACACCCTCATAGGCGGAGTCGCGCAGGGCAGGCAGGTAGCGTGTGAGCGGATCGTCGATCGAGGAGATGGACCCGTCGCGCACAGCCGCGCCGACCAGCATCGCGGTCATCGACTTCACCGTCGACATGGTCGACCAGCGATCGTGCTCCTGCAGGCCGAGACCATAGCGCTCGAGGACGATCGCCCCGCGACGAATCACGAGCAGGCCGACGATGGCATTGCGGTCCATGAACGAGGACACGTCGTGCTCTGTGCCGTCGACAAGATAGCGCGGCGCGATCTCCCGCCCGCGCGGAAGGTCGCGCACGGCCGATCCGCGACGGATCACCCGGTGGGCGAACAGCTTGTCGACGATGCGGTAGGCATAGGGCTGGAGAGAAGGCGGGAGGAGCAGGAACTCCTCTCCGCGTGGCAGATGCTGGCGCGGGGCGGCAATCATGCCCGTCAGGCGAATGCCTTGAAGGTGATGATCGTGAAGGTGTCCTTCACGTGGGCCAGGGTCTGGATCTGGCTGGTGACGAAATGGCCGATGTCGGTCCTCTCGTCGAGATAGCACTTCATCAGGAGATCGTACTGGCCGGAGGTCGAGTAGACCTCCGACACATGATCGGCCGACATCGCCTCCTCGGCGACCTCGTAGGCCTTGCCGAGCTCGCACTTCACCATGACGAAGATGGTCTGCATGGTCAGCCTCGAGCGAGCGGCCTAGCGGAACGAGCGGGCGAGGAAGGCCGGGACGTGGTCGCCCAGGCCCATCGGCACGGGACCGTCGTCGCGGTCGCGACGGCGATCGTGCGAGCGCTCCTGCTGGCGCGGCGGACGATCCGCGCGCGGCTCCCGGCGGGGCTCGCGATGTTGCGGTTCGCGATGTTGCGGCTCGCGGGGCGGGGCGGCTTCCCGCGCCTGCGCCCGGTCCGGTCGGCGCTCGCGGCGCGGCCGCTCTGCGCGCGCCTCGCG
>CAMFJT010000431.1 GCA_945957125.1 uncultured Rhodospirillales bacterium | reverse complement strand
CGAACAGCTCGCCCTTGTAGAAGAACGGCTTCACGAAGCGCACGTCCATCAGGTGCGTGCCACCGAGATAGGGATCGTTGACGATGAACACGTCGCCCGGATCGACCGTGCCGCCATAGTGGCTCTTCACCCGGTCGATCACCGCGCCGGTCGAGAACTGCATGGTGCCCACGAACACCGGCAGCCCGAGCTCGCCCTGCGCGATCAGCGAGCCGTCGACCGCATCATAGATCCCGTCCGACCGGTCCATGCCCTCCGAGATCACGGGCGAGAAGGCCGAGCGCACGAAGGCGAGATCCATCTCGTTGCAGACCTGGATCAGGCCGTTCTGGATGACGGTCAGGGTGACGGGATCGAGGTTGGACATGATCCAAGCCTATCGTGTCATCCTGAGCGAAGCGAGGGGATGATCCTCTTCTGCCGGGGGCGCGCCACTGGAGTGGCGCGCCCCCGGCGCAAGACTAGAGTTCCGTATCGCCCTTCAGGAGGCGCTGGACGATCGAGCGGTTGAGGATCTCGTTGGTGCCGTCGGCGACGTTGACGATGCGCAGCGAGTGCCAGGCGTGATGCAGGCCGAGCTCGTTGGTGAAGCCCATGGCGCCGTGGGTCTGCATGGCGCGGTCGACGGCCTTGTAGCCGACCTGGACGGAGTAGGCTTTCGTCATCGCCAGCTCTTTCACGGCCGGCGCGCCGCGGTCGAGCAGGGTCGCGACGTTGAGGCCCATCAGGTGGGCGCCGTGCAGTTCCATGGCGCTTTCGGCGAGCGGGAAGGTGACGCCCTGGTATTCGGCGATCGGCTTGCCGAACGCCTGGCGCTGTTGGGCGTAGTCGAGCGCCTTCTCCAGCGCCCAGCGGCCGTAACCCACAGCGCGCGCGGAATTGTAGATGCGCCCGAGCGACACGCCGTACAGCGCCGCGGCGAAGCCCTGGTGCAGCGCGCCGACGAGCTGCCACGGCTCGACCCGCACGTCCTCCAGCCGCAGCTCGGCCTCGTCGCCGCCGATATGGCCGAACAGCTTGATGATGCGCTGGACCTCGAAGCCGGGTGACGAGGTCGGCACGAGGAAGGCCGAGATGCCACCCTTGCGCGCCGCCGCCCGAGCGGGATCGGTGACGGCGAAGACGATGCAATAGTCCGCGACCGGCGAATTGGAGGTCCAGATCTTGCGGCCGGTCAGCCGCCAGCCATTGCCGTCGGGCACCGCCTTGGTCGACAGCGCGGCCGCGTCGGAGCCGGCGCCCGGCTCGCTGAGGCCGAAGCACATCGAAGCCTCGCCGGCCATCATCGGCGCCAGGATCTTCTCGCGCGCCTCGCCGGTGACCTTCTCCAGCAGGCGGCTCGGCCCGAATGCCCAATGGCTGATGACGTAGAGCATCAGCCAGTTCTGCGGACCGCAAAGATGGAACAGCGCTTCCCACCCGACATAGTAGGCAAGATGCGCCAGCCCGCCGCCGCCCAGCGCCTCGGGCACGCACATGTTGTAGTAGCCGGCCTTGGCGGAGGCCCGGCGCACCTCGCCGATAAGACCCTTCAGATCGTCGGAGAATCGACCGTCCTCGCGATAGAGCCGGCGCGGGTCCTCGAACAGATCGCGATGCTTCTCGTGCCGTGGCAACACCTCCTTGCGTGCGAAATCGATCAACCCATCGCGCACCGAGCGCACGTCCTCGGGCAGTTCCCATGCAATCGCCGACATCGACCCTCCCGACAATGAATGGGCACCATTCTTGCAGCGGTAACCGGGACGGACTACAGGACGAAGGGTCGATGAACCGCGATACGAGACCCCTTTCGCGCTATAGTTGACTGGATATTGCCCTAATTTCGATGGACGGTTCATGAACGCCCCTATTGCCGCGGACGCTCTCGACTCGATGAAGTTCGCCGTCGGCCAGCCGGTGCCGCGCAACGAGGACCCGACCCTGCTCAAGGGCGAGGGCCGCTACAGCGACGACGTCAACATGCCTAACCAGGCATGGTGCGTGATGGTGCGCAGCCAGGTGGCGCACGGCACCATCAAGGGTATCGACATCGAGGAGGCGCGCGGCATGCCGGGCGTGCTCGGCGTCTGGACCGGCGCCGACCTCAATGCGGCGGGCTACGGCGCGCTCAAGACCGTGATGATGGTGCCGCAGCGCGACGGCTCGCCGATGAAGACGCCGACGCGCTATTCGCTGGCGACCGACAAGGTCCGCTTCGTCGGCGATCCGGTGGCCTTCGTCGTCGCCGAGACCCAGGCACAGGCCAAGGATGCCGCGGAGGCGGTGCTCGTCGACATCGAGCCCCTGCCCGCCGTGACCGAGGCTCGAGAGGCCGCGCAGCCCGGCGCGCCCGAGGTGTTCGACGACGTGCCGGGCAATGTCTGCGCGGACTATCACTACGGCGATACGCCAAAGGTCGACGAGGCCTTCGCGAAGGCCGCGCACGTCACGCGCCTGCGTCTGGTCAGCAACCGCATCGTGGTCTGCGCGATGGAGCCGCGCTCGGCCGTCGCCTTCTACGACAAGGAGACCGACCGTTATACCTTCCACGCCGGTAACCAGGGCGCGTTCGGCCTCAAGAACCAGATGGCCCAGCTGCTCGGCGTGAAGC
>CAMFJT010000430.1 GCA_945957125.1 uncultured Rhodospirillales bacterium | reverse complement strand
AACCAGTTCATGGTCCGTGCGCAGCGCCTGTGGCGCTGGTGGCTCAGGGTGAGGTAATTGGGTCGCAGGACCGGGATGATCCATTGTCCGTCGATAAATTCACAACCTCGGAGTGGCGCGGTCCCAGCGAAGAAGAGCAGTCTCAATCCTTCCAGCCGGGCGGCGGATCGCACGGCCGCGTGCCCATCTGGCCCGGGGTCGAGACCTCGAGGATCTCCATCTCGTCGGCGGTGCGGATCTCGTTGTGCTTCATGAAGCCGGGGATGAAGAGGGAATCCCCCTCCTCGACGCGCAGGGTCCGGCCGTCCTCGAATTGCAGGTCGACCCAGCCCTTGAGGATGTAGATGAACTGGCCGTCGCACTCGTGATAGTGCCAGCCGGTCGGCTCGCTCAACCCCTGCGTCGCCTTCATCACCTGGGCGCGCATGCCACCGGCGCTGGCGTCGGCCACGCCGAGATCGCGATAGGTGAAGAACTCGCGCCGTCCCTTGACCAGGACAGGCTCTGCGATACGGCCGTGGGCAATTGTCTGGCCGGGGGCTTTTTCTGTGGGCATCATGGTGGTGTCGGGCGCCATGGCTTCCTCCTTCTGCAGGAAGGGTCGCGCTGCCGCCCCCGGGTTGCAAGAAGGAATGCAGGCGATGGCTGGCCAATCCACGTATGACTATATCGTCGTCGGTGCGGGCTCGGCAGGCGCGGTGGTCGCCAGCCGGCTGTCGGAAAGCGGCACCTATCGCGTGCTGCTGCTCGAAGCGGGCACCGAGGGCTCGAATTTCTTCTGGTCGAGGGTGCCGGTCGGCGTCGCCAAGATGATCGACAATCCGGCGGTCAACTGGTGCTACGCATCGGAGCCGGACGAAGGCTCGGGCGGGCGGCGCATCGAGGTGCCGCGCGGCAAGATGCTGGGCGGCTCGAGCTCGATCAACGGCATGGTCTTCATCCGCGGCCAGGCGCAGGACTACGACCATTGGGCGCAGCTCGGCAACCGCGGCTGGAGCTATCAGGACGTGCTGCCGATCTTCAAGCGCATGGAGAGCTTCGACGGCGGCTCGGACGAGTTCCGCGGCCGCGACGGCATCCTGCGCGTCACCCACACGCCGCGCCACAAGGTGCCGCTTCTGGAGATGATGATCGAGGCCGCCGCCAAGATCGGCCTGCCCTACAACCCCGACCAGAACGGCGCCACGCAGGAAGGCATCGGCATGTCGCAGGTGACGATCGCCAAGGGTCGCCGCCAGAGCACGGCGTTCTGCTATCTCGACCCGGCACGCTCGCGGCGCAACCTGACCATCGAGCAGGGCGCGATGGCCGAGCAGCTCATCCTCGAAGGCAAGCGCTGCGTCGGGGTGCGCTACTCCGTGCGCGGCGAGAAGCGCGAGGCGCGGGCGGCACGCGAAGTGATCGTCTCGGGCGGCTCAATCAACTCGCCCAAGCTGCTCGAGCTGTCGGGCATCGGCCAAGGCGACTTCCTGCGCTCGCTCGGCATCGCGCCGACGCACCAGCTGAAGGGCGTCGGCGAGAACCTTCGCGATCATTATTCGCCGCGCGTGAAGTTCGCGATCAGGGAGAAGAACCTCACCTTCAACGACAATGCGCGCGGCTGGCGGCTGGCGCGCGAAGCGGTGAAGTACGGGCTGTTCCGCGAGGGCTTCCTCGCCTCGACCTCGGTGCCGATCCGCATGTACTTCCGCACGCGCCCGGGCGCCGAGACGCCGGACGCCACGATCTCGATCGCGCCCTTCCTCTACGAGATGGTGAACAAGGAGCGGCGCGTGTCCAAGCGGAAGGGCATCACGATGAACGTCAACGTGCTGCGCTCCGAGAGCATCGGCTCGATCCACATCAAGTCCGCCGACCCGGCCGAGCCGCCGGCCATCCGATTCAACTTCCTGTCGACCGAGCACGACCGCACCGGCGTGCTGGCTGCCGTGCGCAAGGGCCGCGAGCTGATGGCGACGTCACCGCTGAAGGAGGTCACCGGCGAGGAGATCGCGCCCGGCGCGCACCTGCAGACCGACGAGGAGCTGCTCGACTGGATCCGCAAGAACGCCGAGACGACCTACCACCCGATCGGTACCTGCAAGATGGGCGGCGATCCGATGGCCGTGGTCGACTCAGAGCTGCGCGTGCACGGCCTGCAGGGCCTGCGCGTCGCCGACGCCTCGATCATGCCGACGCTGACCAGCGGCAACACCAACGCCCCCAGCATCATGATCGGCGAGAAGTGCGCCGCGATGGTGCTGGCTGCCGCGGCCGTCCGCAAGGCCGCCTGACTCGCCGGAACGGGAAAGCGCTGAGACGTCAGTTGCAGCGGATGACGGCCGATGGCCGGCCGTGCACCGTGCGTATGGCGCCGACGGTCGGCATGTTCTCACTGCTGAGCGTCGTGAATCCATTCTGCCGACACATCGCCAGTGCACGCTCCTGACATCCCCCCGGATTGATGCAGGTGATGCTGTAGGCCGGCTTGCCGTCGGTCCAGGTGATCTGCGTGGCGTCGGATCCCGACGCGCGGTCGGGCCCGGTCGTGGGGGGGGGGGCCGCGGCCCCCCCCCCCCCCGCCGGCCCCGCCACGGCCGACACCAAAAACACAAGCAGGAGCGGGGGCTACCCAACACGCCCCCCCCCGC
>CAMFJT010000429.1 GCA_945957125.1 uncultured Rhodospirillales bacterium | reverse complement strand
CGCTCGATGTCAGCCACGTCCACGAGGCGGCGCCGTCGGCCTATCCCAACGGCACGCATGTCTGCGAGGTCGAGATCGATCCCGACACCGGCATCGTCGACATCGTGAAGTACACGATGGTCGGCGACTTCGGCACGGTGATCAATCCGCTGCTGGTCGAGGGCCAGAGCCACGGCGGCGTGGTGCAGGGCATCGGCCAGGCGATGTTCGAGCGCGTCGTCTACAGCGAGGAAGGCCAGCCGCTGACCGGCAGCTTCACCGACTACGCCCTGCCGCGTGCCGACACCGTGCCGTTCTTCGCCATGGGCTATCACTCGGTGCCGGCCAAGACCAACGTGCTGGGCGCCAAGGGGTGCGGCGAGGCGGGCTGCGCCGGCTCCCTGCCCTCGGTGATGAACGCCATCGTCGACGCGCTGGGCGGCAAGCACATCAACATGCCGGCAACGCCCGAGCGGGTGTGGGAGGCGCTACACGGCTGAGGCGAACCACGACGCCTGATGTAGGATCATTCTCCTCCCCGCGCTACGCGCAGGGAGGCAAAAGACATGCGAACGAGGGACTGGCCGGTGAGCCCGAAATACGACGTCGCTATCGTGGGCTATGGACCGGTGGGAGCGCTGCTGGCGAACCTGCTGGGGCAGGCCGGGCTGTCGGTCGCGGTCTACGAGCGTGATACGGCGATCCATCCGCTACCGCGCGCCGTGCATTTCGACGGCGAGGTGATGCGCATCTTCCAGTCGGCCGGGCTGGCCGAGCATATCGCCCTGGCGACCCGGCCGTCGTCGCAGGGCATGCATTTCGTCAACGCCGAGGGTCGGACCCTCATCGTGCGGCGCGGCATTCCCGGCCCCGGACCGCACGGCTGGCCGAACAACTGGTACTTCCACCAACCGATGCTCGAGCAGATCCTGCGCGAGGGCGTCGGCCGCTACCCCCAGGTCGAGGTCCATCTCGGCCATGAAGTCGCCGATGTAGCCGGGCTCGACGCGCGCTACGTCGTGGGCTGCGACGGCGCGCGCTCGCTGGTAAGGCGGGCGATCGGAGGCCGATCCTGCGATCTCGGCCTGCATCAGCCGTGGCTGGTGGTCGACCTGCTGTGCGACCCCTCCTCGCGCCGGGTGAAGGAGCTTCCCGACTATACCGTCCAGCTTTGCGATCCCCATCGGCCGATGACCGTGGTCAATGTCGGCGGCGCGCGACGGCGCTGGGAGATCATGCTGATGCCGGGCGACGATCCGGCGCGTGTGGCCGAACCCGGGACCTTCTGGCCGCTGATCGAGCGCTGGCTCGGCCCGGAGGACGCCCGCATCGAGCGCGCCGCCGTCTACACCTTCCACTCGGTCGTGCAGGAAGGTTGGCGCAAGGCCAACCTGCTGCTGGCTGGCGATGCCTGCCACCAGACGCCGCCCTTCCTCGGGCAGGGGATGTGCGCGGGCATGCGCGATGCGGCCAATCTCGCCTGGAAGCTCGCCGCCGTGCTACGCGGCAATGCGCCGGAGTCGCTGCTCGATACCTACGAGAGCGAACGCGTGCCGCATGTCCGCACCTTCATCGAGCTCGCCGTGACGCTCGGCGCGGTGTTGCAGGAAACCGATCCGGCCGCAGCCGCGGCACGCGACGCCCGCTTTGCCGCCGGCGCCGAGATGTTCGACTTCCCCCAGCCGCAACTCGGACCCGGCTGCCGCGCCGAGGGGCCGCCGCCGGTCGGCACGATCTTCCCCCAGCCGCGCCTGCCTGACGGCCGCCTGATGGACGAGGCGATCGGACCGCGCTTCGCGATCGTCGGCGAGACCGACCTGCTCGCCGCCGAAAGACCGGATGCGGTTCTGCTGCCCGGCGTCGGCGAGGTCTGGCTCGCCCAGAACGGCGTGCGCTCGGCGCTGCTCCGCCCCGACCGGTACATCGCCGCCGTACGCTGAAATCGAACCCTCGATCGCGGACGCCAACGCGAACAGAGTGATCGCGTCATCCCAGCGGCAAACCTCAGGCCGGCGTGAACATCGGCAGCGGCGGGCCGCCGTCGGTCGGCTTGAAGACCAGCTTCACCGGCTGCTCGCATTTCAGGGCGTCGAAATCGCAGTCGACGATGTTGGTCACCATGCGCGGCCCCTCCGCCAGCGTGACATAGGCCATGGCGTAGGGCACCGGCGCGCGGCGCATGACGCTGTAGGAATAGATCGTGCCCTTGCCCGAGCATTCGACCCATTCGGTCTTGTCGCTGAAGCAGAACGGGCAGATCGTGCGCGGATAATGGTGCGCCTGCCCGCAGGCCGTGCACTTGCGCACCAGCAGCTTGCCCTGCGCGGCGGCATCCCAATAGGCCTGCGTCTCCTGGCTGACGGCCGGCGCTGGCAGCTTGCGTTCCTTGGTCTCGGCCATCGGACTATTCCCTCTCCAGGATGACGGTAGAGCTGCCATGGCGCAGACCGAGCGAGCCGCCGGTGCCGTGCGCGAGGGCGAGATCGCAGTTCTTCACCTGCACCTTGGGATGCGCCTCGCCGCGGAGCTGGCGCACCGCCTCGAGCACCTTGGTGAGGCCGCCGCGGTTGGCGGGATGATTGCTGCATAGCCCGCCGCCGTCGGTGTTGAACGGCAGCTTGCCGGTGCCGGAGATCAGGTTGCCGTCGGCCACGAAGGCGCCGCCCTTGCCCTTCTCGCAGAAGC
>CAMFJT010000428.1 GCA_945957125.1 uncultured Rhodospirillales bacterium | reverse complement strand
AGGATCGCGACATCGCGATGGTGTTCCAGAACTACGCGCTCTATCCGCACATGACGGTCTACGACAACATGGCCTTCTCGCTGACGCTCGCGAAGGCTCCGAAGTCGGTAATGGACGAGGAGGTCGGCCGGGCCGCCAAGATCCTGGGTCTGGAGCAGCTCCTGCATCGCTTCCCGCGTCAGCTCTCCGGCGGACAGCGCCAGCGCGTCGCCATGGGCCGCGCCATCGTGCGCAATCCCCAGGTCTTCCTGTTCGACGAACCGCTTTCCAACCTCGACGCCAAGCTGCGCGTCCAGATGCGCTCGGAGATCAAGGAGCTGCACCAGCGGCTCAAGGTCACGACGGTCTATGTCACCCATGACCAGATCGAGGCCATGACCATGGCCGACAAGATCGTGGTCATGAACAACGGCCATATCGAGCAGATCGGCGCACCGCTCGAACTCTACGACCGGCCGGCCAATCTCTTCGTGGCGGGCTTCATCGGCTCGCCGGCCATGAACATGGTGAAGGGCACGGTCTCGAACGGTGCACTGCGCATGGAAGACGGCACGGCGTGGCCGCTGCCGACCAATGGCGGCCGTCCGGCAGACGGTCCGGCGGTCTACGGCGTCCGGCCCGAGCATCTGATGCTCGATCCCGACGGCATTCCGGCCACGGTCCAGGTGGTCGAGCCGACCGGCTCCGAGACCCAGGTCATGATGCGGATCGGCGGCCAGCCGGTCATCGGTGCGTTCCGCGAGCGTGTTACGGCGAAGCCCGGCGAGATCCTGCCCGTGAGGCCCGATCCCGCCCTGGTCCATCTGTTCGACCAGCAGTCGGGCCAGCGCCTCTGAGAACGGGGAAAAGAAGACAAACCAAAGGTCAGTCAGGAGGAAACAACAATGGCGTTCATCATCAAGCGGCGTGAGTCGATCATCCTCGGTGCCGCGGCGGCGGCAATGGCGATGGCCGGCAAGGCCAACGCACAGTCGGAGATCCCCAAGGCCGACGTGCCGGCGCCCAAGCTGCCGATCGAAAAGGGCGCAACGCTCCGCCTGATCCGGCCTGCGCGCTTCGTCGAGCCCGACGAGGTGATCTTCCGCGCCAACAGCGCCAAGTTCGCCAAGGAAACCGGTGTCGAGATCAAGGTCGACTTCGTGGGTTGGGAAGACATCCGCCAGCAGACCGCCGTGTCGGCCAACACCGGCGCCGGCCCCGACATCGTGCTGGGCTGGGCGGAAGACCCGCACATCTACGCCGACAAGGTGGTCGAGCTCAGCGACGTCGCCGAGTATCTCGGCAAGAAGTACGGCGGCTGGATGTTCCTCGGCGAGAAGTTCGGCAAGAAGGCCAAGACCAACAACTGGATCGGCATCCCGATGGGCGGCACCGGCGGCCCGCTGGTCTATCGCGCCTCGGCGGTGAAGGAGGCCGGCTTCGACAAGGTGCCGACCACGCTTCCCGAGCTGCTGAAGCTCTGCCAGCAGCTCCAGAAGATCAAGAAGCCGGCGGGCTTCGCGCTCGGCAACGCGGTGGGCGACGCCAACGGCTTCGCCAACTGGATGCTGTGGAGCCATGGCGGCGCGCTGGTCGACGAGGACGGCAAGGTCATCATCAACAGCAAGGAAACCGTCAACGCCCTCAACTACGTGAAGGAGCTCTATCCGACGTTCATCCCGGGCACGATGTCGTGGAACGACATCAGCAACAACCGGGCCTATGCGTCGAACGAGCTGTTCTTCACGGCCAACGGCGTGTCGATGTACTTCGCGCTGAAGAACGATCCGGCCACCAAGGCGATCGCCGACGACACCGAGCACGCGCTGCTGACCCAAGGCGTGGCCAGCTCGACCCCGATGAGCGCCACGGTGCTGAACGCCATGGTGTTCAAGCACAGCAAGTTCCCCAACGCCGCCAAGGCCTACCTCGCCTTCATGATGGAGGCCGAGCAGTACGATCCGTGGCTGACCGGCTGCCTCGGCTACTGGTCGCATCCGCTCAACGCCTACGACAAGAGCAAGGTGTGGTCGAGCGATCCCAAGATCGCGATCTATCGCAGCACCATGAACAACCGGTTCTGGAGCGGCTACAAGGGCCCGATCACCCAGGCCGCCGGCACGGTCGCGGCGGAATACATCCTCGTGCAGATGTTCGCCTCGGTGGCCGCCGGCCAGGCGACGCCGGCCGATGCCGCCAAGGAAGCGGAGCGTCGCACGCGCCGCTACTACCGCTAAGGCACAGCCGAGGGGACGGCGCGGCCATCGAGGGCCGCGCCGCCTTTCCCGCTCTTCGGAGGGAAGATGACCGTCGCCACGATGACCGACTGGAACCGGACCCGAATACAGCAGGGTTGGCTGGCGCGCCTGTTCGACAACAAGGCGTTCCTGATTTTCATGTGCCTGTTGCCGGCCGTCGGCCTGTTGACGGTGTTCCTGACCTACCCGCTGGGCCTCGGCATCTGGCTGTCCTTCACCGACACCAAGATCGGCCGTACCGGCAACTGGATCGGCTTCGAGAACTTCGAATACCTGCTCGAGGATCCGCAATTCTGGACGGCGGTGTTCTACAGCGTCTTCTACACGGCGGTCGCGACCTTCGGGAAATTCGCGCTGGGCCTGTGGCTGGCGCTGCTGCTGAACCGGCACCTGCCGATGAAGAACCTGCTGCGGGCGATCATCCTGCTGCCGTGGATCGTGCCGACCGTGCTGTCGGCGCTGGCCTTCTGGT
>CAMFJT010000427.1 GCA_945957125.1 uncultured Rhodospirillales bacterium | reverse complement strand
AGAACTACACTATCCTCTTCGTCGGCAGCGTCAGATGTGTATAAGAGACAGCCCAGCAAGGCATGAAACTGGAGTCACCCAATGAAGCTGTCCCGTCGTTCCATCGTCGTTGGTGCCGGCGCCCTCGCCGCCCTGCCGGTGCCCGCGCTCGCGCAAGAGAAGGTCGTGCGCTTCGGCATCTCGATGGCCGACGTGCCGCTGACGACGGGCCAGCCCGATCGCGGCGCCGGCGCCTACAAGTTCACCGGCCTCACGCTCTACGATCCGCTGGTCGCGTGGGAGCTCGATGTCGCCGACCGGCCGGGCAAGCTGATCCCCGGCCTCGCCACCGAATGGACGGTGAACGACGCCGATAAGACGCTGTGGACGTTCAAGCTGCGCGACGGCGTGAAGTTCCACGACGGCGCCGCGTTCGACGCCGATGCCGTCGTGTGGAACCTGGAGAAGGTCTTCAACAAGGAAGCGCCGCAATTCGACCAGCGACAGGCCGCGCAGGTGCGGCCGCGCCTGCCCTCGATCGCCAGCTACAAAAAGACCGGCGACATGGCGATCGAGATCAAGACCAAGGCGGTCGATGCGCTGTTCCCCTATCAGATGCTGTGGTTCCTGGTGTCGAGCCCGGCGCAGTGGGAGAAGCTCGGCAAGGACTGGAACAAGTTCGCGTCGGAGCCATCGGGCACCGGCCCGTTCAAGCTCGCCCGGCTCGTGCCGCGCGAACGCGCCGAGCTGGTGAAGAATGAGGGCTACTGGAATCCCAAACGGATTCCAAAGGCGGACCGCCTGGTGCTGATCGTGGCGCCGGAGGACTCGGCGCGTACCGCCGCGCTGCTGTCCAACGCCGTCGACATGATCGAGACGCCGCCGCCCGACGCGGTGACGCGGCTCAAGCAGGGCGGCATGCGGATCGAGCAGAACGTCACGCCGCATGTCTGGAACTACCATCCCTCGCTGGTCGAGGGCTCGCCCTGGACCGACATCCGCCTGCGCAAGGCGGCCAACCTCGCGATCGACCGCGATGCCATCGTGAAGCTGCTGAACGGGCTGGCGAAACCCGCCTACGGCCAGGTCGACCGCACCAGCCCGTGGTTCGGCAAGCCGACCTTCGCGCTGAAATACGCGCCCGACGAGGCGCGCAAGCTCATGTCCGACGCAGGCTTCAGTAAGGCAAATTCGCTCAAGACGAAGTTCGTAGTCGCCTCGGGCGGCACGGGCCAGATGCTGTCGCTGCCGATGAACGAGGCCATCCAGGAGATGTTCAAGGAGGTCTATATCGACGTGGCGTTCAAGGTCGTCGAGCTCGAGGCGATGTACACCGCCTGGCGGGCCGGCGCGAAAGCGGAGATGAACAAGGACATCACGGCCAACAACATCGCCTACGTGACGTCCGACCCGGTCTACGCCATCACCCGCTTCTTCGCCTCCAACCAGGCCGCGCCGGTGGGCGTGAACTGGAGCCACTACAAGAACGAGGAGGTCGACCGGCTGATCAACGAGACGCTCAACACCTTCGACGCGGCCAAGCAGGACGCCCTGCTGGCCCGGGTGCACGAGAAGGTGGTCGACGACGCCGTGCTGATCTGGGTCGTGCACGACACCAACCCGCATGCGCTGTCGCCCAAGATCAAGTCATACGTCCAGGCCCAGCACTGGTTCCAGGACCTGACGACGATCGGGGTGTAGTGCCGCGAAGCTTCTTCCCTTCATGTTCCTCTCCCCCACTTGGGGGAGAGGTTAGGTGAGGGGGTTGCGCACATCGTCTGTGACCCCCTCACCCCGCCTCTCCCCCTAGCGGGGGAGAGGAGCATGAAGGGAAGAAGCTTCATTCAGCTCGATCACGCCCCGATCTTCCTCGCGACCTCGATGATCGTGTCGCCGACGGCGTCCCAGTCGCCCTCGGCCTTGAAGTCGCGTTTCTGGCCGGGGCCGTGCTCGTAGGGGCGGTTCACGTAGCCGGTGGACAGGCCGCATTTCTGCGCCGCGGCGAGGTCGCCGTTGTGGGCGGCGACCAGCATCACCTGGTGCGGCTTGAGGTACATGCTGTCGACCACGCCGAGATAGGATTCGGGATCGGGCTTGTAGTGATGGAAGGTCTCGCCGGAGAAGCAGTGATCCCAGGGAATGCCGCTGTGCTTGGCCATGTTGATCAGCAGCGCCACGTTGCCGTTGCTGAGCGTCGCGACGACGAACTTCTTCTTCATCATCCCGATGCCCTCGACCGAATCAGGCCAGGGCCGCAGCTTGTGCCAGAGATGGGTGAACTCCCACGCGCCCGCCTCGCCCGGATGCTTCAGCCCGCGCTTGGCGAGCAGCATCTCGAAGGCTTCCTTGTGCAATTCGTCGATCCGCGTCCACGGCAGCTCGCCCTTGCGCACCCTCGCCATCTGCGGCTGGTACAGCCCGCGCCAGTCGTCGGCGAAGCTCGTCCAGTCGGTGTCGAGACCGTATTTCCTGCCGAGCCCGGGCAGGTCCTCGATCAGGCTGCCGCGCCAGTCGACCACCGTGCCGAACACGTCGAAGATGCAGACCTTGAGGTCGCTGAGATCCTTGGGCATTAGTTTCCTCGCATGGTTCTGAAGCACGATACGGTGGCCGGCACGGACGGCAAGGCCAGATGCGGGTGGGCTTCCGCCGATCCGCTCTACGAGGAATACCACGACTCCGAATGGGGCCGGCCGCTCAAGGACGACCGCGCGCTGTTCGAGCTCTTGACGCTCGAAGGCTGCCAGGCCGGCCTGTCGTGGATCACGGTGTTGCGCAAGCG
>CAMFJT010000426.1 GCA_945957125.1 uncultured Rhodospirillales bacterium | reverse complement strand
TCAGTTGCCGCGCCTGGGCACGGTGACCGGCGGCGCGGGCGGGCCTTGCAGACCATCGGCGACGCGGAACGAGAGCACGGTCACGAAGCGCTTCCGGTCGTAAGCTCCTGCGCCCTCTCCGCCGCCGGCGGCGTCGTTGTGCTCGAGCTCGATCACGTAGGCGCCGCGCCACGGCAGGCTGACGGCCACCGCGCCCTGATCGTCGGCGCGGTATTCCCTCTTCCAGCCTGATTCGGCGATCAGCTCGAGCTTGGCCTTCGCCAGCGGCTTGCCGTCATAGACGACACGGAAGCTGCCCCGCTTTCCGGTCGGCACGATGTCGAGGGTGAGCACCGGCGCGCGCTCGGCCAGGTCGGGCACGTAGCGGGCCGCCAGCCGGCCGAGCGTGCGGATCGGCTTGTCGCCCTGAGTGCGTTCCGTCACTCGCGCCTGCTCGGCGACGATGCTGTCGCCGGCTCCGATCGGGCCGCTCAGCACGAAGGCGCCCGGTGACTTCTCGAGCTTGAGCGGCTGGGCGCCGGCAGCGCCGACCACCCTCGCCTCGGGAAGCGGCGCGAAGCGGTCCAGCAGGCCGGGAGAGGCCTCGCGCAGGTTTTCCTCGAACTCGCCGAAATAGAGCCTCGCCTCCTGCCCGTCCGGCTCGATCCAGAGGTGATGCGCCGCGGCGCTGCCGGCGAATGAAAGAGCCGCGATCGCCGCCACGAAAAGAGCACGCATTGTGATGTCCCATTGGTTGGAGCCGCCGGCGATTGTCGAGCTGGGCGAGATCGGGCTCTGCAACACGATCATGGCGAACGCTGACGCGATCGGCGGTGCAGGACGATATCCGCGACCCGACGGTCTGCCAACCGCCTCGCCCGCGTTGACTTCTCGGCGAAGCATTGTCCTAATGTCATGACAATAGGAGAGCCGGTCCTCTGAGGCTGGCCAGTTGGAGGATGCCCATGAGATCGGTTCGCACGATGTTGGCGGCGCTTGCGCTCGGCCTCGGCCTCGCGAGTGCGGCGCGCGCCGAGGATATCGTCGTCACCCACTACGCCTCGCTGCTCTACGGCACACCCTATGCCGTGGCGCTCGACAAGGGGTATTTCAAGCAGGCCGGCGTCGATGTCTCGAGCATCCTCACCTCCAAGGGCGGCGGCACCAGCGTGCGCAACATGATGGCGGGCGACACGCTGTTCGCCGAGGTGGCGTTCCCGGCCGCGCTCAGCGCGCTGAAGGAAGGCTTCAACATCAAGATCGTCAGCGGCGGCACCGACGGCCCCAGCAGCTTCTGGGTGACGCGACCGGACATGAAGATCGACACGCCTGATGATCTCAAGGGCAAGCGCTTCGTCTACAGCCGGCCGAAGTCGGTCAGCGAGAGCACCATCTTCGCCGTCCTGAAATCGCACGGCATCAAGCCGTCCGAGGTGACCATGGTGGCGATCGGCGATTTCGGCGCGGGCCTGACGGCACTCGAGCACAACAAGATCGACATCGCCATCATCCCCGAGCCGATCTACTCGCAGAAGATGAAGGCCGGCGCCAAGTACAAGATCATCCCGTGGCTCGATGCCAAGCTGCCGCCCTACACCCAGACGGTGGGCATCACGACGGACGAGATGATCGCGAAGAAGGCGGACAAGCTGCGCGCCGTGATCGAGGGCCGCCGCAAGGGCGTCGACGTGATCTACGCCGATCAGAAGGAGGCCGCGGCGAGCCTGGCCAAGGGCTACAACCTGCCGCCGGACATCGCCGCCAGCGCGCTGGCCGGGCTGCTCAAGCAGACGCCGGACTGGTTCGGCCGCGGCGAGCTGAAGATGAAGCTCATGGAGCTCACGGCGCAGTCGCTGGTCGAGACCGGCGCACTGGCCGGTCCGGTCGACTGGAAGGCCGCCATCGACGATCGCTTCATCCCGAAGGACCTGCAGTCGAAGACGCAATGAACGACATCGTCGCACGCCTGACCGACGTATCGCGCGTCTACCCGCCGCGGGCGGGGCACGCGGCGGTGCATGCGCTGGGGCCGCTGTCGCTCGAGCTGCGCCGGGGCGAGTTCTTCAGCGTCGTGGGCCCGTCGGGCTGCGGCAAGTCCACCCTGCTCGACGTGCTGGCGGGGCTCGCGGTGCCGAGCCAGGGGAAGGTCGAGTTCGAGGGCAGGACGGTGGCCGGCGTCGTGCCGGACGGCGTCGGCGTGGTTTTCCAGGAGGACGCCTCGTTTCCCTGGCTGACCGTCGAGGACAATGTGGCCTTCGGCCTGCGCCGGTTGGGCATGGAAGCGGGCGAGACGCGCCGGCGGGTCGATTTCGCGATCGGCTTCATGGGGCTGGGCGACTTCCGTCGCGCCTATCCCAGCCAGCTCTCGGGCGGCATGCGCCAGCGGGTCTGCATCGCGCGCACGCTGGTGCTGCAGCCGCGCCTCATCCTGCTCGACGAGCCGTTCGGCGCTCTCGATCAGCAGACGCGCCTGCTGATGGGCGACGAGCTGCTGCGGCTGTGGCGCGAAACCTCCGCCACCGTCCTGCTGATCACCCACGCGCTCGACGAGGCCAACCTCCTGTCGGACCGCATCGGCGTGATGTCGGCCCGGCCCGGCCGCTTCATCGACGTGGTCGAGACCGGCTGGCCGCGCGAGCGCGATTCGCGGTTGGCCGAGCGGCCGGACTTCGGCGCCGTCACCTCGCGCCTGTGGGCCCTGCTGCGCACCGAATCGATGCGCGCAATGGGCCAGGGGAAGGAGGCGGCGGAATGAGGCCGAGGGATGTCATACGCTGGGACCGCGCCACTCCGTGGCGCTCAAGATTCATGAGCGCCACGGAGTGGC
>CAMFJT010000425.1 GCA_945957125.1 uncultured Rhodospirillales bacterium | reverse complement strand
AGCCCTTCTTCCCCATCATCTCCTCGACGCTCGCGAGCTGGTCCTCGTCGATGAACACGCCGAGCTCGCCGGGCTCGCTGAAGTCGACCTGCGCCGTGAAGAAGGTGCAGGCGACGATCCGGTCGTCGTTGCGCGCCGCCATATAGGCCAGCGTGGCTGCCATCAGCGTGCCGCCGATGCAGTAGCCGATCGCCGAGGCCTTGGGCTGGCCCGTGGCCTTGGCGATGGCGTCCAGCGCCGCCAGCGGGCCAAGCTTCATATAGTCCTCGAACACCATCTTCGCGAGCTGCTCGTCGGGATTGACCCAGGAGATCACGAAGACCGTGTAGCCCTGCTCGGTCGCCCACTTGATGAAAGAGTTCTCGGGCTTGAGGTCGAGGATGTAGAACTTGTTGATCCACGGCGGCACGATCAGCAGCGGGATCTCGTAGACCTCCTCGGTGGTCGGCGCGTACTGGATGAGCTGGATGATATCGTTCTGATAGACGACCTTGCCGGGCGAAGTGGCGACGTTGCCGCCGACCTTGAAGGCGTCCATGTCGGTCTGTCGGATCTCGAGCCGGCCCTTGCCGCGCTCGAGGTCGCCGAGCAGGTTCTGAAGGCCCTTGAGCAGGTTCTCGCCCTTGGTCTCGACGGTGGCCTTCACGACCTGCGGGTTGGTCAGGGCGAAATTCGACGGCGACATCGCGTCGATGAACTGGCGTGTATAGAAATCGACCTTGCGGGCGGTCTTGTCGTCGACGCCCTCGACCTCCTTGATGGTGCCCTGCAGCCACCGCGCCGTCAGCAGATAGGACTGCTTCAGATAGTCGAAGACGACCTCGTCCTTCCAGGCCGGATCGTTGAAGCGCTTGTCGCCGCGGGCCGGCTCGGCCACCGGCTCGACCGTCTGGCCCATCATGCGTTGGGCCGTGACCTGCCAGAGCTTCATGTATTGCTGCCACAGCTCGACCTGCGCCTGGACCAGCCGGTTCGGGTCGGCCAGCAATTTGGCCGTGAAATCCATGAAGGTCTGGGTGAGATGGAGCGGGTCGGCCGGCTGCTGGCCGTCGGCCTGATAGCGTTGGGAAAAGTCCTGCAGCAGTTTCTGGCTGCGCGTGGCGATGTCCTTGAAGGCCTCCTGGAGCTTCTCGGACTCCTCCGGGGACAGGCCGCCGAGGGCTGCGGGGGCGGGACTATCGGACATGCGTTTCCCCTTCCGAATCATTGCCTTTGTGGCGTTTCTTGCGGTAAATTCAACGCCCCGGTACCATAACTAGTGCCGACCCGGGCCGCCACTTGCCTTTCATAGGTAGGCTGCGACAACTGACGGGTCAAATTTCCTCCCGGTCTCCGCTAAACAGGCGGAAAATCGGCTTTCAAGCGTACACAGCGGGTGATGACGATGCAGCGACACCAGGACACGAACGGCAGCGGTCGCTGGCTCGGCCTGCTTGGCGTGTCTGCACTTGCCTTGCTGGCCGGCTGCGACTGGATCGGTGGGTCGACGCCCATGGGCCCGCCGCCGCGACCGGGCGTCGAACGCAACGTGCAACCTTCCTCCAGCCTTCCCCCGCCGCCCGCCAACCCGCAATACGACGCCGGCGTTGCCGTCGATGAGCGTAACGCGCCTGCCATCGGGTCTGTCGTCGCCGGCAAGGGCGGCCAGAAGGCTCAAAAAGAGGCCATAGAGAAGGAGCAGGCGGAACGTGACCGCAAGGCGCGAGAGGAGCGCCTGGAGCGTGACGCCGCCGAGAAGGAAGCCAAGGACAAGGAAAATCGCGAGGGGGGTGCACCCGCGACGGCGCCCGTCGGCGCGCCGCCGATCGGCGCCGGAACGATCACTTCGGATCAGCCGCCGGTCGCCGCGCCCGTCTCGCCGCCGGGGCCGGTCACCGCAGCCCCTATCGCTCCGCCGTCCGCCGCGCCGCCTTCAGCCGCTCCGGAGCCCGTCGCGCCGCCAGCGCCTGCCACGGTCCCGGCCCCTGCAGTCCCTGCAGCGCCCGCCGATCCGAACAAGGCTTTCACCCCGCCGCCCGACTGGACACCCCCGGCCACGCCGGCGCCCGCGGCCGATCCCAACAAGGCCGAAGCGGCACCGACCGGCGATGAGCCGGCATATCCGACCAGAACGGCGCATCGCGCCGTCGGCGTCATCGCCTCCTAGGGAAGACAGACATGGACGACTCCGAATTCCACCGGCTGAAGCGCCTGCCGCCCTACGTGTTCGCGGAAGTGAACGCGATGAAGGCGCGAGCTCGCGGCGCCGGACAGGACGTGATCGACCTCGGCATGGGCAATCCCGACCTGCCGACCGCTCCGCATATCGTGGCCAAGCTCGCCGAGGCCGCCGCCAATCCGCGCGCCCACGGTTACTCCGCGTCGCGCGGCATTCCGGGCCTGCGCAAGGCGCAGGCGGCCTACTATGCCCGCCGTTTCGGAGTGGAACTCGACCCGGAGAGCGAGATCATCGTCACCTTGGGATCAAAGGAGGGACTGGCCAACCTGGCGCAGGCGATCACTTCGCCCGGCGACACGGTGCTGGTGCCCAATCCGAGCTACCCGATCCATCCCTACGGTTTCATCATTGCCGGCGGCTCGGTGCGCCACATTCCGGTGCCGGGCTCGACCTCGATCGACGAGTTCCTGCCGGCGCTCGAGCGCGCGGTGCGGCATGCGGTGCCCAAGCCGCTGGCGCTGGTGCTGAACTATCCGTCGAACCCGACGGCGCAGGTCGTCGATCTCGATTTCTACGCGGCGATCGTCGATTTCTGCAAACGGCAGGGCATCTGGATCCTGTCCGACCTCGCCTATGCCGAGATCTATTTCGACGGCGTGCCGCCGCCGTCGGTGCTG
>CAMFJT010000424.1 GCA_945957125.1 uncultured Rhodospirillales bacterium | reverse complement strand
CGGCGCTTCTTTCCACCTTTGCCGGGGCGGGGGGGCCCCCCCCCGCCGGTGACCCGCCGCGGGCGCCCCGCCCGCGCTCCGGCAAAAGGGTGACGGGGCTGGATTTATTGGTCCCGATGCCCGAAAACGGGCTCGTGAGCCGGAGTTCCTGAATGCACAAGATGTTGGAAGAGCTGGAGCGGCGCCGGGCGGCCGCGCGGATGGGCGGCGGGCAGCGCCGGATCGACGCGCAGCATGCCAAGGGGAAGCTGACGGCGCGCGAGCGCCTCGACGTGCTGCTCGATCCCGGCTCGTTCGAGGAGCTCGACATGTTCGTCGAGCACCGCTCGACCGACTTCGGCATGGAGAACCAGAAGATTCCCGGCGACGGCGTGGTGACCGGCCACGGCACGGTCAACGGCAAGCTGGTCTATGTCTTCAGCCAGGATTTCACGGTGTTCGGCGGCGCCCTGTCGGGCATGCATGCGGCCAAAATCTGCAAGGTCATGGAAACCGCCATGAAGGTCGGCGCCCCGGTGCTCGGGATCAATGATTCGGGCGGCGCGCGCATCCAGGAAGGCGTCGATTCGCTGGCGGGCTACGCCGACGTGTTCCAGCTCAACGTGCTTGCCTCCGGCGTGATCCCGCAGATCTCGATGGTCATGGGCCCCTGCGCCGGCGGCGCGGTCTATTCGCCGGCCATGACCGACTTCATCTTCATGGTGAAGGACAGTTCCTACATGTTCGTCACCGGCCCCGACGTGGTGAAGACCGTCACGCACGAGACGGTGACGCAGGAGGAGCTGGGCGGCGCGCTCACGCACACGCAGAAGTCGGGCGTGGCCGACCTCGCCTTCGAGAACGACATCGAGGCGCTGCTGCAGCTGCGCCGCTTCATCGATTTCCTGCCCTCGAACAATCGCGAGAAGGCGCCAGTCCGCACGACGCTCGATCCCGTCGATCGTGAGGATTTTTCGCTCGACACGCTGGTGCCCGAGAATCCGAACAAGCCCTACGACATCAAGGAGCTGATCCTGAAGGTCGTGGACGAGGGTGATTTCTTCGAACTGTCGCCGGAATGGGCGGCCAACATGGTGGTGGGCTTCGGCCGCATGGACGGCCGCTCGGTGGGTTTCGTGGCGAACCAGCCGATGGTGCTGGCGGGCTGCCTCGACATCGACAGCTCGCGCAAGGCGGCGCGGTTCGTGCGCTTCTGCGACGCCTTCAACATCCCGATCGTGACCTTCGTCGACGTGCCGGGCTTCCTGCCGGGCACGGCGCAGGAATATGGCGGCATCATCAAGCACGGCGCCAAGCTGCTCTACGCCTATGCCGAGGCGACGGTGCCGAAGGTCACCGTGATCACCCGCAAGGCCTATGGCGGCGCCTACGACGTGATGGCCTCCAAGCACCTTCGCGGCGACGTGAACTATGCCTGGCCGGGCGCGGAGATCGCGGTGATGGGCGCCAAGGGTGCGGTCGAGATCATCTTCCGCTCCGATATCGGCGACGCTGCCAAGATCGCGGCGCGCACCGAGGAATACCGCCAGAAGTTCGCCAACCCGTTCGTCGCCGCCAACCGTGGCTTCATCGACGACGTGATCATGCCGCACGGCACGCGCCGTAGGATCCACCGGGCGCTGCAGACGCTCGACACCAAGAAGCTCGAGAACCCCTGGCGCAAGCACGGCAATGTTCCGCTGTGAGCCTGTCGCCGGAAGAGCGTATGCGCCGGGCACGGTTCGTGCGCCTGCATCTGATCGCGGCGCTGTTCACGCTGCTGGTGCTGATCGCCGCGAATGCGCTGCTCACCAGCCAGTATCCGTGGTGGCTCTGGGTCCTGACGGCCTGGTTGCCGTTGATCGCCATCCACAAGGCCTGGGCGATGGGCCTATTCGAGCGCATCAAGCTCGACCGCAATAAAGAGGGATCATGACTAAGCTGTTCGACAAGATCCTGATCGCCAACCGCGGCGAGATCGCCTGCCGCGTGATCCGCACCTGCAAGCGGCTCGGCATCAAGACGGTGGCGGTCTATTCCGAGGCCGACGCCGACGCGCTGCACGTGCGCGAGGCCGACGAGGCGGTGTTCATCGGGCCGCCGCCGGCGACCCAGTCCTACCTTCTGGTCGACAGGATCGTCGAGGCCTGCAAGCAGACCGGTGCTCAGGCCGTTCACCCGGGCTACGGCTTCCTGTCGGAGAAGCAGGAATTCCAGAAGGCGTTGGCCGAGGCCGGCATCACCTTCATCGGCCCCGACGCGCATGCCATCTACGCGATGGGCGACAAGATCGAGTCCAAGAAGCTCGCCCAGGCGGCCGGCGTCAGCACCGTGCCCGGCCATCTCGCGGCGATCCCAAACGCCGACGAGGCGGTGAAGATCGCCAATAGCGTCGGCTATCCCGTGATGATCAAGGCCTCGGCCGGCGGCGGCGGCAAGGGCATGCGCATCGCCTACAACGACACCGAGGCGCGCGAGGGCTTCGTGTCGGCGACCAACGAGGCAAAGTCGTCCTTCGCCGACGACCGCGTGTTCATCGAGAAGTACGTCGAGGAGCCGCGCCACATCGAAATCCAGCTGATCGCCGACGGCCACGGCAACTGTCTCTATCTCTGGGAACGCGAGTGCTCGATCCAGCGCCGCCACCAGAAGGTGATCGAGGAGGCGCCAAGCCCGTTCCTCGACGCCGCGACTCGCAAGGCGATGGGCGAGCAGGCGGTCGCGCTGGCCAAGGCGGTGCAATACAAAAGCGCCGGCACGGTCGAGTTCATCGTCGACAAGCACCGCAAGTTCTACTTCCTCGAGATGAACACCCGCCTGCAGGTCGAGCATCCGGTGACCGAGCTGATCACCGGCCTCGACCTGGTCGAGC
>CAMFJT010000423.1 GCA_945957125.1 uncultured Rhodospirillales bacterium | reverse complement strand
GAGAAGGTCTCTCCCCTCCGCGCTGTGCGCTCCGGTCGAGACGGCGGAGACTTCGCGTGTCGGTCTCTAAGCCATTTCGCGCCGGGGTGCCGATGCTGCGCCGCCTCACCGCGTCGCTGACGCTGAAGCTGGTGGTGCTGATCGGCCTGTTCGTGGCGCTGCCGATCGTGCTCTACGGCCAGTTCGAGAGCGCGGACAGCCAGATGCGCAACCTGGTCACCCGCGCCATCCAGGATCGCAGCGCCCTGATCGCCGAGGCGCTGGCGCCGGTTCTGCGCGAGACCGATCCGACCGCGCCCATGAACCTGAACCGCGACCTCGAGAAGTATGCCAGCAGCGGCACCGTGCTGAAGCTGATGTATCAGCCGCCCGCGCCGCCGGGAGCACCTTCGGCGAGCCGCTTCTTCCTCGTCGGCTCGGCACCGCCGCTCGCGCCGGAGGCGGTGACCGCGGAGCTCGAGGAACTCAGCCAGCGCGGACTGCTCCAGCGACTGTCGGAAGCCTGTACCTGGAACGCCTCCGACGAGATGCGCTACAGCCGGGCCGACGGCACGGTCGAACTGCTGACATCGATCATCCCGATCCGCGTGCGCGGCAACTGCTGGATCCTGACGACGACGCATGTCGCCTCCGACTTCCTGAACACCTCGATCGGCCGCCCCTATTGGGAAACCCGCGAGGTCCGCATCGCCGCCGCGATCTACCTGGTCGGCGCGCTGCTGGCGGTCCTCGTGGCGCTGGGCATCCGCCTCAGCCTGCGCCGCTTCCGCAACGTCGCCGACGAGATCGCGCTGGGCCGCGCCGTCGACGCGACCTTCGTCGAGCGAAACACCGTGCCCGAACTCGCCGGCGTCGCGCGCGATTTCGACCGGCTGGTCCACGAGCTGCGGCGGGTGTCGCGCGAGATCCGCCAATCCGCCGAGGACAACGCGCACGCGTTCAAGACGCCGCTCGCCGCCGTGCAATCGGCCTTGCGCCCCGTGCAGCGCGCGGTACCGGCGGAAGACCAGCGCGCGCGGCGGGCCCTCGAAATCGTCGACTCCTCGCTGGCCCGCCTGCTCGGTCTCGTGAATGCCGCGCAGCGGCACGACATGGGAACGGCCGACATGATCGACGCGCCGCGCGTGCCCACCGACCTCGCGCCGCTCGTCGAGGAGGCGGCGCGGCAGGTTCAGGAGATCGTTGCGGCGCGCGAGATCGGCCTGGTCCTGAAGTTGGAACGGGGCATTGCGGTTCGCACCGCGGCCGGCATGCTCGAAGCAGCGCTTCAGGCCGTCCTGGAGAATGCCATCAGCTTTTCGCCCGGCGGCACGACGGTGACCGTTTCGCTGCACGCGTCGGCGGATACGGTGCGACTGAGCGTCGAGGACGAAGGGCCCGGCATCGACGAAGAGAAGATCGAACGTGTGTTCGAACGATACTTCTCATCGCGCCCCGACGATGGCATAGGCAGCGATCGCAGCGCCAGGCATTCGGGACTGGGTCTCTGGATCGTGCGCCGCAACGTCGAGGCATTGGGAGGCCAGGTGAAGGTCGCCAACCGCCCCGGCCGTGGCTTCTCGGTCACGATGGTGCTGCCGCGGTTCGTCGTCCACTAGCCGGCTTTCGAAAGGTCAGGAGATCATGAGCGCCGTCACCGCAGCCAAGAGAGTGAGCACGCCGCAGATCCGCGCCCGCAAGGGCGGCGAGCCGATCGTGTGCCTCACCGCCTACACCACGCAAATGGCGCGCTGGCTCGATCCGCATGTCGACCTGCTGCTGGTCGGCGATTCGCTGGGCATGGTGGTCTACGGCTTCGACAGCACGCTTCCCGTCACGCTCGACATGATGATTGCCCACGGCTCGGCCGTGATGCGCGGCTCCAGTCGCGCCTGCGTGATCGTCGACCTGCCCTTCGGCAGCTACCAGGCGAGCCCGGAACAGGCCTTCCACAGTGCCGCACGCATCATGTCCGAGACCGGGGCGAGCGGCGTGAAGCTCGAGGGCGGCGAAGTCATGGCGGAGACAGTGCGCTACCTCGTGCAGCGCGGCATCCCGGTCTGCGCCCATGTCGGGCTGATGCCGCAGGCCGTGAACGTGGCCGGCGGCTTCAAGGCCACCGGACGTTCCGACGAGGAAGCCAGGCAGGTGACGCGCGATGCCGAGGCGATGGCCGAGGCCGGCGCTTTCGCGATTGTGCTGGAAGGCACGCTGGAACCGGTGGCCGCCGCCATCACGAAATCGCTGCCGATCCCGACCATCGGCATCGGCGCCTCGCCGGCCTGCGATGGCCAGATCCTGGTGTCGGAGGACGTGTTCGGCCTGTTCAGCGATTTCACCCCGCGCTTCGTGAAGCGCTACGCGGACCTCGGCGGCAAGATCTCCGAGGCGGCCGCTGCCTATTCAGCCGACGTGAAGGCTCGACGTTTTCCCGCAAAGGAGCATTGCTTCCTGCCCAAATCCGGTGGTCAATCCAGACCGTAAGGGAGGAAGCAACCGGATGGAGAGTTTCGACTACGTGATCGTGGGGGCCGGCTCGGCGGGCAGCGTGCTGGCCAACCGGTTGAGCGAGGACCCCAACGTCACGGTCTGCGTGCTCGAAGCCGGTCCGCGCGACTGGCATCCCTTCATCCATATCCCGGCCGGCTTCATGTACACGCTGGTCGATCCCAAGGTGAACTGGCTCTACAAATCCGAGCCCAGCGAATGGACCGGCGGCCGCGCCATCGCCGCGCCGCGCGGCAAGACCCTGGGCGGGTCGAGCTCGATCAACGGCCACATCTACAATCGCGGCCAGCGGCTCGATTTCGACGGCTGGGCGCAGCGCGGCAATCGCGGCTGGGGCTATGCCGACGTGCTGCCCTATTTCCGCCGCA
>CAMFJT010000422.1 GCA_945957125.1 uncultured Rhodospirillales bacterium | reverse complement strand
CAAAATTAGCGCCTATGAGTGGCGTTCCCCAGCAGGCCTTCAGGAGCTGAGGACCAGCCGCGGCACGGCGCCGCTGAGGCGCAGCGCGCTGCCGCGGCCGGAGAGCGACGGGTTGGTCATGAAGTAATGGTGGGCAATGAACGGTTCCTTGCCCGTCGGCCGGCGGGTGTAGACGCCGTCCGGTCCCATGGTCCAGCTCTGGGCGTCGTCCTTGAGGTTGGCGACCATGATCTGGCCGAGCACCTGCTCGTGCACGGTCGGGTTCTCGACCGGGCAGAACAGCTCGACGCGGCGGTCGAGATTGCGCGGCATCCAGTCGGCCGAGGAGATGAACACCTTCGCGTCGGGCGACGGCAGCGCCTTGCCGTTGCCGAAGCACACGATGCGCGCATGTTCGAGGAAGCGGCCGATGATGCTCTTCACGCGGATGTTCTCGCTCAGCCCCGGCACGCCCGGTCGCAGGCAGCAGATGCCGCGGACCACCAGATCGACATGAACGCCGGCCTGCGAGGCGGCGTACAGACGGTCGATCATGTCGGGATCGACCAGGGAATTGAGCTTGCACCAGATCGCCGCGGGCCGGCCGCCCTTGGCATTGGCGATCTCGGCATCGATCAGGCCGTAGATCGTCGAGCGCAGCGTGACCGGCGCGAAGGCGATCTTCTCCATCGTGTCCGGCCGGGCATAGCCGGTCATGTAGTTGAACAGCCGCGCGGCGTCCCGGCCCATCGCCGGATCGCAGGTGAAGAAGGACAGGTCGGTGTAGATGCGCGCGGTGATCGGATGGTAGTTGCCGGTCCCGAAATGCACGTAGGTGCGGATCGCCTTGCCCTCGCGGCGCACCACCATCGAGACCTTGGCATGCGTCTTGAGGTCGATGAAGCCGTAGACCACCTGCACGCCGGCGCGTTCGAGGTCGCGCGCCCAGCGGATGTTGGCTTCCTCGTCGAAGCGCGCCTTGAGCTCGACCAGCGCGGTCACGGTCTTGCCCGCCTCGGCCGCCGCGATCAGCTCCTTGACGATCGGCGAATCGGCGGAGGTGCGATAGAGCGTCTGCTTGATCGCCACGACGGCGGGATCGCGCGCGGCCTGGCGCAGGAACTGCACCACCACGTCGAAGCTCTCGTAGGGATGGTGGACGACGATGTCCTTGGCGCGGATGGCCGCGAAGCAGTCGCCGCCGAAATCGCGGATGCGCTCGGGGAAACGCGCATTGTACGGCACGAACTTGAGGTCCGGCCGATCGTCGACGATCACCGCCTTCACGTCGCCGATGTTGAGCATGCGGTCGAGCTCGAAGACGTGCACGGTCTGGCCCGCGATCTCGAGCTGGTCGAACAGGAAGTCGCGCAGCTCGCCCGGCATGTCGCTGTCGAGCGAGATCGAGATCAGGTCGCCGCGGCGCCGCCGCTTCAGCGCGCTTTCGTAGAGCAGCACGAGATCTTCCGACTCCTCGTTGATCTCGACGTCGCTGTCGCGGGTCAGCCGGAAGAAGCCGCGCTCGCGCACGCCGTAGCCGGGGAACAGGCGCGGCAGGAAGATCGCGATCAGCTCCTCCAGCGGCAGGAAGCGGATTGCCGGCCCCGGCAGGCGTACGAAGCGGTCGACCTGCGGCGGCAGCGGCAGCAGCGCCATCAACGGCCGCTTGTCCTCCTTGCGCTTGAGCTTGAAGATCGCCGAGAAGCCGCCGTTGGGGATGAAGGGGAAAGGATGCGCAGGATCGACCGCCAGCGGCGTCAGGATCGGGAAGACCTGGTCGACGAAGTAGGTCTCGAGCCAGGTGCGCTCGGCATCGCTCAGCTCGCTGCCGGCCAGCACGGCGATACCGGCCTCGCGCAGCTCGCCCTGCAGGGTTCCCCAGACGCGCTGCTGCTCGTCCATCAGGGCGGAGGCGCGCTCGCGGATCGCTTCCAGTTGCTCGCCCGGCGTCAGCCCGTCGTCGCTCAACAGGGTCGAGCGGTTGGGCAGCATGTCGACCAGGCCCGCGACGCGAACCATGTAGAACTCGTCGAGGTTGGCTGCAGAGATCGACAGGAAGCGCACCCGCTCGAGCAGCGGATGGCGCACGTTGCTGGCTTCCTCCAGCACGCGCGTATTGAAGGCCAGCCACGACAGCTCGCGATTGATGAAGCGGCGTGGACTGTCGGCCGTGATGGCGCTGGCCATATCGGTATTCAGGGCGTCCATGTCGGTTCCAAGTTATTCACAGCAAGCGTAACGCCTCTACATGACGGTGTCATGCCGATTCACTAATCATTTGTTTACAAAGGACTTTTCTGGTCACCGCCCGTGAAGCTGATCCTCCTCCTGCGCCATGCCAAATCGACCTGGAGCCAACCGGGCCTCGACGACCACGACAGGCCGCTGAACGCGCGCGGCGAGCGATCCGCGGAGGCGATGGCCGACCATATCGTTCGCAATGCACCGCGGCCGGACCTGATCCTGTGCTCGACGGCGACGCGGACGCGCCAGACCCTGGCGCCGCTGGTCGAGCGGCTGACCGTCCCTGCCCCGCCGATCGCGCTGGAGCGGGGACTCTATCTCGCCTCCGAAGAGGCGCTGCTCGATCGCTTGAGGTCGCTCGCCGACGACGTCGGGACCGTCCTGCTGATCGGCCACAACGAAGGGATCGGCGAGCTGGCGGAAAGCCTGGCCGGCAGCGGCCGGGCGAATGACCTCACCGCCCTGCGCATCAAATATCCGACCGGAACCCTGGCGCTCCTGCGTGCGCCGGCCATGCGCTGGAGCGACCTCGCCGTGCGAACGGCCGAGCTCCTGTCCTTCGTCCGCCCGCGCGACCTGTTGCGGGACTGACAGGCTCGCTTTCGCCGAAGCCGCGCCACTCATAGGCGCTGATGTTG
>CAMFJT010000421.1 GCA_945957125.1 uncultured Rhodospirillales bacterium | reverse complement strand
GCCCGATCTGCTCGGGGCGGCGGAAGCGCAGCACACGGGCGATCAGCGGCAGCAGCAGCGCGGCGGCCGCCGCGCCGACGAGGAGCAGCCCCTGCTCCAGCCCGAAGCGGCGGATCGCGAGCTGGAGGGCCGGCACGCCGACGATCGCGCCCACGCTCGCGCCCATGATGGCGAGCGCCATCGAGCGGCCCCTGGTGGCGCTCGAACCACGGCGCCACGGTCGCGGCGATGCCGGTCGTCGACAGCGCCGCCCAGCCGATGCCGATCAGCACGAAGCAGGGATAGAGCTGCCAGCGCGCCGCGACGAGGCCAATCGAGGCGACGCCCAGCGCCATCGACACGGCACCGACCGTCATCACCGGCCGCGGGCCCCAGCGATCGATGCCACGCCCGACCGCGCGCTGCAGCAGGGCGCCGACCAGGTAGAACAGCGTCACGGCGAAGGCCACGTCGGCGACCGGCCAGCCGTGCGCCTCCGTCACCGCCTGCAGGTAGACGCTGGCGCCGAACGTGCCCAGGCCCCAGGCGACGGCGGCGACGACGAAGCACGCCGCCACCACCCGCCAGCCGTGGAACACGGGCGCTATCCCTTCATGAAGGCGTTCAGGTCGGGCGTCGGGATGGCGCGGTCGAGATAGCCGAAGGTGCCGTGGTCGTGCACTTCGCGCGCGGCATCGATCAGCCCGGTCATGGCGGCGCGGTACAGCGACGTGGCGAGGCTGATGCGCTTGACGCCGGCATCCTCCAGCTCGGCCTTGCTGAACGACTTGCCCTTGATGCCGACCATGAAGTTGAACGGCTTCTTCAACGCGCCGGTGACCTTCTTCACGGCGGCGAGATCGGGAAGGCCGGGCGCCATCAGCACGTCCGCGCCCGCCGCCTCGAAGGCCTGCAGGCGGCGGATCACGTCGTCGAGATTGGCCCTTCCGCGCAGGAAGCCCTCGGCGCGCGCCGTAAGCACGAAGGGGAACGACAGCGCGTGGGCCGCCTGGGCGGCCGCCTTCACCCGCACCGCCGCGGCCTCGAGATCGAACAGCGGGGCGTCCTTGTTGCCGGTCGCGTCCTCGATCGAGCCGCCGACCAGACCGGCGGCCGCCGCCTGGCGGATGGTCTCGGCCGCCGCGTCGGGCGAATCGCCGAAGCCCTTCTCGAGATCGCCGATCACCGGCAGGTCGACCGCCTCGGCGATGGCGCGGGCATTGGCCAGCGCCTCCTCGCGCGTCACCTGGCCGTCGCGCTTGCCCAGCACGCCCGCTTTCGCGCCGCTCGAGGTGGCGAGCGCCTGGAAGCCGAGCCCGGCCAGCACGCGCGCGGAGCCCGCATCCCACGGGTTGGCGACGAAGAACGCGCCCGTCGCCTCGTGCAGCGCCCGCAACCGCTTCGCCTTGTCGGCCTGACTGACGCTCATGTTTCCCCCTCGCGTTCGGCCGCTACTTGCTGCGGCCGTCGACCTGCTTGGGCGAGAGCTTAGCGACATCGACGCCGTCGACACAACGAAGGTTTATGCCGACCATTTCCGAGCCGTCCGGCCCCTTGCCCTCGGCATAGCTCTCGATGCCGCAGCTCGGGCAGAAGCGGTGGTGCAGCACGTGCTTGTTGAACTGGTAATCGCCCAGCCTGCCCTCGCCCTTGCCCAGCTTGAACGTCGCCTTGGGCCCGAACGCCCATACCGCGCCCAGCTTCGAGCAGAGCGAGCAGTTGCAGGTCATCGCCTTGTCGGGATCGACCTCCGCCGTATAGGCGATCGCCCCGCAGTGGCAGCTTCCGTTCAATGTTTGAATCGCCATGGCTCACCTCCTAAGGATGAACGTTCAAGAGCGTCGCGGGTGCCGGATGAATCCGACCCTGCTGGGAGCGCGGCTCTGGAGAGCCGCGCTCCCAGCGGATGACGATGCCTAGCCCGGCCAGGGCAGCGACCAGGTCTTGACGTTGGTGAAGCTCTTCATCGCCTCCAGCACGCCTTCCTTGTAGCCGAGGCCGGAGTCCTTGATGCCGCCGAAGGGCGACATCTCGATGCGGTAGCCCGGCACTTCCCAGACGTTGACCGTGCCGACCTGCAGCTCGTCGACGAAGCGGGTGATGTAGTCGAGCCGGTCGGTGCAGACGCCGGACGACAGGCCGTAGGCGGTGCCGTTGGAGACCGCGATGGCGTGGGCGATGTCCTTGACCCGGATGATCGGGATCGCCGGGCCGAACGTCTCCTCGCGCACCAGCTCGCACGCGGGATCGACATGGTCGACGACCGTCGGCGGGAACAGCGCGCCCTGGCGGTCGTTGCCGTGCAGCAGCTTTGCGCCATGGTTCGCGACCGCCTCGCTGACGCGGTTCTGGAACAGCGTCGCGGCGCGCTCGTGGATCACCGTGCCGACATCGGTCTCGGGATCGAGCGGATCGCCCGCCTTCAGCTTCTTCGCCCGCGCCAGCACCCTCTCGACGAAGGCGTCGGCGACGGCGTCGACCACGATGATGCGCTTCACCGCCGTGCAGCGCTGGCCGGAGTTCTTGGTCGCACCCGCCACCGCGAGGTCAGCCGCCTTGTCGAGGTCGGCGTCCTCCATGACGATCAGCGGATCGTTGCCGCCGAGCTCGAGCACGATGCGCTTGTAGCCGGCCTTCTCGGCGATGTACTTGCCGACCCGCACCGAGCCCGTGAAGGTGATCAGGTCGGCACGCGGATCGACGATCATGGCGTCGCCGATGTCGGACGGATTGCCGGTGATGACCGACAGCATCTCCGGCGGCAGGCCCGCCTCGTAGAGCGTGTCGGCGAGGAACAGCGCGGTGAGCGGCGTCAGCTCGGTCGGCTTCAGCACGACGCAGTTGTTGGTGGCGATCGCCGGCGCCAGCTTGTGCGCCACCATGTTGAGCGGATGGTTGAACGGCGTGATCG
>CAMFJT010000420.1 GCA_945957125.1 uncultured Rhodospirillales bacterium | reverse complement strand
TAGCCGGCGCCGCGAGCCTGGCGCTGATCAGCAGCGCGGGCGCGCAGCAGAAGCCGCAATATGGCGGCACGCTCGAGATCGCGACGATGTTCTACACGCTCTCGGCGCTGTCGTGGGATCCCTACGACTGGAACTGGAAGCTCAATCACGACACCAGCCCGTTCTACGAGCAGCTTATCGCCGGCGACCTCGACAAGAGCAAGAAGAAGGGCGGCAAGTACGCCTTCATCATCGACGCCTTCCTGCCGCCCGACGCGCAGCGCGGCGAGCTGGCGGCGAGCTGGGAGGAGACGCAGAACCCGCCTGGCGTGATCTTCCACCTGCGCAAGGGCGTGATGTTCCCGGAGAAGCCGGGCGTGATGAAGTCGCGCGAGCTCACGGCCGACGACGTGGTCTATGCCTACAACCGCCTGCGCTCGAGCCCGAAATATATCGGCACCTATTACGACTTCGTCGACAAGGTCGAGGCCAAGGACAAGTACACCGTCGTCTACACCTTCAAGGAGTACAACGCCGAGTGGGACTATCGCCTGGCCTGGGGCTTCTACACCACGATGACGCCCAAGGAAGTCGTCGATGCCGGCGCGGGCAACTGGAAGAACGTCAACGGCACCGGTCCCTTCATGCTCGCCGATTTCGTGCAGGGCAATTCCAACACCTACACGAAGAACCCGGACTACTGGGACAAGGAGAAGCTCGACGGCGTCGAGTACAAGCTGCCGTTCATCGACAAGCTGATCTACCGAACGATCAAGGACGAGACGACGACCAACACCGCGCTGCGCACCGGCAAGCTCGACATCGTCGAATCGGTCAATGCGCGCTACGTGGCCGAGCTGAAGAAGAACGCGCCCGACGTCAAGTGGAACCGCTGGCTCTCGGTGCTGGGCTCGTTCATGGCCATGCGCGAGGACACCAAGCCGTTCAACGACGTGCGCGTGCGGCGCGCCATGAACATGGCGATCAACAAGAAGGAGATCGTGGCCGCGCACTACGGCGGCGAGGCCGAGCTCTACGCCTATCCGATGCATCCCGACTGGACGGGCTATTTCGAGCCACTCGACAAGCTGCCGCCGGAGGCGCGCGAGCTGTTCGAATACAATCCCGACAAGGCCAAGAAGCTGCTCGCCGAGGCGGGGTATCCGAAGGGCTTCACCTTCACCATGGAATACTGCGCCTGCTCGCCCGACCATACCGAGGTGGCGCCCCTGCTGGCCGCCTATCTCGAGCAGGTCGGCGTCAAGGCCGAGCTGAAGCCGATGGAATATTCGGCGTTCCTCTCGGCGATGACGACCAAGAAGCACGCCGCCGGCTATCTGATGAATTCGAGCCACACCAACCCGACGACCTCGATTCGCAAGAGCTTCGTCACCGGCCAGGTGTGGAACCCGGCGCTGCATTCCAACGCCGAGCTCGATGCGAAGATGGAAGAGGTCTATCGCACCCGCGACGAGGCCAAGCGGCAGGCGATCCTGCGCGAGCTGACGGCGAAGATCGTCGCCGATGCACCCTACATCTGGCTGCCGACGCCGTACGTCTATTCGGGCTGGTGGCCGTGGGTGAAGAACTACGGCGGCGAGCTCAGCGTCGGCTCGATCCGACCGGGCCCGATCTACGCCCGCATCTGGATCGACCAGGAGCTGAAGAAGAAGATGGGGCGGTAGAGGACGCGGCACCTGCCTCCTCTCTCCTTCATGTTCCTCTCCCCCGCTAGGGGGAGAGGTTAGGTGAGGGGGTACAGGCGATGTGCGCAACCCCCTCACCCGCCCTCTCCCCCCAGTGGGGGAGAGGAGGAAGACAGAAAAGAAGAAAAAGCAAAAAAGACGAAGAACAGGGAGCCCGTCATGCACATCCTGAAATCGGCATTCCTTGGCGCCACCCTGTCGCTCGCTGCGTCGGCGGTGTCGGCCGAGGCGCAGGAGAAGCCGAGATACGGCGGCGCGCTGGAGATCGGCACGGTCTACGTGACCCTCTCGGCGCTGTCGTTCGATCCGGCCGACTGGAACTGGAAGCTCAATCACGACACCGGCCTGTTCTACGAGCAGCTCTTCGCCGCCGACCTCACCAAGAGCCGGCAGCACGGCGGCAAGCATCCGTTCTACGCCGACGCCTGGCTGCCCTCGGACGCCATCCGCGGCGAGCTGGTCGAGAGCTGGAAGTGGGACGAAAATCCGCTGCGCGTCACGATGAAGCTGCGCCAGGGCGTGATGTTCCCCGAGAAGCCCGGCGTCATGAAGAAGCGCGAGCTGGTGGCCGACGACATCGTCTTCGCCTACACGCGCCTCAGCACCAGCCCGAAGAAGATCGCCGGCTATTTCGACCATGTCGAGAAGGTCGAGGCGACCGACCCGCACACCGTCGTCTTCACCTTCAAGTATTTCAACGCCGAATGGGATTACCGCTTCGGCTGGGGCTACTACTCGACCATCACGCCGAAAGAGGTCGCCGACGCCGGCGCGACCAACTGGAAGAACGTGAACGGCACCGGCCCCTACATGCTGACCGATTTCGTGCAGGGCAGCTCGAACACCTACACGAAGAACCCGGACTACTGGGACAAGGAGACGATCGGCGGCACCGAATACAAGCTGCCCTTCATCGACAAGATCACCTATCGCACCATCAAGGACGAGGCGACGTTCCTGACCGCGCTGCGCACCGCCAAGCTCGACATGCTGGAATCGATCCGCTGGAGCGCCGCCGACGACCTGAAGAAGAGCACGCCGCAGCTCAAATGGTCGCGCTGGCTCAGCATGTCCGGCACCTTCCTCTCGATGCGGGTCGACACCAAGCCGTTCGACGACATCCGCGTCCGCCGCGCGCTGAACATGGCGGTCGACAAGCAGGAGATCGTGAAGGCCTATTACGGCGGCAATGCCGAGCTGTTCGCCTA
>CAMFJT010000419.1 GCA_945957125.1 uncultured Rhodospirillales bacterium | reverse complement strand
CTAACTTTGGAATGCGCAGGCGCTTGTTGCTGTGACGAGGCGCCGCCTTCAGGTGGCAAGACGACAAAACGCCGATAGCGAAATAAAGTTAGCGCCTATGTGTGGCGCGCCCCCCGCGGAACGCGGCCTGGTCAGGCTTTCGCCAACCCTGCCTTGATGAGCAGCGGCTTCACCTCGACATAGTATTTCTCGGCGAAGGCGCGGTACTCGGCCGGGTTCTTGTTCCACGGTCCCTGGATGAACTTGGCGAGGTACTCGTTGACCTTCGGCTCCTTCATCGCCTGGCTGAAGGCTTGGTAGATCGCCTCGACGATCTCCGGCGGCATGTTCTTCGGACCGACCAGCCCGTAGGGGCTCTGGCCGACCACGTTGACGCCGCGCTCGATCATGGTCGGCACGTCCTTGTAGCGCTCGATGCGCTGCTCGGTGGCGAAGGCCAGGATGCGGCACTTGCCGTCGTCGACGAACGGCGCCCATTGCGCGGCGTCGGCGATGAACTGGATCTCGCCGCCCATCAGCGCCTGCATCCACTCCGCGCCGCCCTTGTAGGGCACGTGGGTGAATTTCGCGCCGGTCGCCTGCTCGACCTCGATCATCATGAGCTGGCCGGTGCCGCCGACGCCGGAGGTGCCGAAATTGGCCTTCTCCGGCTCCTTCTTGCCTGCCGCGATCATGTCCTCGAAGGTCTTCCACGGCGAATCCGATCGCACGACGATGCCCATCGTGTAGCCCGACAGGCCGCAGATGTAGGTGAAGTCGCGCAGCGGATCCCAGTTGGTCTGCTGGTAGTGCGGATAGCGCAGGCTGTTGATGCTCATGACGGCGAGCGACTGCCCGTCCGGCTTGGCATTGAGCAGCATCGCGGGCGCCAGCGTGCCGGCCGCGCCCGCCCGCACGTCGACGATGACCTGCTGGCCGAGGATCTTGCCCGCCGCCTCGCCGAGCAGCCGGACATGCACGTCGGTGACGCCGCCCGCGGCGAAGGGGTTGTAGATCGTGACCGGCTTGTCCGGCTTCCACTTGCTCTGGCCGCGCGCGACCATCGGCGCGGCGAGGACGGCCGAGCCCGCGAGGGCGGCGAAACGACGGCGGCGCATGACGACGGGCTGAGACAACACGATCCTCCCAAGACGCTCCATTCACCGTCTTGTTAGACTCTTTCGTCGCCTCGCCGCTAGGGCTCGATTCACTTCCTGCGCATTGCGTCGACGCTCCACGGGCCCGCGCCTGCCGCCGCCAGATAGAGGAACACGAAGCAATAGAGCACCGCGAGCTCGCCCTTGTTCAGGATCGGGAAGAAGCCCTGCGGGGCATGGACCATGAAATAGGCGACCGCCGTCATGCCCGAGGCAAGGAAGGCGGCGGGGCGGGTGAACAGGCCGAGCACCAGAAGGATGCCGCAGACCAGCTCGATCACGCCGGCATAGCCGGGCATCGAGTTCACGTTGAACGTCGCGGGAACGACGCCGGTCGGGAATTTCAGGATCTTGCCGGTTCCGTGCTGCAAAAGCAGCAGCCCCGACATGATGCGCAGCACGCTGAGCAGGATCGGCGCTGCGGCCTTGGCCAGATTATCCATCAGACGAAACTCCCCCGGCTTTCGATGAGCGATGCGGCAGGACTAACAGGTCGACATTGTCCCTGTCAGGCCACCAATGTGTTACCAAGTGCTCGCACTGAAACTGATGTTTGCTATAGTCGGACCACCGAAGCGGCCGGAAGAGCCGCAATTTGTATGCGTTGGGAGGCGTAATGGCGACGGTCGAGATCCGCAACGTGCGGAAGGCGTTTGGCCCGGTCGAAATCCTGCACGGGGTCAGCGTCGACATCGCCGACGGTGAGTTCGTCGTCCTGGTCGGCCCGTCCGGCTGCGGCAAGTCCACGCTCCTGCGCATGCTGGCGGGCCTGGAGAACATCACCGGCGGGGAGATCGCGATCGGCGGCAAGGTGGTGAATTCCGTGCCGCCCAAGGATCGCGACATCGCGATGGTGTTCCAGAACTACGCGCTCTATCCGCACATGACCGTGTTCGACAACATGGCGTTCTCGCTGACCCTGGCGAAGGCGCCGAAGTCGGTGATGGACCAGGAGGTCGGGCGCGCCGCCAAGATCCTCGGGCTCGAGCAGCTCCTGCAGCGCTATCCGCGCCAGCTTTCCGGCGGCCAGCGCCAGCGCGTCGCCATGGGCCGTGCGATCGTGCGCAACCCGCAGGTCTTCCTGTTCGACGAGCCGCTCTCCAACCTCGACGCCAAGCTGCGCGTGCAGATGCGCGCCGAGATCAAGGAGCTGCACCAGCGGCTCAAGGTGACGACGGTCTACGTCACGCACGACCAGATCGAGGCCATGACCATGGCCGACAAGATCGTGGTGATGAACAACGGCAACATCGAGCAGGCCGGCCGGCCGCTCGATCTCTACGACCGGCCCGCCAACCTGTTCGTCGCGGGCTTCATCGGCTCGCCGGCCATGAACATGGTGAAGGGCACGGTCACCGGCGGCGCGCTGCGCATGGACGACGGCACCGTATGGCCGCTGCCGGCCAACGGCGCGTCGTACCGGGAAGGCCCGGCGGTCTACGGCGTGCGGCCCGAGCACCTGCAGCTCGACAGCGGCGGCATTCCCGCCACCGTGCAGGTGGTCGAGCCGACCGGTTCGGAAACCCAGGTGCTGATGCGGATCGGCGGGCAGCCGGTGATCGGCGCCTTCCGCGAACGCGTCCTGGCGAAGCCCGGCGACATCCTGCCGGTGCGCCCCGATGCGGCGCTGGTCCATCTCTTCGACCAGCAGTCGGGCGCGCGGTTGTGAGGGCGCCGGCTTTCTTTCCCTCTCCCGTCTTCGGGGGAGGTGGCCGCGTCTTACGCGGACGGAGGGGTCGGACTCGCGCGATGTCGCGACTCATGACCCCCTCCGT
>CAMFJT010000418.1 GCA_945957125.1 uncultured Rhodospirillales bacterium | reverse complement strand
CTACGCCGCCGCGTTGCCGAGCTCGACCTGGACGAGGTTGACCCAGTAGGCCGCGCCGGTCGTCAGGATCTCGTCGCTGAAGTCGTAGAGCGGCGAATGGACGTTCTGGCAGCCGCCTTCGCCAGTGCCGCCGTTGCCGATCATGATGTAGGCGCCGGGCTTCTTCTCCAGCATGAAGGCGAAGTCCTCCGCGCCGGCCAGCGGCGCGGCGCTGGCATTGACGTTCTCGCGGCCCACGGTGAGCGCGGCGGCCTCGACCGCGATCTTCGTCTGGTCGGCGGCGTTGACCAGCGCCGGGTAGCGGCGATGGTATTTCGAGACCGCCTCGCAGCCGCCGGCCCTGGCGATGCCGTCGGCGACCTCGGCCAGCCGGCGCTCGAGCAGGTCGCGCACCTCGGCCGAGAAGCTGCGCGCGGTGCCCTTCACCAGCACCTCGGACGGAATGACGTTGGGCGAGCCCGGCGTGCCGGCATGGATATGCCCGACGCTCAGCACGGCCGGCTGGGTCGACACGACGTTGCGGCCGATGATGCCCTGCACCGCGACGATGAACTGGGCGGCGACATAGGTCGGGTCGGTGCCGCGGTCGGGCATGGCGCCGTGCCCGCCGGTGCCCTTGAAGGTCACCTCCCAGCTATCCGACGAGGCGAGCATCGGGCCGGTGCGGATGGCGAAGCGGCCCTTCTCGTAGCCCGGCATGTTGTGCATGCCGTAGACGGCATCGCAGTTGAACCGCTCGAACAGCCCTTCCTCGATCATCACCCGCGCGCCGCCGAGGCCCTCCTCGGCCGGCTGGAAGATGAAATGCACGGTGCCGGCGAAGTCCGGCTCGGCCGCGAGGTGCTTCGCGGCGCCGAGCAGCATGGTGGTATGGCCGTCATGGCCGCAGGCATGCATCTTGTTCGGGATCGACGAGGCGTAGTCGAACGCGTTCTTCTCCTGCAGGTGCAGCGCGTCCATGTCGGCGCGCAGGCCGATCGTCTTCTGCCCCGGCCGCGTGCCCTTGAGCGTGCCGACCACGCCGGTGGTGGCCAGCCCACGATGGATCTCGATGCCCCAGGAGGTGAGCTTGTCGGCGACGATCTGCGCGGTGCGCGTCTCCTCGAAGGCGGTCTCGGGATGGCGATGGATGTCGCGTCGGATGGCGGTCAGCTCGGCCGCGAGGCCGGCGAGGCGATCGGGGGTGATGTGGGTCATGGCGGGAGACTAGCCCCCGCCGCCCGGCCTTGCCATAAGGACTGCACTGTTGGTGTTGGGAGGGTACATGACGAGGATCGGCAAGCTTTCCGCCCTGGCGGCCGCCGGCGCGATGGCCTTGATGAGCCTGTCGGCCGCCGCGCAGGAACTGAAGATCGGGCTCAAGACCGAGCCGAGCTCGCTCGACCCGCAGTTCCATACGCTCAATCCGAACATCCAGGTGGCGCAGCATTTCTTCGACGCGCTGGTGATGCAGGATGCCAACCTCAAGCCGCAGCCCGCGCTCGCCTTGTCGTGGAAGACGACCGACGACACGACCTGGGAGATCAAGCTGCGGCCCGGCGTGAAGTTCCACGACGGCTCGGACTTCACCGCCGAGGACGTGGTCTTCACCTTCGAGCGCATCCCCAAGGTGCCGAACAGCCCCGGCCCCTACACGATCTACACCCGCTCGATGAAGAGCTTCGAGATCGTCGATCCGCTCACCCTGCGCATCAAGACCAACGGCCCCGCACCGCTGCTGCCGCTCGATCTCGCCGCCCTGCCGATCCTGTCCAAGAAGGCGATGGCCGGGCCGGCGCCGGAGGGCAAGACCTCGGCCGAGCTCAATGCGGGCAACGGGCTGGTCGGCACCGGGCCGTTCAAGTTCGTCGAATGGCAGCGCGGCAGCCGCATCGTCGGCGAGCGCAACGACGCCTATTGGGGGCCGAAGCCGGCCTGGAAGACCGTCATCCTGCGGCCGCTCAGCAACAACACCGCGCGGGTCGCCGCGCTGCTGTCGGGCGATGTCGACCTGATCGAGGATCCGCCGACCGCCGACCTCGCCAAGCTCAAGACCGATCCCAAGATCAACCTCGAGCGCGCCGTCTCCAATCGCGTGATCTACATCCATCTCGACCAGCACGGCGAGCCGCCGATCGCCATCCCCGACACCAACGGCAAGAACCCGCTGCTCGACAAGCGGGTGCGCGAGGCGCTGTCGATCGCGATCGACCGCAAGGGCATCGCCGACAAGATCATGGAAGGCGTCGCGGTGCCGGCCGGCGACCTGCTGCCCTACCCGATGGGCGGCACGCGCAAGGACACGCCGGTCGATCCGTACGACGCGGCGAAGGCCAGGAAGCTGCTCGCCGACGCAGGCTACGCCAACGGCTTCTCGATCACGCTCGGGGCACCCAACGGCCGCTACATCAACGACCTCAAGATCGCGCAGGCGGTGGCGGCGATGTGGAGCCGCATCGGCGTGAAGACCGAGGTCGATGCCACGGCGCCGCCGGTGTTCTTCAAGAACCGCGACAGCTTCAAGTACTCCGCCTACATGGCGGGCTGGGGCGCCAGCACCGGCGAGCTGAGCAACGCGCTGAAGTCGCTGCTGGCGACGCCCGACCGTGCCAAGGGCATGGGCACGACCAACTCGGCGCGCTACTCGAACAAGGCGATGGACGCCAAGCTCGAGGAGGCGCTGGTCACCGTCGATGACGCCAAGCGCGAGGCGCTTCTGGCCGAGGCGAGCAAGATCGCCATCCAGCAGGACCACGCCCTGATCCCGATCCATTTCGAGCTCTCGGTCTGGGCGATGAAGAAGGGCCTGACCTACGAAGGCCGCGCCGACCAGAACACGCTCGCCATGGGCGTGAAGCCGGCGAAGTGAGCCGAAGGATCATGCCTGCGCTGGGACCGCGCCACTCCGTGGCGCCTCATGATCATGAGCGCCACGGAGTGGC
>CAMFJT010000417.1 GCA_945957125.1 uncultured Rhodospirillales bacterium | reverse complement strand
CCCAGGCATGACAGGGTTTCGCCGGGGGAAGCCAGGATCGTGCCAAACGATCTTCCTTCTTTTTCTCCTCTCCCCCGATAGGGGGAGAGGTCGGGTGAGGGGGGTACGCACGTTGCCTGCAACCCCCTCACCTAGCCTCTCCCCCAATTGGGGGAGAGGAACATGAGTGGACCTCACGCGCCCGGCGCCTTCACCGCCGTCGCTTGACGCGACGGGCTGTTGGGCACCCACGGCCGGTCGCCGCGCGCGGCGTTGGCGGTCTCGCGCCGGACGCCGGATTCGTCGAGCCACAGCGCATGCGCGCCGTCGCGCCAGGCGTCACGCCGGTCGATCACCAGGCGTGGGCCTCGGCACTTTCCTTGCGCATCGACGGTCGAGAGCACGATGTCGGCGCTGCCGCAGGCCTCGGCCAGCCGCCGCTCGTCGCTGACCATGGCCACGCGCCACGGTCCCTTGCGCCAGCGACACAGGCCGGTCTGGCATCCGAAGCCCAGCGCCTGCTCTTCGGCGCTGGCGGTCCATTTGCGCGCGCCCTCCTGCCCGCTGCGGCGTGCCCACGTATCGGTGACGAACCGGTCGATGCGTGCCGAGGCCACATGGACGATGCCCTGCTGGTCGCGCAACCCGAGCACGCGGCCGTCCTCGCTCATCAGCAGGTCGGGCGCCTTGCCGGGGCCGAGCATCAGCGCGAGGGCCACGACCGGCAGGCCGGCCAGCCGCCAGCGCCGCCGCCACAGGCAGAACCACAGGCCGCCGATCGTCATCAGCCACAGGCTGGCGCCGGGCAGCGACGGAACGAGCGCTGCGGCCTGCGGCCAGGCCGCGACATGAAAGGCGATCGCGTTCAACCCATCGACGCCCCAACCCATCGGCACCAACGCCAGTTGCTCCAGCCCGAAGGGCATCAGCAGCATGGCGAGCAGGCCCCACGGCATGATCCAGAAGCCGGTCAGGGGCACGCCGAGCAGGTTGGCCACGACGCCGAGGAACGACAGCCGGTTGAAGTGGTAGGCGGCGAAGGCGCCGGTCGCGATCGAGGCGATCAGCGTCGTGGCCAGGCTGGCGCCGAGCGACGCGGCGCCGCGCCACAGCCAGCGGTGGCGCAGCGTCTCGGCGCGCTCGTGCAGGCGGCGGCGCCAGCCTGCGCCCATCTCCCAAGCCGCGATCAGGGCGATGACCGCGGAGAACGACATCTGGAACGACGCACCGGTCAGCGATTCGGGCGCGGCGACGAGCACGACGATCGCCGACCAGGCGACCAGCCGCAGCGACAGGGCCGTGCGGTCGAGCAGGACGGCGAGCAAGGCGAACGCCGCCATCGCACAAGCGCGTTGCGCGGGCACCGGTGCGCCGGCCAGCGCGGTGTAGAACAGCGCCGCCAGCAGGGCCACGACGGCGGCGATCTTCTTGGCATCGACGCGTAGAGCCAGGTACGGCACCAGCGCGATGCCGTGGCGGATCAGGCCCATCACCAGCCCGACGATGAAGACGATATGCAGGCCGGAGATCGACAGGATGTGCGCCAGGCCGGAGTCGCGCATCGCCTGGGCGATATCCTTGTCGACCGCCGTCTGCTCGCCGGTCAGCAGGGCCGCGGCCACCCCGCCCTCCGCGCCCGGCAGCGCCTTCAGGATGCGCTCGGTGATGTCGGCGCGCAGCCCGTCGATGAAGCGCACGAAGCCAGACGGGCGACCGTGCTCGATCACCACGGCCGGAGACAAGGCATAGCCCACGGCGCCGAGCTGCTGGTACCAGGCGACCCGCTGAAAATCGAACGCGCCGGGCGCGGCCGGCCCGGCGGGCGGCGAGAGATTGGCCAGCACCAGGATACGGTCGCCGACCGTCAACGGCGGTGCGCCCCTGCTCAGCGACACGCGCAGGCGCGCCGGCATCATCTCCGCGGGCGGCACGCCATTGCCCTTCAGCCGCACCGCTTCCAGCACCACGCGCTTGCCCTCCGGCAGGCGCTGGATGTCGGCGATGCGGCCCTCGACGTTGATGCTGAACAGTGGCCGGCCGAGCGTCGGGGCGGCGAGGCTCGCGGTACGCCAGGCGACCAGCCCCAGGCCGAATCCCGCCGCGACCACGCCGATGCACAGGGCGCGCGCCTTGCTGCCGGCCGGTGCGAACGCAGCGGCAAGTCCTCCGCCCGCAGCGATCGCCGGCCCGAGCCAAAGCGCCGGTTCGCTCGGCAGCTCGAAGTAAATCGCGATGCCCAGCCCCATCGCGACGGGCAGCCAGAGCATCCAGCGGCCGCGCTCGGCATCGAGCTGCTGCAGGATCCAGGTACGTGCTCCCGTCATCTCCCCTCGTTTGACAGGTCTCCCACGCTCCCCTACCTACCGCGCGCTTTTCCGGCTCAATTGCGGCAAATCATGACCGTCGTCACCCGTTTCGCTCCCTCGCCGACCGGCTATCTCCATATCGGCGGCGCGCGCACCGCGCTCTTCAACTGGCTGTTCGCCAGGCATCATGGCGGCAAGTACCTGCTGCGCATCGAGGACACCGACCGCGCGCGCTCGACCCAGCCCGCCATCGAGGCGATCCTCGACGGCCTGTCGTGGCTCGGCCTCGATTGGGACGGCGAGGTCACCTATCAGTTCGAGCGCGCCGCCCGTCACGCCGAGGTCGCGCGGCAGATGCTGGCCGAGGGCAAGGCCTACCATTGCTACGCCTCGCCCCAGGAGCTCGACGAGATGCGCGCGGCGCAGAAGAAGGCCGGCGTACCGATGCGCTATGACGGCCGCTGGCGCGACCGCGATCCGAAGGACGCGCCTGCCGGTGTCGCACCTGTTATCCGCCTGAAGGCACCGCAGAGCGGCAGGACGGCGATTCGGGACGCGGTGCAAGGCGAGGTCACGGTCGAGAACGCCCAGCTCGACGACATGATCCTGCTGCGCGCCGACGGCACGCCGACCTACATGCTGGCCGTCGTGGTCGACGACCACGACATGGGCGTCACCCACGT
>CAMFJT010000416.1 GCA_945957125.1 uncultured Rhodospirillales bacterium | reverse complement strand
AGACGTTCCACACCGATTCCTGCGACATCGTCGGGCTGCTCTGCCTCAAGACCGCGAAGTCGGGCGGGCTGTCGGCGCTGGTCAGCTCGACCACCATCTTCAACGAGATGCGCCGGCGCCGGCCGGACCTGCTGGAGCTTCTTTTCCAGCCTGCCGCCACCGACCGCCGCGGCGAGGTGCCGGAGGGCCAGAAGCCCTATTTCGAGATCCCGCTGTTCAACTGGTTCGAGGGGAACCTGACGGCGATCTACCAGCGCCAGTACATCGATTCGGCGCAGCGCTTCGCCGACGCGCCGCGGCTCACGCCGGCCCATGTCGAGGCACTCGACCTGTTCGACGCGCTGACCAACGATCCCGCGCTCAACATGTTCATGGAGCTCGCGCCGGGCGACGTGCAGCTCGTGCACAACCACACGATCCTGCACGACCGCACCGGCTTCGAGGACTGGCCGGAACCCGCGCAACGGCGCCATCTGCTGCGCCTGTGGCTGGCCGCCGACAAGGCCCGGCCGCTGCCGCCGGTATTTGCGCAGCGCTACGGCAGCGTCACGATCGGCGACCGCGGCGGCATCATCGTGCGCGGCACGAAGCTCAACGCACCGCTCGAAGCCGTTTGACGGCGCGGGTTGACCCCGGCCGGTCTCGTCCCTAAGTGAAGGCCCCGAAAGAAACCACCATCACCAAGGGAATTACGTATGGCCAGCGATTCAACCGCGGGCGGCGCCCCGGCTGACATGCCGGTCGACAGCCCCGAACCCACCGTCGAAGTGCTCCAGAGGGTCGTCGAAGGGCTGCAGGCCGAGAATGCCGAGCTGCAGGACAAGCATCTGCGGGCGGTCGCGGAGAGCCAGAACATCCGCCGCCGCGCCCAGCAGGACGTCGAGAAGGAACGCAAGTTCGGCATCGAGCGCTTCGCGCGCGACGTGCTGTCGGTCGCCGACAATCTCGGCCGCGCGTTGTCGGCGCTGCCGGCCCACGTCGATCCGGCGACGAAGAACGTCATTACCGGCGTGCAGGCCACCGAGCGCGAGCTTCTCTCGATCCTCGAGCGCCATGGCGTCACCCGGATCGACGCTCTCGGCAAGCCGTTCAACGCCGATCTCCACCAGGCGATGATGGAGGTGCCGGACCCGTCCGTGCCATCGGGCACGGTCGTGCAGGAGCTGATCCCGGGCTACCTGCTGGCCGGCCGGCTGCTGCGCGCCGCCATGGTCGGCGTCTCCAAGGGCGGCCCACCGCGGGCTGCCGCCGCCGAGGCCAGCAACGACGCCTGAGCGCGGGCCGCAGCCGCGGGGCTAGGGCAGCTCCAGCGGCTCGAACCTCGGATCGACGAGGCCAAGGACCCGGCACGCATCCTCCCGCGTGCCGACGACGTGCAATCCGACGCCGCCGAACTCCCCATATGCCGTCGCGTACAGTCGGGCGAACTGGAGAGCGGCCGGGCTCTGCGCCACGAGAATCCGAGCCTGTCCCGCGGCCATAGGTGGCTGACGGGCCCGTTCGCGGATGCGCTCGGGGGGAATTTCGACCTTCTCCACGTTACTGAGATCGATGATGCCGCGCACGGGGCCTGTGCGTCCGAGCGTCAGTATGACCGCCCTGTCGCAGCGGGCGAGGTCTCCTGCCGTGAAGGTGCCGCTGAAGCAACTGAGGAGGACGCGGTGCGCAGGCTCTAGAAAAAGGGCGAACACCACAGGCCTCGTTCGATACGACGGAGCTTACTATCGCCCGCCCGGCATGGGAAGCTGCGGCAGCGTCACACGGCGCAGGGTGAGGTTGATCCGGCCGCCCTCGGGCAGCAGCCGGCTGGTGCCAGGCAGGATGCGATCGACGCCGTGGAACCAGTGGCGCGACGGGCCGTCGAGGAGCATCAGATCGCCGCTGGCGAGCCGGAAAGAGCGGGTCGGGCTGCGGCGCTCCGGGCCACCCAGCCGGAACAGTGCCGTGTCGCCCAGCGAGATGGACAGGATCGGCGCCTCCCTGGCCTCCTCGTCCTGGTCGCGATGCAGGCCGAGCCGGGCCTCAGGTCCGTACCAGTTGACCAGGCAGGCTTGCGGCTCGTAGGCCAGGCCCGTCGTCTCGTGCCAGAGGTCGAGGACCGGGCGCGGGATGGCGGGCCACGGCGCGCCGGTGAGCGGATGGGTCGGGCTGTAGCGATAGCCGGCGCGGTCCGACAGCCATCCATGCGAGCCGCAGTTCGTCATCCGCACCGAATAGGGGCTGCCGGTGCGCGGCATCGCCGGGCTGTAGAGCGGCGCCGAGGCCACGATCGCGCGCAGCTCCACCACCAGGGCGTGCTGCCGTTCGGACGAGAGAAAGCCGGGCAGAAGGCGCATGACCGCTCGCTTTTAGGCCTGTCCTTGCCTATGTGATATCCGCTGGGGTGATTTTCGCGGTCCCGATGAGGCAGCACCATTGCAGGCCGCCTTCCAGGACCTATATAGCCCCTGTCCTGACCCGGTCTTTCCGGCAGGTAAACACATCAACGGGGGTCGAACCGGCGCCTTTGGGGCTGGGACGACTTGCTGGGAAAAGAGAGTAGAATCATGGCGAAAGTCATTGGCATCGACCTGGGTACGACCAACTCCTGCGTCGCCGTCATGGAAGGCGGGGACACGAAGGTCATCGAGAATTCCGAGGGCGCGCGCACGACGCCGTCGATGGTCGCCTTCGCCGACTCCGGCGAGCGGCTGGTCGGCCAGTCCGCCAAGCGCCAGGCCGTCACCAACCCGATGAAGACGCTTTACTCGGTGAAGCGCCTGATCGGCCGCCGCTTCGACGACCCGATGGTCGCGAAGGAGAGGTCGCTGGTGCCCTTCAACATCGTGAAGGCCTCGAGCGGCGACGCGTGGGTCGAGGTCAACGGCCAGCAATACAGCCCGAGCCAAATCTCGGCGTTCATCCTGGGCAAGATGAAGGAGACCGCCGAATCCTATCTCGGCGAGAAGGTCGAGCAGGCGGTCATCACCGTCCCGGCCTACTTCAACGACGCCCAGCGCCA
>CAMFJT010000415.1 GCA_945957125.1 uncultured Rhodospirillales bacterium | reverse complement strand
CCTCGGGTGAAGCCGTCATGACGGCCTTCGCCGGCGCCGTGACGGCGGTTCCGACGCCCAATACCAGCCCCAAGGAATTCGCCCCGACCATGCTGGGCGGCCTGCAATGGGCGCGCTGGGGCATGTACGTGGAATCGAAGGGCCGGCAGGGCGAGAAATGCGACCTCGCATCGGCCTGCAAGCTGCTCGACTACGTGAAGGAATGGGAAACCGGCACAACCGAAGAAGACCGCCGCAAGGCCTGGGAGAAGATCCTCGCCACCAATGCCGACGAGGTCTTCTCCATCGGCACGGTCAATGGCGTGCGCCAGCCGGTCGTGGTCGGCCCCAACGTCCGCAACGTGCCGAAGGAAGGCTACTACGCCTGGGATCCGGGCGGGTACATCGGCCTCTACCAGCCCGACACGTTCTGGATCGCGCAGTAGGGATCCGACGCAACCCGAAAGGCTCCTCCTTCAAGGGGCCTTTTTCTTGCTACCACGTGTCGATGTTCGGCCGCTTCTTGTGGCTGTGCGCCGGCCGCGGCTTGGCTTCCAGGAGAGCCGTTGCGATCCAGCGCCGCGAATCGGCGGGATCGATCACCTCGTCGACCTCGAAATAGGTCGCGGTACTGAGCGCCTTGCCACGCGCATAGGCGGCCGCGACCATCTTCTCGAACAGCGCGCGGCGTTCGTTCGCATCGCTCACCGCTTCGAGTTCCTTACGGAAGCCGAGCTTGACGGCACCTTCCAGTCCCATGCCGCCGAACTCGCCGGTCGGCCAGGACAGCGCGAACACCGGCGCGTGGAAGGAGCCGCCGGCCATCGCCTGCGCGCCCAGCCCATAGGCCTTCCGCAGCACGATGGTGCCGAACGGCACCGTGAGATTGGCGCCGGTCACGAACAGGCGCGAACAGTGGCGCACCAGCGCCGTCTTCTCGATCTCGGGCCCGACCATCATGCCCGGCGTGTCGCACAGGAACAGGATCGGAATGTCGAAGGCATCGCAGAGCTGCAGGAAGCGCGCCGCCTTGTCCGAGGCGTCGCTGTCGATGGCGCCCGCCAGATGAACCGGATTGTTTGCCACGATACCGAGCGGCTTTCCCTCGATACGGCCAAACGCCGTCACCATGCCCGGCCCGAAGGCGCGGCGCACTTCCAGCACCGAGTCCTCGTCACACAGCGTGGCGATCACGTCGCGCACGTCGTAGACCCGCAGCCTATTCTCCGGGATCGCCCGTCGCAGCAGGCGCTGGTCGGCCGCGCGCCACTCGGGCAGCGCGCCCTGGAAGTAGGACAGGTATTTCTTGGCGACCGCGACCGCCTCGGCTTCGTCCTCGACGGCGATGTCGACCACGCCGTTGGGGACCTGCACGTTCATCGGCCCGACTTCCTCGGGCGAGAAGACGCCGAGATTGCCGCCCTCGATCATCGCCGGGCCGCCCATGCCGATCGACGAATTCCTGGTGGCGATCACGACATCGCAGCAGCCCAGGATCGCCGCATTGCCGGCAAAACAGCGGCCGGAGTTGATGCCGACCAGCGGCGCGACACCGCTCAGGCGCCCGAAGATGTGGAAGGCCATGGTATTGAGGCCGGCCACCGACTGCACGTCGATGTCGCCCGGCCGCCCGCCGCCGCCTTCGGTGAAGAAGACCAGCGGGATGCGCTGCTTCTCGACGATCTCGAACAGGCGGTCCTTCTTGTGGTGGTTGTTCTTGCCCTGGGTGCCGGCCAGCACCGTGTAGTCGTAGTGCGCGACGGCGACCCGGCTGCGCTCGGGTCCGAACAGCGACCCGTTGACCCGGCCGATGCCGGTAATCAGGCCGTCGGCCGGAGTCTTCTCGATCAGGTCCTCGACCGTGCGCCGCGTGCGCTGGCTGGCGATGGCGAAGGCGCCGTACTCGACGAAGCTGTTGGGATCGACGAGGTCCGCGAGATTCTCACGGGCCGTCCGCTGATTGGTCCTGCGCCGCTTCGCGACCGCCTCGGGCCGCTTCTCGTCGAGGGTGAGCGCGCGACGCTCGAAGTACTCCGCAAGGTCGGGGCGGACATGATCGAGATCGATCGTCTCCTCGACCGCCGCCCCCTTCACCTCGACATCGGCCTCTTCGACGAACAGCAGCGAATGGCCTTCATAGACGGTCTCGCCGGCCTCGACCGCGATGCGCCGCACATAGCCGCGCACGGGACTGCGGATCTCGTGCTGCATCTTCATCGCATCCATGACCAGCAATGCCTGGCCCGCCGCCACCGCGTCGCCCTCCTTCATCGAGAGGCTCACGATCGTGCCCTGCATCGGGGCGGGCACGGCGACCGTGCCGTCCGGCGCGTCACTCTCGGGCGCGCGCGACGCCGTCTCTGCCTTCGCCTTGCCGAAGGCCAGGACCGCCAGCGGATCCACGCTGTCGACCCGCGCGCCAGCCTGCCGTACCGACGATGCGGGCGATGCCGGTGGCGTCGCGCCCTCGAAATAGAGTCTGCCGCCCAGCTTGCCGGCCGCTTCGATCAGAGCCGAAGCCTGCTCGTCGACAAAGCGCGTATGGACCTTGTCGGCTCGGAAATCGGGATGCGCGATCAGGGCGCGCAGGAAGGCGATGTTCGACGGCGCGCCTTCGAGCCGGAACGCCGCCAGCGCCCGCTCCGCCCGCTGCAGCGCGCTGCCGAAATCGGCCGCGTGCACGATCACCTTGGCGAGCAGCGAGTCGAAGTTGGGATTGGTGCGATAGCCGGCATAGCCATAGGTGTCGACGCGCACGCCCGGGCCCGACGGCGGCTCGACCGCCGTGAGCGTGCCGCCACCCGGCTTCGCCGAGCCGTCGGCCGTCATGGTCTCCATGTTCACCCGGAGCTGAATGGCGTGGCCGCGCGACGAGGCCTGCCCGACGCCGGTCTCCTCGAGCGATGCACCACCCGCCAACCGCAACTGCGTCTTCACGAGATCGACGCCCCACACTTCCTCGGTGACGGTGTGCACGACCTGAATGCGCGGATAGGCCTCGATGAAGCAGAAGAAGTCCGGCGACGCGTCGTCAACCAGGAATTCGAA
>CAMFJT010000414.1 GCA_945957125.1 uncultured Rhodospirillales bacterium | reverse complement strand
ACGGCGGTCTCGACGAGGTCGGCTTCCTTGCCGAGGTCGAACGAGTAGCGCAGCATCATCGCGTAGCTCAGCGTCTCGGCGATCGGATTGGCCAGGCCCTTGCCGGCGATGTCGGGGGCGCTGCCGTGGATCGGTTCGTACAGCGCCTTGCGTCGGCCGGTCGCGTCGGGCGCGCCGAGCGAAGCCGACGGCAGCAGGCCGAGCGAGCCGGTCAGCATCGAGGCTTCGTCCGACAGGATGTCGCCGAACAGGTTGTCGGTCACGATCACGTCGAACTGGTTGGGCGAGCGCAGCAGCTGCATGGCGAGCGCATCGGCATACATGTGCTCGAGCTTGACGTCGGAATACTGCTCCTTGTGCAGCTTCGTCGCCTCCTCGCGCCACAGCACGCCGGTGTACATCACGTTGGCCTTCTCGGCCGACAGCACCCTGTTCTTGCGCTTGCGCGCCAGCTCGAAGGCGACGGCGCAGACGCGGCGGATCTCGCCCACCGTGTAGCGCTGGGTGTCGAACGCCTCGACCTCGCCGTTGGCATTGGTCTGGCGGCCGCGCGGCTCGCCGAAATACACGCCGCTGGTCAGCTCGCGGATGATCATGATGTCGAGGCCCTTGACGATCTCGGGCTTCAACGACGAGGCGTCGACCAGCGCGTCGAACACCTTGGCCGGGCGCAGGTTGGCGAAGAGGTCCATCTCCTTGCGCAGGCGCAGCAGGCCGCGCTCGGGCTTCTTGCTGAAGTCGGCGGTGTCCCATTTCGGCCCGCCGACCGAGCCGAACAGCACCGCATCGGCCTCGAGCGCCACCTTCATCGTGTCGTCGCTCAGCGGCACGCCGTGCTTGTCGAGCGCCGCGCCGCCGACCAGGTCCTCCTGGATATCGAAGCCGACCGCGCGCTTCTTGCCCATCCAGGCAATGATCTTGCGCACCTCGTTCATGACTTCGGGACCGATGCCGTCGCCCGGCAGCACCAGCAGATTGCGATTCGACGCCATTTCTTCTTCTCTCTTTCGATACCAAGTCCGCCCCTGAGAAGGGGCTCCGGTCGACGCGACGGCTACTCCGCCGCGTGCAGCCAGGGCTGCGCTTCGCGCTGCTTCTTCTCGAAGTCGTCGATCTCCGACCTCTTCTCCATCGTGAGGCCGATATCGTCGAGGCCTTCGAGCAGGCAGCGCTTGCGGAAGGGATCGATCTCGAAATGGACGGTGCCGCCGTCCGGGCCCTTGATCTCCTGCTTCTCGAGGTCAACCTCGATGATGGCGTTCGAGCCGCGGCTGGCATCGTCCATCAGCTTGTCGATGATCTCCTTCGGCATCTTGATCGGCAGGATGCCGTTCTTGAAGCAGTTGTTGTAGAAGATGTCCGCGAAGCTCTCCGAGATCACGCAGCGGATGCCGAAGTCGAGGAGCGCCCAGGGCGCGTGCTCGCGGCTCGAGCCGCAGCCGAAGTTCGGGCCGGCGACGATGATCTTCGCGTTCTGGTAGGCCGGCTGGTCGAGGATGAAGTCCTTCTTCTGGCCGTCGCCGGTCCAGCGCATCTCGTAGAACAGCCCGTCCTTGAGACCGGTCCGCTTGATGGTCTTCAGGAAGTTCTTGGGGATGATCATGTCGGTGTCGACATTGACCATCGGCAGGGGCGCGGCGACGCCCCGCAGCGTCGTGAATTTTTCCATGTTTCCCTCGCGATTCGCCCGGAATTAACGGGCTTTGGACGGCTGCGTCAAGCTTATCGGACCTTCACCACCAGCGTGCCGGCGATCATGTCGTGCAGTCCGCGCTTGCGGTCGGAGAAGGCGATCATCAGGAAACCGATGCCGAGGATGATCGCCGAGATGAACTTGGCGAAGTAGCGGCCTGTGGCGTTGAGGAAGGACAGGCGTTGGCCCTGGTCGGTCACGACCCGCAATCCGACGGCCATCTTGCCCACGGTGGCGCCGCGCTCGGAACTTTCCATCAGGGCGAAGTAGAGCCAGCTGACGATCAGCGACACGCCGCTGCCGGGATAGTTCGGATGGTCGATGTCGTACATGCCGCCGCCGGTGGCCATGGTGATGACCCCGGCCGCGATGCTCAGCAGGATGGCGTCGATGATGTAGGCCACGAGGCGGATCCAGAAGCCGCCATAGCCGGTCGGCTGGCCGGGGGCCGGCTGGGCGTTCCAGACCGGCGGAGGCGGGGGCGCGGACGGGCCGGAGTTCGGAACGGAAGGCATGGCGGTCTCCCCAAATGAAACGGGCGGTGCATCGCTGCACCGCCCGGGAAGATATCACTGCCCGATGTGGGCCGGCTATCGCTCGTCGCGCCCTACTGGAAATCCCGAACGTCGGCCAGGGTGCCCTTGATGGCAGCGGCCGCCGCCATCGCCGGGCTCACCAGGTGGGTGCGGCCGCCGCGGCCCTGGCGGCCCTCGAAGTTGCGGTTCGAGGTCGAGGCGCAGCGCTGGCCGGGCTCGATCCGGTCGGCGTTCATCGCCAGGCACATCGAGCAGCCCTGCAGGCGCCATTCGAAGCCGGCCTCGAGGAAGATCTTGTCGAGACCTTCCTTCTCCGCCTCGGCCTTCACCAGGCCGGAGCCCGGCACGACCATCGCCGAGACGTTCGGCGCGACCTTGCGGCCGCGGGCGATCTCGGCCGCCGCGCGCAGGTCCTCGATGCGGCCGTTGGTGCAGGAGCCGATGAATACGCGGTCGATCGGCACGTCGACCAGCCTGGTGCCCGGCGTCAGGCCCATATAGGCCAGCGAGCGGGCCCACGCCTCGCGGCGGTTCTCGTCCGGCGCGTTGGCCGGATCGGGGATCACGTCGGTGATCGGCAGCGCGTCCTGCGGGCTGGTGCCCCAGGTGACCATCGGCGGGATGTCCGAGGCGTTGAAGTCGAGCTGCGCGTCGAACTGCGCGCCCTTGTCGGACGGCAGGCGGCGCCACTGGCTCAACGCGAGATCCCAGGCGCCGCCCTTGGGCGCGTAGGGACGGCCGGCGAGATACTGGAAGGTCGTGTCGTCCGGCGCGATCAGGCCGGCGCGGGCGCCCGCCTCGATCGACATGTTGCAGACCGTCA
>CAMFJT010000413.1 GCA_945957125.1 uncultured Rhodospirillales bacterium | reverse complement strand
GCAGGTACTGGCCCTCGTACAGCGCGTTGGCGCGGAACATCGGGAAGACGAAGTCCTTCACGAACTCTTCGCGCACGTCCTCGATGTAGATGTTCTCGGGCTTGATGCCCAGCAGCTCGGCCTTCTTGCGGGCCGGCGACAGTTCCTCGCCCTGGCCGAGATCGGCGGTGAAGGTCACCACCTCGCAGCCATAGGCGGTCTGCAGCCACTTCAGGATGACCGAGGTGTCGAGGCCGCCGGAATAGGCCAGGACGACCTTCTTGATGTCGCCCTTCTTGTAGGGCCCGGTATAAGAAACGCTCATGCTGGCCGCTTTCGTGTCGATTCGGTAAAGGCGCGCGGAATATAGCGGTCGACCCCGATGGGGCAAGGGCGCCGCAAAGAGGCTATAATCGGGGTGAGAATCGCCCAATCATGGTTTCCGCCCTCGACCGCCTCTCCTACACCGCCCGGCAGACTGCCCGGGTCGCCTGGTATGCCGGCCACTATGCCGCCGGCCGCCGCCTGATGAAGCCCATGCCCAAGCCCGATTTTGCCATCGGGCCGACGCCGGGCCGGGCCGAACTGACCGCCGACATGCGGGCGCTGTTCCAGCGGGAATGGCGGGACGTCGCCGCGGGCCTCTTCCCGGCCCCGCGCCTGCTGGGCCCGGAGCCGGCCGAGTTCCTGCGCCGCAGCCTGCTCTATTTCCGCGACCTGCCGCAGGTCGATGCGCGGCGGCACGGCGCGCTGGACGGCGAACTCCCGCCCGGCACCCAGGCCGACAGGCTCCCTGACTATTACCGGCAGAATTTCCACTTCCAGAGCGACGGCTGGCTCTCGGATCACTCGGCCGCCCTGTACGACACCCAGGTCGAGGTCCTGTTCACCGGCGCCGCCGACGTCATGCGCCGCCGCGCGCTGGCGCCGATCGCCACCTGGCTCGCCGGCCGCAGCCAGCGCGACCTCCGCGGCCTCGACGTCGCCTGCGGCACCGGCCGCCTGCTCGCCGCCCTCCATGGCGCCTGGCCTGGCATGAAGCTCACCGGCATCGACCTCAGCCGCCCCTATCTCGACGAAGCGCGCCGCCTGGTCGGCCGCACGGCGCGGGTGAAACTTGACGAAGCGGCGGCCGAGGCACTGCCCTTCGCCGACGCGAGCCTCGATCTCGTCGTCTCCTCATTCCTGCTGCACGAGCTGCCGAAGGAGATCCGCGCGAAGGCGATTGCCGGGATGGCGCGAGTCGTGAAGCCCGGCGGCCTGGTCGTGATCGTCGATTCCCTGCAGAAGGGCGACCGCCCCGACTGGGACGGCCTGCTCGACCTCTTCCCGCATTACTTCCACGAGCCCTATTACGCGGAGTATACCGCCGGCAGCCTCGACGACTGGTTCGGCACAACCGGACTTCAACCGGTTTCGACGGAACTCGCGTTCCTCTCGAAGGTCGCGGCCTTCACGAAGTAGTTAAAGCGCGACCTTCGTGCCGCGCTGGCGCAGGCTGGCGCTCTTGAGCTGGCCGCAGGCGGCGGAGATGTCGCGGCCGCGCGGCGTGCGCACGGGGGCGCTGAGGCCGCCATCGTTCACGATCTCGGCGAACCGGTGGATGCGATTGTTGGAGCTGCACTCGTAGGGCGCGCCCGGCCAGGGGTTGAACGGGATCAGGTTCACCTTGGCGTGGATCGGCTTCAGGATGCGCACCAGTTCGCGCGCATCGGCGTCGCTGTCGTTCACGCCCTTCAGCATCGCGTATTCGAAGGTGATGCGCCGGCTGTTGCGCGCACCGGGATAGTCGGCGCAGGCCCTGAGCAGCTCGGCAATCGGCCATTTCCGGTTGATCGGCACCAGCGTGTCGCGAATCTCGTCGTTCACCGCGTGCAGCGACACCGCGAGGTTGACGTCGAGCGCCTCGCCCATCTTCGGGATCATCGGCACGACGCCGGAGGTCGAAAGCGTGATGCGGCGGCGGCTGAGCGCGATGCCCTGGTCGTCCATGACGATCTTCAGCGCCGTGACGACGTTGTCGAAATTGTAGAGCGGCTCGCCCATGCCCATCATGACGATGTTGCTGAGCATGCGCTGGGCATCGGCGGTCGGCGTCGGCCATTCGCCGTAGCTGTCGCGCGCCACCATGAACTGGCCGACGATCTCGTCGGGCGTGAGGTTGCGCACCAGCGGCTGGGTGCCGGTGTGGCAGAAGGTGCAGGTCAGCGTGCAGCCCACCTGGCTCGACACGCAGACCGAGCCGCGATCCGATTCGGGGATGTTGACCGTCTCGGCCTCGTTGCCGTCGGCGAAGCGCAGCAGCCATTTGCGCGTGCCGTCGACCGAGCGCTGCTCGGTTACGATCGAGGGCCGCTCGATCACGAACTGGTCGGCCAGCCGGTCGCGCGTCTTCTTGGCGATGTTGCTCATGCGCCCGAAATCGGTGACGCCGTGCCAATAGATCCAGTGCCAGATCTGGGCGGCGCGGAACGGCTCGAGCCCGGCCTCGGCCAGCGCCGCCTTCAACCCGTCGCGCGACAGGCCGATCAGGTTGCGGCGCAGATCGTTGCGCCCGTGCGCGGCGGCGCCGGGCTCCAGGATCTGCAGCGGTTCGGTGGGCAGGACGGACATCGAGCGCCCGAGATAGTCGCCGCACCCGGCCTGCGCAACCGCGCCCGGCCAAACTATTGTTTTGCCTGCTCTTTTTTTCGCAGCCTTTGCCGCTCCTTGCGCTTGTAGAGCGGCTCGCCGAAGACCGGCACATCCAGCGCCTCGGTGGGTGCGCCCTCGCCAACCGGCCGCGGCGCGTGCCGCCCGAGGCTGATCAGCCGGTCGTACATGACCAGCGCGCCGGCGGTCCCCAGGTTGACCGAAAAGCGCGTCGGGATTTTCACCACGTAGTCGCACATCGACTGTACGCCATCCGACAGGCCTTCCCGTTCCGAGCCGAGGATATAGGCGCACTGGCGGGGATGCCGGAAACTGGGCAGCTCGATTGCATCGTCGGTGATCTCGATGCCGACCAGGCGGCAGCCCAGCGGCAGTCGAAAGCTCTCGAGGTCGGCGAACCGGTAGGTCGGCACCGACAGCGGTGTGTCCGACGTGTCGGCCAGCGCGCCGGCGCGCGCGTCGTACTGCGCGCGGAGGGTGAAGA
>CAMFJT010000412.1 GCA_945957125.1 uncultured Rhodospirillales bacterium | reverse complement strand
CCCGAGCCGCTGGCGCCCGAGATCAGCGTCGCGCGGCCCTTGGGCAGCTCGATCCTCGCGTCCTGCAGCAACGCCTGCCCGTTCGGCAGCGCCAGGGTCAGCTTGTCCGCGACGACATCCTGACGGCCGGCCTGCGGCACGATATCGAGCGTCGTCGCAGGCTTCTCGTCGGTCGCCTCGCGCAGCCCCTTGAGACGATCCATCACCGCCCGCAGCTCGGCCAACGAGGTGTAGTTGTCGATGAAGAAGGACAGCGACGACTGGACCTGTCCGAAGGCAGAGGCGGTCTGGGTCATCACGCCGAAGGTGATCGCGCCAGCGAAGAAGCTCGGCGCGGTCACAAGGAGGGGGAAGATGAGTGCGAGCTGCGCGTAGCCGGATTGGTAGAAGGCGAGTTGGGCCTGGGTGACCAGCACGCGCCAGCCGTTGGCGAAGATGTCGGCGAAGCGCAGGTTCAGGACGTCGGATTCGCGGCGCTCGCCGTTGTAGAGCGCGATGCCCTCGGCATTCTCACGCACCCGCATTAGCGCGAAGCGGAAGTTCGCTTCGTAGCGCTGCCTCTGGAAGTTAAGGCCGATCAGTCGACGGCCCACAACGTTAGCGAGAAAAGTGCCGGCGAAAGCGTAGATCAGCGCGACCCACGCCATGTAGCCAGGAATGGTGGCATCGATGCCGATGAAAGAGAGCGACAGCGGGCCGGAGAGCTCCCACAGGATGAACAGGAACGACCCCAGCGTCGCCACAGCCCCAAGCAGGCCGAGCAGGAGCGACATCGTGTACTCGCCCAGCAGGCGCAGGTCCTCCGAGATGCGCTGGTCGGCATTGTCGATGCTACGCGTCAGCTCGATTCGGTAATAGCCGCGGCCATCGAGCCAATGGGCGAGGAAGTTACTGGTCAGCCAGCGCCGCCAGCGCAGCCGGAGGTAGGGGTTCGCTACCGAGCGCGCGACGAAGTTCAAGATATAGAGGGCGGCGAGCCAGGAGAAGGTGACGATCTCCGTCCAGAATACCGCCGCGTCCTTGTTCTGGATGGCGTCGTAGAAACGGCGGTTCCATTCGTTGAACAGAACCTCCAACCCGACCCCCGTGAAGGTCAGGACGATGGCGCCGATCAGCAGCGGGATCGCATAGCGCCTGTCCTCGGACTTGAAGTACGGGATGACCAGCCGCCACCAGTCGACGAGGAACGAGCCTACCTTTTTCATGCGGGAGAAGTCCTTTCGGCCCGCACAGTATCCTTACAGAAGACCCGGCAGCCACAGAGCGATGATCGGGAAGGCGATGAGGATGACGAGGCGCAGGATGTCGGTCGCGATGAACGGCAATACACCCTTGAAAATCGACGAAAACGTGACGTCCTGCACCACGCTCTTGATCACGAACACGTTCATGCCGACCGGCGGATGGATCAGCCCGAGCTCGACCGTCATGACGATGATCACGCCGAACCAGATCGGGTCGAAGCCGAGCTCGGTCACCACCGGGAAGATGATCGGCACGGTCAGGATGATCATCGCCATGGCGTCCATCAGGCAGCCGAGCACGAGATACATCACCAGGATCAGCGCCAGCACGCCGTAGTTGCCGATGCCGAGCCCGGTCAGGAACCCGGTCACCTTCTGCGGCACCTGGGTGATGGTGAGGAAGTAGCCGAACAGCAGCGCGCCGATCAGCACCGTGAACACCGCAGCCGCCGTGCGCGTGGCCTGCAACAGGGAGCTGCGGATGCCGGCCCGGTCCAGCCGGCCGCGCAGCACGCCGAGCAGGAAGGCGCCCGAGGCGCCGACGCCACCCGCTTCAGTCGGCGTGAAGACGCCGCCATAGAGGCCGCCGATCACCAGCACGAACAGCAGCAGCGGCGCCCACACGTCGCGGAAACCGGCCTTGCGCTCGGCCCACGAGGCCTTCGGCACGGTCGGCAGCAGGTCGGGCTTCACGCGGCAGATGATGGCGATGGTGATCATGTACATCGCCATCGCCAGCAGCCCGGGCAGGATGCCGGCCTGGAACAGCTTGCCGATGTCCTGCTGCGTGATCAGCCCGTAGACGGCGAGCACCGTCGAGGGCGGCAGCATGGCGCCCAGCGTGCCGCCAGCGGCGATCACGCCGGCTGAGAAGCTCTTGGGATAGCCGTAGCGGCGCATCTCGGGATAGGCGACCGTCGAGAAGGTCGCCGCCGTCGCCACCGACGAGCCGGAGATCGCCGCGAACCCGCCGCACGAGACGATGGTGGCCAGGCCCAGCCCGCCGCGGCGATGGCCGACGAAGGTGTTGGCGGCGCGGAACAGCTCGCGGCTCACGCCCGAGGCCGACACGAATGCGCCCATCAGCAGGAACATCGGGATGACGCCGAACTGGTAGCTCGTCACCGTGCGCATCGAGGTCTGGCCGACCAGCTTCAGCGCCGGGCCGCCGCCAGTCAGGTAGGCGTAGCCCGCCACGCCGACCAGCCCCATCGCCATGCCGACCGGCACGCGCAGCAGCATCAGCGCGAACAGAACGACGAAACCCAGGATGGCGACGGTGTCGGGACTCACGTCGCTTTCGCCTCGTGAATGTCCTCCGGACGGAAGATCAGCCGATATGTCCGAATGGCGATCAGCAGCACGGCCGCCGCGTCGCCCACCCAGGCGACGGCGAAGAACGGCCAGGTCGGCAGGCCGAGATCGTAGGTCAGCACGTGGTCGCGGTACGTCGTCGCCACCTTGTCGAACAGCGTGTAGGTCTGCACCGTGACGACGAACAGCAGCACCGACGTGGCAAAGACATCGATCGCCCGCTTCCAGCGCGGGCCGGCCTGCGCCCAGACCAGATCGACGGTGATGTGCGTGCCGCGATAGGAGGTGGCGGCGATGCCCCAGAAGATCAGGATGCCGAGCAGCATGCTGCCGAAATCGTAGGCGTCGGGAATCTGCACGCTGAAGAAGCGCCGCAGCAGCACCGAGATGAAGATGTCGGCCGCGACCAGCCCCACGAACAAGGCGGCGATCGCCTCGATCGTGTCGATGATGCGGTCCATGATGCTACGCTTCACCAGGCATCCTCACGTTCCTCCCTGCGCGGAGCGCGTGGAGGCGGCGCCGCCTTTCCCTCCCCCGTCTTCGGGGGAGGTGGCGCGGTAATCCGCGACGGAGGGGGT
>CAMFJT010000411.1 GCA_945957125.1 uncultured Rhodospirillales bacterium | reverse complement strand
CCCCCCTTTTACACGCCGAAGACGGCATACGCGATTCGCCTTAGTCTCGTGGGTCGGAGATGTGTATAAGAGACAGGTCGAGGACCGCATGTGGTGGTATCGCGGCCTGCGGACGCTGGTGGCGCAGGAATTGGCGCGCGCGCTGCGGCATCGTCGGGAGATTGGACCCGTGCTCGACGCGGGCTGCGGAACGGGCGGCATGCTGGCGCGGCTCGGGGCCTCGGTCGCCGGACGCCCGACCCTCGGGTTGGAATACGACCCGGTTGCCGCCGCGATGGCGCACGACAAGGCCGGCCGCCCGGTTGCATCGGGTTCGGTCAACGAAATGCCGCTGGGCGACGGCACGCTCGCGGCCTACCTGTCGCTCGACGTGCTTTGCCATGGCGGCGTCGATCCCGAGCGCGCCTTGAAAGAAGCGCGGCGCTGCCTCCGACCGGGCGCGATCGCGTTGTTCAATCTGCCGGCTTACGGCTGGATGTTGTCGGCCCATGACCGGCGCGTGCACAATGTCCGCCGTTTCACCCGCGGTCAGGCGCGCGCCCTTCTGGCCGGCCACGGATTCGAGATCCTGAAGGCAACGTACTGGAATACGCTGTTGTTTCCCCTGATGCTTCTTCATCGCCTGACCGAGCGCGACGACGCCGAAAGCGACGTGCGCGACTTCCCCCGCTGGCTCGATGCCCTGTTCTCGGCGGCGCTCGCCGTCGAGCGGGCGGCGATCGCGGCGGGCGTGTCGCTGCCGTTCGGCGGATCGCTCCTGGTCGTGGCGGCGCGCAATGGTTGAGGCACCCGCCCCGGCGCTGTCGATCGTCGTGCCGGTCTATAACGGCGCGGCGACCGTGGGCGAGCTGGTCGCCGAGCTGCGAGCGCTCGACATACCCGGCGGGCTGGAGATCGTGCTGGCGGTCGACGGCAGCCCCGACAACAGCCTCGACGTCTGCAAGAAGCTTTCAGCGGAGCCCGGTGCGCCGGTGATCGTGCTGAGCCTCAGCCGCAATTTCGGCGAGCACAATGCGGTGATGGCGGGCCTCGGGCGCGCCCGCGGCGCCTTCACCATCACCATGGACGACGACCTGCAGAATCCGCCAAGCGAGGTCAAGCGGCTGTTCGAGTACGCCCGCGACGGCGGGTACGACGCGGTCTACACCTATTATGCCGAGAAGAAGCATGCTGCGTGGCGCAACATCGGCAGCCGCTTCACCAACTGGTGCGCCGACCACCTGATCGACAAGCCGAAGGGCCTTTATCTCTCGAGCTTCCGCTGCATCTCGGCCTTCGCGCGCGAGCACATCACGGCGGGCTATGAAGGGCCGTTCCCCTATGTCGACGGGCTGATCTTCCAGGTGACGCAGAATGTCGGCCGCCTGCAGGTCGACCATCTGCCGCGGATCGAAGGCCGCTCGAACTACACCATAGCCCGGCTGTTCCGGCTGTGGCTGTCGATGTTCCTGAACTTCTCGGTCATCCCGCTGCGGGCCGCCACGCTGCTGGGCATCGCCTTCGGCGCGCTGGGCACGCTGGCCGCGATCATCGTGATCGCCGAGGCGATCTACTCGAACAAGGCACCGCAGGGCTGGGCGTCGCTGATGGTGGCGGTTCTGGTGCTGGCGGGCGCGCAGCTCATCGTCGTCGGCGTGATCGGCGAATATCTCGGCCGCATGTTCCTCGCCGTCAACCGCAAGCCGCAATACCTGGTGCGCGAGGTGTTCAGGCGCGGCAGCGAGGGGCCTGGGGGCGGGGGGCTGGCGATCGAGCGGCCGCCGGTCAATACCCAGGCGGCAGGGCAGCCCTATCGCGTGCCGTCGCAACCGGAGGCCGGGCGATGATGATCTACTACGTGGTCCTGGGCATCGGCATCCTGGCTGGGATCGGCGGGCAGATGTTGCTGAAGGCCGGCGCCGATGCGCCGACGCTCATCGCCCAGCTCCTGCGGCCGACGACGATCCTGGGGCTCGCCCTCTACGGCTCGGCGGCGTTCCTCTACATTTTCGCGCTGCGCAAGATCCCGGTATCGGTCGCCTTTCCCAGCGTCTCGCTCTCCTATGCGATCGTGGCGGTGCTCGGGCACTTCCTTTTCGGCGAGCCGTTCGGCATCAAGCAGATCGGCGGCATCGCGCTCATCGTGGGCGGTGTCGTGCTGATCAACCAGGGATGATGAGGAGACGACCGTGGACTACGAGCAGATCAAATACGAGACGAAGGACGGCATCCTCACCATCACGCTGAACCGCCCGGACAAGCTCAATGCCTTCACCGGCCGGATGCTGTCGGAGCTGCTCGACGCGATGGATCGTTCCGACCGCGACGACGACGTGCGCGCGGTGGTCTTCACCGGCGCCGGTCGCGGCTTCTGCGCAGGGGCGGACCTGTCGGGCGGCGCCAACACCTTCAACGCCGAGAACCGCGGCCCGGTCGATCCCGGCCTCGACGGCCATCGCGACGGCGGCGGCCTGTTCACGCTGCGGCTCTACGATGCGCTGAAGCCGACCATCGCGGCCTGCAACGGGCCGGCGGTCGGCGTCGGCATCACCATGCAGCTCGCCATGGACGTGCGGCTGGCGTCCGAGGCGGCGCGCTACGGCTTCGTCTTCACCCGCCGCGCCATCGTCATGGAGGCCTGCTCGAGCTGGTTCCTGCCGCGCCTCGTGGGTCCGCAGCAGGCGCTGGAATGGGTGATGACCGGCCGGGTCTTTTCCGCCGACGAGGCGCTCAAGGGCCGCCTCGTGCGCTCGGTCCACAAGCCGGGCGAGCTGCTGCCCGCCGCCTACGCGCTCGCCCGCGAGATCGCCGACAACACCGCCCCGGTCTCGGTGGCGCTCAACCGCCAGATGATCTGGAAGATGCTCGGCGCCGATCATCCGATGGAAGCGCACAAGGTCGATTCCAAGGGCATCTACGCGCGCGGCAAGTCGGCCGACGTGAAGGAGGGCGTGACCGCCTTCCTCGAGAAGCGCCCGGCCCGCTTCCCGATGAAGGTCAGCGACGGCATGCCGTCCTACTATCCGTGGTGGCAGGAGCGGCCCTTCAAGTAGCTGGGAGCGCGGCTCTCCAGAGCCGCTCATACAAAGCATGCCCCCCCCAAGAAAGGCGAAGGGGGGCCCCCCCACCCCCCCGGCAAAAACGGGACTGGGAGGGCCAGGGCGCCC
>CAMFJT010000410.1 GCA_945957125.1 uncultured Rhodospirillales bacterium | reverse complement strand
GATGGGCAAGTATCACCCGCACGGCGATTCGGCGATCTACGATGCCATGGTGCGCATGGCGCAGGATTTCTCCATGCGCCTGCCGCTGATCGCGGGGCAGGGCAATTTCGGCTCGATGGACGGCGATCCGCCGGCGGCGATGCGCTACACCGAGGCGCGGCTGGCCGTCGTCGCCGAGACGATGCTGGTGGACATCGACAAGGACACGGTCGAGTTCCAGCCCAATTACGACGAGCGCGAGCAGGAGCCGACCGTCCTGCCGGCGGCCTATCCCAACCTGCTGGCCAACGGCGCCGGCGGCATCGCCGTCGGCATGGCGACCAACATCCCGCCGCACAATCTCGGCGAGCTGATCGATGCGTGTTGCGCGCTGATCGAAAATCCCGCGCTCACGGCCCAGCAGGTGATGGAATACGTGCCCGGACCGGATTTCCCGACCGGTGGCATCATCCTCGGCCGCAACGGCATCCGCGCCGCCTACGAGCTCGGCCGCGGCTCGCTGGTCATGCGCGGCAAGACGCGGGTCGAGGAGATCCGCGGCGGGCGCGAGGCGATCATCATCTCCGAGGTCCCCTACCAGGAGAACAAGGCGCGCCTGCACGAGCGCATCGCCGAGGTGGTGCGCGACAAGAAGGTCGAGGGCGTTTCCGAAGTGCGCGACGAGAGCGATCGCGACGGCGTGCGCCTGGTGGTCGAGCTCAAGCGCGACGCCATGGCCGACGTGGTCCTGAACCAGCTCTATCGCTTCACGCCGCTTCAGACCACCTTCAGCGTCAACGCGCTGGCGCTCGACGGCGGCCGGCCGCGGCTGATGGCGCTCAAGGAGCTGCTCGAGGCGTTCATCCGCTTCCGCGCCGAGGTGCTGACGCGACGCACGACGTTCGAGCTCAACCACGCCCGCGACCGCGCGCACGTGCTGGTCGGCCTGGCCATCGCCGTCGCCAACATCGACGAGGTGATCGCCATGATCCGCACCTCGCCGGATCCGGTGGTGGCGCGTGAACGGTTGATGGCGCGGGACTGGCCGGCCTCCGACGTGGCGCCGCTGATCGCGCTGATCGCCGAGCCGGGCCGCACCGTCTCGGAGAGCGGTACCTATCGCCTGTCCGAAGCGCAGGCCCGCGCCATCCTCGAGCTTCGCCTGCAGCGCCTCACCGGCCTTGAGCGCGACAAGATCGCCGAGGAGCTGACCGAGGTCGCCAAGATGATCGAGGGCTATCTCGAGCTCCTGGCCGACCGCGACAAGCTGTTCTTCCTGATGCGCACGGAGCTGCTCGAGATCAAGGGCAAGTTCGCCACGCCGCGGCGCACCGAGATCGTCGACAACGAGTTCGAGCAGGACGTCGAGGACCTGATCCAGCGCGAGGACATGGTCGTGACCGTGACGCATGGCGGGTACGTCAAGCGGGTGCCGGTTTCGGCCTACCGGGCGCAGCGGCGCGGCGGCAAGGGCCGCTCCGGCATGGCGACGCGCGAGGACGATTTCGTGTCGAGCCTGTTCGTGGCCAACACGCATACGCCGGTGCTGTTCTTCTCCAGCCGCGGCATCGTCTACAAGCTCAAGGTCTGGCGGCTGCCGCTCGGGGCGCCGCAGGCGCGCGGCAAGGCGTTCGTCAATCTGCTGCCGCTCGCCGAAGGCGAGACCATCACCAACTTCATGCCGATGCCCGAGGACGAGGCGAGCTGGGCGACGCTCAACGTGATGTTCGCCACCGCCCGCGGCGGCGTGCGCCGCAACGAGCTCAGCGACTTCGTGAACGTCAACCAGAACGGCAAGATCGCCATGAAGTTCGAGGGCGAGGACGCCGGCGACCGGCTGATCGGCGTCGGCGTCTGCAGCGAGGAGCAGGACGTGCTGCTCGCCACCAAGCTCGGCCGTGCGATGCGCTTCCCGGTGTCGGTCGTGCGCGTCTTCGCCAGCCGCGCCTCGACCGGCGTGCGCGGCATCGCGCTGGCCGACGGCGACGAGGTGATCTCGATGTCGCTGGTCGACGGCGGCAAGGGCATCACGACGGAAGATCGCGACGCCTATCTCCGCCAGTCGCGCGCCTTGCGCCAGGCGGAGAACGCCGCCGAGAGCGCGGCCGAGAACGGCGAGGAGGAGACCGCGCCGCCGGCAGAGGAGGCGACCGCCTCGACCGCGGCCCTCTCGCCCGAACGGTTCGCGGAATTGCAAGGCAAGGAGGAGCTCGTCCTCACCGTCGCCTCTTCCGGCTTCGGCAAGCGCACCTCGGCCTATGAATATCGCGTGACCGGCCGCGGCGGCAAAGGCGTCGAGCTGATGAGCCTCGCCAAAGGCGGGCAGGTCGTCGCGGCATTCCCCGTGCTGCAGAGCGACCAGATCATGCTGGTCACCGATGCCGGCACGCTGATCCGCTGCCCGGTCGACGGCGTCCGCATCGCGGGTCGCGGCACGCGGGGCGTGCGCATCGTCAACGTGAGCGAAGGCGAGCGCGTCGTTTCCGCGATCCGGATCGGCGAGGACGACGAGTCGAACGGAAACGGCGACGGCAACGGAAATGGCGAGGAGGCTGCCGAAACAAACGGTGGATAAGCTCCGTCCGTGTGGCTAAGACTTCGCCGCACCGCACAACGCGGGGGAGCGAGGGGGAAGCATGGCCGTGGAGCGCACCGGGGTCTATCCGGGCACGTTCGATCCCATCACGAGCGGACATATGGAAGTCATCCGCCGGTCGCTGCGCCTGGTGGACAGGCTGGTGATCGGTCCGGCCATCAGCATCGGCAAGGGTCCGCTGTTCACGCTCGAGGAGCGGATCGAGATCATCAAGGACGACATCGCCGATTTCCCTGCCGCGGAGCGGGCGCGCATCGAGATCGTGCCGTTCGAGGGCCTGCTGATCCATTTCGCGCGCGAGGTGAACGCCTCGCTGGTCATCCGCGGCCTGCGCGCGGTGTCGGATTTCGAGTACGAGATCCAGATGGCCAACATGAACGCGCGCATGGAGCCCAACGTCGAGACCATCTTCCTGATGGCCTCCGACCGCCACCAGTTCATCGCCTCCTCGCTGGTCAAGGATATCGCGCGGCTGGGCGGGGACACCTCCCAGTTCGTCTCCAAGAAGGTCTACGAGCGCCTCAAGCGCAAGTTCGGCAAGAGCTGAGAAGCCCGCAATCTTCCTCCTCGTCGTCCCTCCCCCGTCTTCGGGGGAGGTGGCCGCGTC
>CAMFJT010000409.1 GCA_945957125.1 uncultured Rhodospirillales bacterium | reverse complement strand
GAGAAGAAGTAAAGCTATCGCATCTAGATCTTCCCTCCCCCGTCTTCGGGGGAGGGAAAGACACGCCAGGACAACCGGCGCGTTCGGGTCGCAATGGAATCAGAAGTTGTCTGACAACGGCGGGGATGCCACTCTCCCGCCAGCAAACCAAGCGGCCGCAAGAGCCGCGCGTTTTTTCGGGGGAATACGATGTCCAGGACCTTCTGGCGCCGGACGGCGCTGCTCGCTTCCGTTCTTGCCGCCACGTCGCTCGCCGCGCCGGCGGCCTTCGCCCAGGCCAAGCACTACAAGTTCGCCTACGACCAGCCGCAGAGCACCGGTTTCGGCGTCGGCGCCAACCTTTTCTCCGACAAGCTCAAGGAGCTGAGCAAGGGCACGATGCTGATCGATCAGTATCCTGGCGCCCAGCTCGGCCAGGAGCCGCAGGTGCTGCAGCTCCTCAAGACCGGCGACATCGACTTCGCCATCACCTCGTCGGCCAACTCCTCGACCCTCTCGCCGCAGGCCGGCGTGATGTCGCTGCACTTCCTCTTCCGCTCGGAGGACCACCTGAAGAAGGCGATCGCCGATCCCGAGGTCGCCAAGGCCGTCCGCGCCATGATGGAGGATACCGTGCAGGGCGCGCACGTCATCGGCGTCGCCACGCTCGGCTTCCGCAACATGTACAGCAAGAAGGAGATCCGCAAGATCGAGGAGATCAAAGGCCTCAAGGTCCGCGTCCAGGCGACGCCGACCGAGGACGCGATGTTCCCGGCCTACGGCGCGCAGACGGTGCACATGCCGTTCGGCAGCGTCTACACCTCCCTGCAGACCGGCGTGGTGGACGTGGCCGAGAACGGCGTGAACGTCTACCTGGTCAACAAGCACTACGAGGTGGCGCCGGTCATGTCGATGACCGAGCACGAGGCCAACAACAGCTTCGTCTGGATCAGCGACAAGCTGTGGCAGAGCCTGTCGACGGAGCAGAAGGGCTGGGTCCAGGCGGCGGCCGACGAGGTCAACAAGCAGCAACCGGCCAAGGCGCTCGCGCTCGAGACGCAGTCGGCGACCAAGCTCAAGGGCATGGGCGTCAAGATCGTCGACGTCGACAAGGCCGGCTTCGTGAAGATCGCCATGCCGATGCAGGAGAAGATGGCCAAGGATCTCGGGCCGCACGCCGCGAAGATCCAGCAGCTCATCGCCGCCATCCAGTAGCGCCGGCGGCGGGCACACTTCGATGGACAATGAGCGCTCGCTGGTCCTGGAGCGGCAGCGGCAACTGAAGTGGCGTGCGCTCGATCCGCTCGAGTCGGTGCTGATGATGCTGTGCGGGCTCACCCTCGCCGGCTTCTGCACCTCGGTGGTCTGCGACATCGTCACCCGCACCCTCGGTGCGCCGTGGTTGTGGCTGCAGGAGGTCACCTCGACCTTCTTCATCTACGGCATCTTCATCGGCGCGGCGGTGGCGACGCGGCGCAACGATCACCTGTTCCTCGCCGCGGTCGGCGAATCGATGACCGGCCGTCCGCGCCTGGTCATCGAATCGGCCATCAGGCTGGTCGTGATCATGGTCGGGCTGTTCCTGGCCTGGTACGGCTACGTCAACTTCCTGCGTGGCTTCTCGAGCTTCCGCATGCCGTCGATGACGCCGATCGCCTCGCTCTACGCCGCCATCCCGATCAGCGGCGCGCTGATCGCGCTGTTCGCCTTCGAGCAGCTCGTGAACGGCTGGAAGAACGGCTTCGAGAAATCGGCCGAAGACATCGAAAGCGACAGGATACACGTCCAATGAGCTCCGCCCTCGTCCTGGCGATCATGACCGGCCTGTTCCTGTTCTTCGGCTATCTCGGCGTGCCGGTCGCCTTTTCGCTCACCGCCGGCGTGATCGTCGGCGCGGCGTTCACCGACGTGACGTTCGCGGCGATCGTGCAGAAGATGTTCGACGGCGTGGACTCCGAGGCGCTCCTCGCCATCCCCTTCTTCCTGCTGGTCGGCGAGCTGATGAGCTCGGCCAACGTCGTTCAGCGGGTGATCAACCTGTCGCTGACCCTGGTCGGCCATCTCAAGGGCGGGCTGAGCCAGGTCGTCGCCGTGTTCAGCATGTTCTTCTCCGAGATGTCGGGCTCGACCACCGCCGACGCCGCCGTGATGAGCCGCACGCTCGGCGTGTCGATGCGCAAGGAGGGCTACGACCCGCCGTTCATCGCCGCCATCATCGCCTCGGCCTCGACCATCGCCGCGCTGGTGCCGCCGTCGATCACCGCGGTGGTCTACGGCGCGGTCGGCAACGTCTCGATCGCCGGCCTGTTCATGGCCGGCTTCCTGCCCGGCTTCATGATCGGCATCGGGCTGATGGTCTACTGCTACTTCTTCGGGCCGGTCGGCATCCGCCGCCCGCGCGCCACCTTCGGCCAGATCGGCGATGCGACCAAGCAGGCGGCCCTGCCGCTGATGATCCCCGTCATCCTGCTGGGCGGCATCCTGACCGGCTGGTTCACGCCGACCGAGGCCGGCGTGGTGGCGGTGTGCTGGATCATCTTCGTGGTGATCCCGCTGCTCAACCCCGGCCACATCCGCAACCTGCCGCGCGACTTCTGCTACGCCGGCCTGATCTACTCGCTGCCGCTGATCACCATCGCCGCGGCGACGGCGTTCGGCTGGATGCTGGCCTACCTGCGCGGCGCGATCGTGATCTCCGACTGGATCACCGGGATGGCCGGCAACGATCCGCACCTCATCATGCTGCTGCTGGTGCTGCTCTTCACCATCGTCGGCGACTTCATCGAGCCGGTGCCGACGATCATCATCTTCATGCCGCTGGTGAACAGCCTGACCGAGGCGGGCAGCATCAACCCTGTCCACATGGGCGTGGTGCTGATCGTTACCCTGGCGTTCGGCCTGATCACGCCGCCCTACGGGCTGGTGCTGCTGATGGCCTCGAAATTCGTCGGCGTGCCCTTCTCGAAAGCGTTGAAGGCGGCGCTGCCGATCTATGTCGTGTTCCTGACCACGATCGTGTTCACGATCTACGTGCCGGCCGCGATCCTGTGGCTGCCCAAGCAGGTCATGCCGCAGGCCGTCGGCTGCTTCAAGAACCCGAGCGGCGACGGCTATATCTGCCCGAGCTGAGGAAGCGCCGGGACCGCGCCACTCCGTGGCGCTCATGGTCATGATCATGAGCGCCACGGAGAGCTTGTGAATTTATCGGCCGATGGCAAAAA
>CAMFJT010000408.1 GCA_945957125.1 uncultured Rhodospirillales bacterium | reverse complement strand
AACTCGACCGTGTTCACCGCCCAGACCTCGTGGCCCAATCGTTGCAGGGGAAAGGTTGCTGCCCGATTGCCGACGTAGCCGTAGGCGACATGGCTCTGAAGCGAAAGGAAGCGCATGGCCGCGGTCACCTTGCCACAAGGACGGCCCTCATTATAGTCCGCCGCGTTTCCGGGGAGTTTCGCCATGCCTGTTGTCCGTCCGCGCCGCAGCGTCCTTTACATGCCGGGTGCCAATACACGTGCGCTGGAGAAGGCCCGGACCCTGCCGGCCGACGCCCTGATCTTCGACCTCGAGGATGCCGTGGCGCCCGACGCCAAGGAAGCCGCGCGCGCCAACGTCGTGGCCGCGGCGAAGAGCAGGGGCTACGGCAAGCGCGAGATCGCCATCCGCTGCAACGGGTTGGGCACGGCCTGGGGCAAGGAAGACGTGGCGGCGATCGCCGGCTCCGGCGCCGACGCCATCCTGGTGCCGAAGGTCGAGAGCGCGGCCGACGTGGCGGCCATCGTCTCGCTGCTCGACGCCGCCGGCGCGCCGGCCTCGATGGCGGTGTGGGCGATGATGGAGACGCCCAAGGGTATCCTGCGCGCCGAGGAAGTGGCCGGCGCGCACCGGCGGCTGACCCTCTTCGTCATGGGCACCAACGACCTGGTGAAGGACATGCGTGCGCGCCACACGCCGATGCGCCTGCCGATGATCACTGCGCTCGGCCTCGGCATGCTCGCCGCCCGCGCCCACGGCCTCACCATCCTCGATGGCGTCTATAACGACATCCAGGACACCGACGGTTTCAAGGACGTGTGCCGGCAGGGGCTCGAGATGGGCTTCGACGGCAAGACCCTGATCCATCCCAGCCAGGTCGAGCCGTGCAACGCGATCTTCGCGCCGTCGGAGGGCGAGCTGGCGATGGCGGGCAAGATCGTCACCGCCTTCAAGGCCGCGCAGGCCGAGGGCAAGGGCGTGGTCACCGTCGACGGCCGCATGATCGAGAACCTGCATGTCGAGCAGGCCGAGCGCGCACTGGCGATGGCCGCGGCAATCAAGGAACTGCAGGCAGCCTGATGACCAAGTCCGCGATGACAAAGTCCAAGACCGAGACCGGCAACTTCTTCGAGGACTTCAAGGTCGGGCAGGAGATCCGCCACGCCACGCCGCGCACCCTGACCGAGGCCGACGCCGCGCTGAACGTGGCGCTCTACGGCTCGCGCTTCGCGATCAACTCCTCGGACGTCTTTGCCCGGGGGCTCGGCCTGCCGCGCGCGCCGCTCGACGACCTGCTGGTCTTCCACGTCGTGATCGGCAAGACGGTGCCCGACATCTCGGTCAATGCCGTGGCCAATCTCGGCTATGCCGAGTTCCGCTGGGGCGTGCCGGTCTTTCCCGGCGATACGCTGTCGGTGGCATCCACCGTGCTCGGTCTGCGCGAGAATTCCAACAAGGCGAGCGGCGTGGTGTGGGTACGCTCCGTCGGCACCAACCAGCGCGCCGAGATGGTCCTCGACTATGTCCGCTGGGTCATGGTGCACAAGCGTGACCCGGCTGTGGAAGTCGGCCCGCCCGTCGTCCCGACGACCGCGCCGTCCGTCGCGCCGTCCGACCTGATCGTGCCCGATCTCGCGATGATGGGCTACGACGACGAGGCGGCCGGCTCGCCCCATCGTTGGGACGACTACGAGCCGGGCGAGCGGATCGACCATGTCAGCGGCATCACGGTCGAGGATTCCGACCACATGCTCTCGACGCGGCTGTACCAGAACACCGCGCGCGTCCATTTCGATGCCCATGCCGGCAAGAGCACGCGCTTCGGCCGGCGGCTGGCGTATGGCGGGCATGTGATTTCCCTGGCCCGCGCGCTGTCGTTCAACGGCCTGGCCAACGGCTTTCGCGTCGCGGCGATCAACGGCGGCAGCCATGTCGGCCCGACCTTCGGCGGCGACACGATCTATGCCTGGTCGGAGGTGCTCGAAAAGGCGCCGTTGCCGGGCCGGGCGGACATCGGCGCGTTGCGAGTGAGAACCATTGCCGCGAAGGACTGCCCCTGCTCCGAGTTTCCGGGCAAGGAAGCGTCCGGCAAATACCATCCTGCGGTCGTGCTCGACCTCGATTACTGGCTGCTGATGCCGCGTCGTTGACTTGGAGGGACATGGGGTTAAAACGCTCGTCAAACAGAGGACTTACGCGATGAGCGTCGCCAATCGGCCGGTCCACCGGCCGCTCTCTCCGCATCTTCAGGTCTACCGGCTGCCCATGCTGGCGATCCTCTCGATCCTGCATCGGGCGACGGGTATCGCGCTCGCCGTGGGGGCTCTCTATCTGGCGGTCTGGGTGATGTGCGCGGCGGCCAGCCCGCGGACCTATGCCACCTTCCAGGGCTTCAACGTCTCGATCCTCGGCCGGTTCGTGCTCGCCGGCTGGCTGTTCTCGGCCTTTTTCCATCTGAGCAACGGCATACGGCACCTGTTCTGGGATGCGGGATACGGCTTCGAGCTGAAGGACGCCTATCGCAGCGGCTGGATCGTGGTCGCCGTTTCGGCGGTCGCCACGGCGCTGTCGTGGATCGTCGGCCTGCGGCTGATCTAGGGGAGGCAGACCATGGACGATCGCAGAACGCCCCTCGCGCGCGCCCGCGGCCTCGGCTCGGCCAAGGAAGGCGTGCATCACTGGTCGGCCCAGCGCCTCACCGCCATCGCACTGATCCCGCTGGTCGTGTGGTTCGCCGTCTCGCTCGTCATGCTGAGCGGGGCCGATTACCCGGTGGTGCGCGCATGGATCGGCTCGCCGCTGGTCATGGTGATGCTGATCCTGACCATCGGCATCGGCCTGCATCACGCCCAGCTCGGCCTGCAGGTCGTCTGGGAGGACTACACCGCCGGTGCCGTGCGCCTCGTGATGATCGTCTTCACCAAGTTCCTCGCAGCCCTCTTTGGCCTCGGCGCCATCGTGGCCATCCTGCGTATCGGTCTGGGAGGCTGACATGGCCGACAGCAACGGCAAGAGCAACGGCGCGACAGCCGGCACGATGAACATCGGCGGCCGTGCCTACACGGTCATCGACCACGAGTACGACGTCGTCGTGGTCGGCGCCGGCGGGTCGGGCCTGCGCGCCACCTTCGGGATGGCGAACAAGGGCTACAAGACGGCCTGCATCACCAAGGTTTTCCCGACCCGCAGCCACACGGTGGCGGCGCAGGGCGGCATCTCGGCGGCGCTCGGCAACATGGGGCCGGACGACTGGCGCTGGC
>CAMFJT010000407.1 GCA_945957125.1 uncultured Rhodospirillales bacterium | reverse complement strand
ATCCCTTTCCCATCCAACGATGCATAGAACACTCAACCACAAGGTCGAGACCCTCGAGCCCGGAGCCGCCTCGGCGGCCCCGTTCGTCTCGGGAGCCGCGCTTATATGGGGGGCTTCCCGGGGTGTCAAACGTAAAAATTACGAATCCTTTAAAGGATCGTAAGACGCTGAAAACGCCATCAAATCTATTGTATCGTTGTGCCCGCCAAGGCTTTCCGGCATCAATATGTAGCGACCCCCGCCGCCTGGCAAAAAAGCATCGCCAGCGGCGTCTCCCAAGCCGAGGTCCGGCCCACCGGACCCATATAGGTCAACGGTCATGACGGGTTTCCCCCCACCGTCGGACCGGCCGGAAAGTGCATCATGGCGCTGCTAGCGCTGGTCCGGCCCGTCCTGCTTGCCGCCGCCGTCGTCGCTCTGGCGATCGGCATCGTGGCGGTTCTCCCTCCGCAGAACCCCTCGCCGGCGCCGGCGCCCGCGCCGGCACCGCCGGTTGCCGCCCGGCCCATCGTCCTGCCCGCTCCCGAGACGTCACCGCCGGTCACCCCGAACGATTTCCGGGGGTTTCAGGGCTTCCAGGCCAATCCCGCCCCGTCGCCGCCGGCCCTACCGAGCGAGCCGGAGCCGCCCGCGAGCGACCGCTACGACCTCACGCTGCGCCTCGAGAAGGGCGACACGATCGACAAGATCCTGGCCGACATCGATGTCGGCGAGGCCGATCGCAAGCAGATCGACCGCGCCCTGCAGGCGATCCTCAAGAAGCGCCGCATTGCGCCCGGGGAGGAGATCCGGCTGGAGATCCAGACCCCCTCCGGGCCTTCGGACATGCCGACGGTCCTGTCGCTGTCGGTTCGTCCCCAGCCCGAGCGCGAATTCATCGTGAATCGCCAGGACGACGGCAGCTACAGCGGCGAGGAGAAGACCTATCGCGTGAGCCCGCGCATCGTGCGGGTCCAGGGTGAGCGTAGTGGCTCGCTTGAGCAGAGCGGCGTCGCCGCCGGCGCCCCCTCCGCGGCGATGACCGAATTCATCCGCGCCCTGTCCTACGACGTCGACTTCCAGCGCGAGCTGAAGGTCGGCATGAAATTCACCGTGCTGCTGGAGCAGCTCGTAACCAGCGACGGCAAGGTCACCCATCCCGGGCGCCTGCTGGCCGGCGAGCTCGCGCTCGGAAAGCGCACGGTGACGGTGATCCGCTTCAGGCCGAACGGCGGCGCCGATCAGTTCTACAACGCCCGCGGCGAAAGCGTGGTGCGCTCCTTCCTGCGCACGCCGATGGACGCCTCGAAGGTGACGTCGCGTTTCGGCATGCGCGAGCACCCGATCCTGGGTTACAGCGCCATGCACGCGGGGGTCGATTTCGGCGCGCCGTCCGGCACCCCGATCCTGGCCGCCGGCGCGGGCAAGGTCACCATGGCCGGCTACAACGGCGGCTACGGCCTCTTCGTGAAGCTCGAGCACACGCGCGAGATCGGTACCGGCTATGGCCACATGTCGCGCCTCGGCCCCGGCATCAAGCCCGGCGTCAGCGTGCGCCAGGGGCAGGTGATCGGCTTCGTCGGCTCGACCGGCATGTCGACCGGCCCTCATCTCCATTACGAGTTCTACCGCGGCGGGCGCCAGGTCAATCCGCTCGCACAGAAGTTCGCCATGCAAGCCTCGGTCGGCGGGAAGGACCTGGCGTCCTTCAAGGCAGTTGCCGGACAATATCTCGCGCAACTGAAGAATGCGCCCAAGGTCGCCGTCGGCAAGCCCGACCCACAAGCAGCAGCCGTCGGCGACTGACGGGCCGACGCCTGCCTCCGCCGGGGAGTCGGCACTCGCATCGAGTTGCTGCACGGCGGCCCGGTATCGGTGCGCGCCCGCTCGTGCCAATCGATTGGCGCGGGCGGCGGGCTGTACCAGCCGTCGCCCGCCGCGCCTCGATCCCCTTTGCTTACCCCGCCTTGCGGCGGGCCTTCCACCAGGCGCTGACCTCGCCGACGATGCCGCGGCGGGCAGCGAGGACGATGACCACGAAGATGAAGCCCTGGATGACCAGCACGAGCTGGCCCACGAAGGCGAGATAGTCCTGCATGGCGATCACCACGAAGGCACCGATCACCGGGCCCGTGATGGTGCCCAGCCCGCCGATCAGCGCCATCAGCACGACCTCTCCCGAGGTCCCCGAGCTCACGTCGGTCAGGGTCGCAAAATGCACCACCATCGCCTTGGTGGCGCCGGCGAGGCCTGCCACCGCCGCCGACAGCACGAAGGCCAGGAGCTTGTAGCGGTCGGCCTCGTAGCCCAGCGACACCGCGCGCTGCTCGTTGTCGCGGATCGCCTTCAGCACCTGGCCGAACGGCGAATGGATGAAGCGGTAGATCGCGCCGTAGCCGAACAGGAAGATCGCCAGCACGATGTAGTACATCGTGTAGTCGTTCTCGGTCGGGATGAAGCCGAGCAACGGCTTGCGCGGGATGCCCTGAAGGCCGTCCTCGCCGCCGGTGAACGGCATCTGCACGCACAGGAAGTAGATCATCTGCGCGAAGGCGAGCGTGATCATCGCGAAGTAGATGCCCTGGCGGCGGATCGCCAGCGCGCCGGTCACCAGCCCGAGCGCGGCGGCGCCCAGCACGCCGGCCGCGAGGCCGAACTCCATCGGCCAGCCCCAGACCTTGACGGTGTGGCCGAAGAAATACGCCGCCATGCCGAAGAACATGGCATGGCCGAAGCTCATCAGCCCGACATAGCCGAGCAGCAGGTTGAAGGCGCAGGCGAACAGCGCGAAGCACAGCGCCTTCATCAGGAAGACCGGATAGAACACCCAGGGCGCGACCAGCGCCACGAGGGCCACCACGACGGCGATGAGGACGCGGTTGCTCATTTGGTCTGTCCGAACAGGCCGGCCGGCTTGATCAGCAGCACCAGCGCCATGACGACGAAGATCACCGTGTTGGAAGCCGGCGGATAGCAGACCTTGGTGAAGCCCTCGACGATGCCCAGCCCGAAGCCGGTGACGATCGAGCCCATGATCGACCCCATGCCGCCGATCACCACGACGGCGAACACGACCAGCACCAGGTTGGTGCCCATCAGCGCCGAGACCTGCTGGATCGGCGCGGCGAGCACGCCGGCCAGCGCGGCCAGCCCGACGCCCAGCCCGTAGGTCAGCGTGATCAGCCGCGGCACGTTGATGCCGAAGGCGCGCACCAGCGTCGGGTTCTCGGTCGCCGCGCGCAGGTAGGCGCCGAGCCGGGTGCGCTCGATGG
>CAMFJT010000406.1 GCA_945957125.1 uncultured Rhodospirillales bacterium | reverse complement strand
CGACGACCTCGTCCTCGACCACGTTGGCCAGGTTGCGGAACGATTGCGGCCGCGGATATTTCCGCCAGCGGTCGTCGATCTCCTTATCCTTGATCAGCGTGTTGGTGATCAGCGAGAAGATCGCGATGTTGTCGCCCTGCACCTTGCCGAAGGACTTCGCCGCATCGCGGCGCACGTCGGCGTCCTTGCTCGAGAGCTTGTCGAGGATCTGCGGCTCGCTCAGCACCTCGTTGCGGAACGGATAGCGCAGCCGCGCGATCGTCTCGTCGAACAGGCGCGACCAGGCGCTGCTGCCCACAACCGACTGGTCGTGCTGGTACTTCTCCAGCTCGTCGGAGAGCTGGTGCGGCCGGAACAGGCGCATGTCGCGCAGCCACGGCTCGTACTTTGCGAGCGCGCGGTCCTTCAGCTTGATCGCGAGGTCGGCGTCCTCGAGCTTCTTCAGCTCCAGGCCGAAGAAGAGGAGCTTCGAGCCGATGTCGGTCAGCTTCTCCGAGACGTTCTGCGCGAACTGCCCGCGCTGCGGATCGGCCTGGTCCTGAGCATAGTAGAGCGACGCGTAGGAGCCTATCCGGCCCATCAGGTCCGACAGCGCCTCGAAGCGCGCCACGGCGGCGCCCAGCGTCTTGCCGTCGAGAGCCGCGATCTTGCCTTCATAATCCTTCGCGAAGACCTCGGCATCCTGCGCTGCCCGTGCGAGATCGATTTCGAGATCGCTCCCGGCGGGGCTCGAATAAAGGTCGGCGAGATTCCAGGTCGGCAGCTCGCCCAGCACAGCGTTCATCGACATCAGCTCCTTGCTTGGCCCCTCATATGGGGCCTGTCCCGAAGCATGTCACCCCGGGTCGGCGGCGATGGCGTCGAGGAACGGGCCGACCAGCAGCGCGGCGAAGGGCTCGCATTTCAGCGGATCGGTCTCCTTGTAATGACCGGCCGCGTCCAGCAGGTTCATCGTGCCGAGCAGGCGGCCGTTATAGAGCACCGGAATGTTCATCGCCGATTCGCAACCCAGCGACACGATCAGCTCGTGGTCGAAGAAGGCCCACTGGATGTCCTTCCTGTCATACCCGACCCACGCCTTCTTCTGGCCGAGGATCTGCTTGTGCCAGGCGGTCTCCTTGATCTCCTTGTAGCCGCCGACCGGGTACTCCTTCGGCATGTTGCTGTACATCCGCTTCACCCGCTTGCCGTTCGGCGCGACGTAGAGCAGCGTGAAGAGCTTGTGGCCGACGACCTCGGCCATGCCCTTCTCGACGGCCTCGAAGATGGCTTCGGTCGGGCCGGCGCGCAGGGCGGCAATGCAGGTGTCCAACGGCGTCATGGTTTTCCTCCGGAAAGGTCGAGCGGCGCGCGCGGGATGCGTTCGGGCAGCAGGCCCTTGGGCATCAGGCGCAGCACCAGGATCAGGGCGACGGCGATCAGCAGCTCCTTGAGTGCGGCGCGCTGCACGGCGGTGACGGCAGGGATCAGCTCGACGAGGAAGCGCGCCGATTCGAGCAGCACCATCAGCAGGTAGGCGCCGACCAGCGCGCCGGCCGGGCGGCCGACGCCGCCCGAGGCGACGGCGAGGAAGATGTAGACCGTGATCAGCGGCAGGAAGAGGTCGGGTGCGATGTAGGACGTGAAGTGTCCATAGAGCGCACCCGCCAGCCCCGCGATCGCGGCGGACAGGGCGAAGGCCTGGACCTTGAAGCGCAGCACCGGCTTGCCGGCGACCTGCGCCACCTGGGCGTCCTCGCGGATGGCGCGCAGCACGCGGCCGTAGGGCGAACCGTCGATGCGGCGCATCAGCAGGAACACCGCCAACAGCACGACGAGCAGGATCGGCAGGTAGGCGGCGTTGAAATAGTCGCGGCCCAGCGCGGCGCGCCACGGGCCGGGAATGCCGGAAATGCCGTCGGTGCCGTGGGTCAGCCAGATCTCGTTCGACGCGACGAGGCGCACCACCTCGGCGAAGCCCAGGGTCACGATGGCGAGATAATCCTCGCGCAGCCGCGTCGTGGCGAGCACCACGACCAGCCCTGCCGCGCCGCCCGCGATGAGAGCGAGCGCCCAGCCCGCCAGGATCGGCGCGCCACCGGTCGTGGTGACGAGCGCCGAGGCGTAGGCACCGACCGCGAAGAACCCCGCCAGCCCGAGATTGACCATCCCCGCCCCACCCCAGATCAGGTTGAGGCTGAGCGCCAGCAGCGCATAGACGCCGCCGACGGTCGCGATGAAGAGGAGATAGTTCCGCATCGCGGGGCGCGCGGCTCCCCCGCGCCGCTCACGGGCCGGGCCGAGCCGACGTACGCGCGGCTCTGGCGCGCCGCGCTCCCCGCAGAATGACGGCCGATCAAAACGCCCTCTCCCCGAGCAGCCCGCGCGGGCGCAGGCTGAGCACGATCAGGATGGCGAAGAAACCGACCGCGGCGCGATAGGCCGAACCTACGGCGAGCACGGAGACCTCCTCCGCGATGCCGATCAGGAAGGCGCCAAGCACCGCGCCCGGTGCGCTGCCCAGCCCGCCCAGCACGGCGGCGGCGAAGATCGAGAGCAGGATGCGCGTGCCGGTCAGCGGATCGATCGAGCTGTCGAGCCCGAGCAGCATGCCGCCGACGCCGACCAGCCCCATGCCGACGAAGCTGGCCATCATCGCCACGCGCTGCGGCCGGATGCCCTTGAGCGCGGCGAGCTCGGGATTGTCGGCCGAGGCACGCATCGCCTTGCCGATGCGGGTGAAGGCGAGTGCCGCGAACACCGCCAGCATGATGGCGAGCGCGATCCCCATGGTCTCGAGCTGCTGCGGGCTGAAGCGGATGTCGCCCCAGCGCATGTCCCGCGCGATCGGCCGGTCGTAGCCGCGCAGGTCGTTGCCGAAGCCCAGCCGCACGACGTTCTCCAGCACCAGCCCTGACGCGATCGAGGCAATCGCCGCCGGCAGCGCGCCCTGCGGCACCAGCGGCAGGTGCGCCGCGCGGTCGAGGAACAGCCCGACCGCGCCCGCGATCGCGAAGGCGACCGCCAGCGATCCCGCGACCTGCAGCCCCGCGCCGTAGGCAACATAGCCTGCGAAGGCGCCGAGCGTGGCAATGCCGGACACCGAGAAGTTCGGAAAGCGCAGCACCGCGAACATCGCCGTGAAGCCGATCGCCGGCACCGCCAGCAGCGCGCCCGACACGAGGCCGTTGAGGAGCGCTTGCAGCAGCAGAGTCATGCGCTGGGACCGCGCCACTCCGTGGCGCTCATCTCATGATCATGAGCGCCACGGAATGGCGCGGTCCCAGCGAA
>CAMFJT010000405.1 GCA_945957125.1 uncultured Rhodospirillales bacterium | reverse complement strand
GCGGCTGTACCGTTGCCTCGTCGGGTCACGCCGCCCAGGTGCTCGCCCTCTTTCCGCTGATGAGCCCCGGCGCCGAGATCGTCGCAGCCTCCCGCCTCTACGGCGGCTCCCTGCAGCAGATGAAGAACACCTATCCCAAGTTCGGCTGGACGGCGAAGATCGTCGACGCCGACTCGCCCGACAATTTCAAGCGGGCGATCACCGACAATACCAAGGCCTTCTTCATCGAGAGCCTCGCCAACCCGGGCGGCGTCATCAGCGACATCGAGGCGATCGCCCGCATCGCCGAGGACGCCGGCGTGCCCTTGCTGGTCGACAACACGCTGGCCACGCCGTGGCTCTGCAAGCCGATCGACCATGGCGCCACGCTGGTCGTGCATTCCACGACCAAGTTCCTGAGCGGCACGGGCACCTCGATGGGAGGCGCCGTCGTCGACTCGGGCAAGTTCGACTGGTCGCGCGGCGGCAAATTCCCGAGCCTCGCCGGCCCGGAACCCGCCTATCACGGGCTGAATTTCCACGAGACCTTCGGCGACATGGCCTACACATTCCACAGCCACGCCGTCGGCCTGCGCGACCTGGGGCCCACCCAGGCGCCGTTCAACGCCTGGCTCACCATGCTCGGCATGGAGACGCTGGGACTCCGGATGGAACGCCACTGCGCCAACGCGATGGCCGTGGCGCAGCACCTTGAGACGCACCCGGCGGTGGCGTGGGTGAACTATGCCGGCCTGCCGTCCAACAAGTACAACGCGCTGGCGAAGAAGTACCTGCCCAAGGGTGCGGGCTCGGTCTTCACCTTCGGCGTGAAAGGCGGCTACGACGTGGGCGTCAAGGTCGTCGACAGCGTCGAACTCTTCTCCCATCTCGCCAATATCGGCGACGCAAAGAGCCTGATCATCCATCCTGCCTCGACGACGCACCGCCAGCTTTCCGAGGAGCAGCGGGTGGCGGCCGGCGCCGGCCCGGACGTGCTGCGCCTGTCGATCGGCATCGAAACGGTTGCAGACATCATCGCCGATCTGGATCAGGCTCTGGCCAAGGCGACAAGCCAATGAGCCATCGCGCCGGGCAGTGCCCGGAGCGGCAGCCAAGAAGAAGAGGAAGGAAATGCTCAGCAAGGCGGACAACGAGTTCCTGACCCGTGCCGGCAAGGGCACGCCCATGGGCGAGATGCTGCGGCGCTTCTGGATGCCCGCGCTGCTTTCCGAGGAATTGGCCGAGCGCGACGGACCGCCGAAGAAGATTCGCATCCTGGGCGAGGATCTCCTCGCCTTCCGGCAGACCGACGGACGGGTCGGCATCGTCGAGCCGCACTGTCCGCATCGCGGCGCCAACCTCTATTACGGCCGCAACGAGGAGTGCGGCATCCGCTGCGCCTTCCACGGCTGGAAGTTCGACATCGACGGCAACTGCGTCGACCTGCCCACCTCGCCACCCGAGTCCACCTACAAGGACACGATCAAGCTCCTGTCCTACCCGGTACGCGAATGGGCCGACATGATCTGGGTCTACATGGGCCCGCGCGAGCACATGCCGGAACTGCCGCAGCTCGAGCTCGGCCTCGTGCCCGCCGGCCATCGCTTCGTCTCCAAGAAATGGCAGGACTGCAACTGGGTGCAGAGTCTCGAAGGCGCCATCGATACCGCGCACTTCTCCTTCCTGCACGCCATCCCGACCAAGGATGAAGCGACCCGCCTCGACATCCTGCGCAAGACCTCGGCGATCGGCCAGGAAGGCGGCCTCGCCGACCGCAGCCGCTGGGTGACCGACGATCCGCGGCCGAAATTCAGGGTCCAGGGCCACGATGCCGGGCTGGTCATCGCCGCCGGCCGCAAGACCGACACGACCGACCTCTACTGGCGCATTGCCCAGTACCTCGCGCCCAACCATGCGCTGGTGCCGGTCGCCTTCCCGGGCGAGGTCTATCACGGGCAGACCTGGGTGCCGGTCGATGACACGAGCTGCTGGATCTACACCTACAGCTGGGTGCCCGACCGGCCGCTCACCAATGCCGAGCGCGCCAAGTACGCCTCCGGCCTCAGCCTTCATGCCGAGATCGACGAGAATTACGTTCCGAAGCGCAACATGCGCAACGACTACATGATCGATCGCGAGCTGCAGAAGACGCTGAGCTACACCGGCATCAGCGGCGTGTCCGACCAGGATGCCGCCATCCAGGACAGCCAGGGTGCGATTCAGGACCGCACCCGCGAGCATCTCGGTCCCACGGATGTCGGCATCGCCGAGTTCCGCAAGCTGTTGATGGCGGCGGCCCGCGCGCTGCAGCAGGGCCAACCGCCGCGCGCGGCCGCCGCGTCGCGCCACTATGCCGTGCGTGCGGGCGGATGGATCGCCGCGGCGGACAAGGATCTCGTGACGGTGATGACCGAACGCTTCGGCCACCGCGATGGCTATGTCGGCCACGAATACGGGCTGGCGGAATAGAGCGTTAGACCGCCATGATGCGCTGGATTATCGTCGCCGCCGATATCGGGCTTGGGGAGACAGCTAGGTGACCATCAAGATTTACGGACCGACGGCCTCGCGCGCGGCGCGCGCCCTCTGGATCGCACACGAACTCGACATTCCGTACGAGCACATCGCGGTCGAGATGAAGGATCTGAAGAATCCCGATTATCTCAAGGTCAATCCGAACGGCAAGGTGCCGGCGCTGGTGGACGGCGAGTTCAAGCTCTTCGAATCGATGGCGATCAACCTCTATCTCGCCGCAAAGCATGGCAAGAACGGCTTCATGCCGGCGAGCCTCGAGGACCAGGCGCTGTGCAACCAGTGGAGCTTCTGGGGCATGACCGAGCTCGAGAAGCCGTTACTCACGATCCTGATCGACATGTTCATGACCGCGCCCGACAAGCGCAAGCCGGAGGCTGTGGCCGAAGCCCAGAAGGCGCTGCCGAAGCCGCTCGCGGTACTCAATGCCGCGTTGGAAGGGCGCGAGTATCTGCTCGGCTCGACCTTCACGGTCGCCGACCTGAACCTCGCCTCGATCATGAGCTGGGCCAAGCCGATCAAGGTCGACTTCAGCCAGGTCCCCCATGTCAGCGCCTGGCTCGACCGCTGCCTGTCGCGCCCCTCCTTCAAGGCGGCGCGCAGCTCGAAGTAACCGCCGGCCTCCTACTCCGCGGGCGCGACCCGCGGTGCCGGCAGCGATGCATAGCGCTCGCTGCCGGGCAGCAGCAGGGCCACCAGGGTGATCACGACCGAGGTGGCCGCGAGGCCGAGGAACAGCAGTTCGAGGCTTCCCGTCGTCTCGCGCACCCAGGCGA
>CAMFJT010000404.1 GCA_945957125.1 uncultured Rhodospirillales bacterium | reverse complement strand
AGATGGTCGAGATGCAGTTGAGCGTGAGGTAGCGCCAGATCAGCGTGCGGTCGGAAACGCCGACCGCACGGCCGGCCTCCATGAACTCCTGGCTCATCACGCCGACCGCCGCGCCGCGCGCCACCCGTGCCACGTCGGGCACGGTGGCCACGACCAGCGCGATCACCACGGCGGTGAGGCCCGCGCCGAAGATCGCTGCGACGGCGAGCCCGATCAGGATCGCGGGGAAGGCCAGCATCACGTCGACCAGCCGCATGATCCAGCCGTCGAGCGTCGGATAGTAGGCGGCGAGGATGCCGAGCAGCCCGCCCAGCAGGCCCCCGGCGAGGACGCCGACCAGCCCCAGCATCAGCGTGTTGCGCGTGCCGTAGAGGACGCGGCTCAGGATGTCGCGGCCGGTGTTGTCGGTGCCGAACCAGTGCTCGGCGCTGGGCGGCTGCATCACGATGGTGAGGTCCGTGAAGTACGGATCGTACGGCGCGAGCAGGGGCGCGAAGATCGCGGCCAGCACGATCAGCGCGAGCGCCACGGTGGCGACCGCAGCCACCTTGTCGCGCATCAGCCGGCGCAGCACGTGCGAACGTCCGGCCGGTGCGCTGTCGGCGACGGCGGAGCCGAGGGCTTCGACACTCATGACCGCTGTACCCTCGGATCGAGATAGACGTAGAGCACGTCGACCAGGAGGTTGATGAGCAGGAAGGCGATCGCAAGGATCATGATCGCGCCCTGCGCCGTCGGGAAATCGCTCGACACGATCGCGCCGACCGCCAGCCGTCCGACCCCCGGCCACGAGAACATCGTCTCGGTGACCACCGCGCCGCCCAGCAGGAAGGCGGCCTGAAGGCCGATCAGCGTGACGACCGGGATCAGCGCGTTGCGCAGCGCGTGATGGACGATCACCACCGTCTCGCGCAGCCCCTTGGCCCGCGCGGTGCGCACGAAGTCGGCGCCGAGCACCTCCAGCACCGCCGTGCGCGTCAGCCGCGCGATCGGGCCGATCAGCACGGCGCCCAGCGTCGCTGCCGGCAGGATCAGGCTCGGCAGCCCGCCGTCCCACACCGGCCCGGTGCGGCCGGTGAAGGGCAGCAGGGCCCACTTGAAGCCGACATACTGGATCAGCAGCAGGCCGATGAAGAACACCGGCATGGACACGCCCGCGACCGAGAAGGCCATGATGATGCGGTCGGCGAGACGGCCGCGATTGACCGCCGCCAGCGTGCCGAGCGCCAGGCCGCACGGCACCGCGAACAGCATGCTGCCGACCATCAGCTCGACGGTCGGGCCGATGGTCAGCCCGAGTTCCTCGGTGACCATCTTGTTGGAGATGATCGAGCGGCCGAGATCGCCGCGCATCACGCGCAGGATGTACTCCATGAACTGCACCGGGATCGGCCGGTCGAGCCCGAGCTCGAGCCGGATGGCCGCGATCGTCTCGGCCTTGGCGTCGGGCCCCGCGATGATCATCGCCGGATCGGCCGGCACGACCTGGAGCAGGCAGAAGCACAGGAACAGGACCCCGATCAGGGCGGGGAACGAGATCAACAGGCGATGGACTATCTGTCGTGCCATGCGCTGCCCCCGGACGCGTTCGGCCAAGGATCAGCGCGCCGGCTTCGCCGACGTGTCTCCACGCTTCACTCCCTGACGGCCGCGCTTCGTCCGACGTGCGCGGCCTTTCGTTTATTCATCGAGTGTGACACGCCGCGAACGCGCCGTCACTACTCTCCGTCGTCCCGAGCGAAGCCGGGCGCCCTCGTGATGGAGCGGCAGCGGGATGAGGAGGTCCCTCGGCTTCGCTCGGGACGACTAGGCCCACCCGCCGGCGTGCGGCAGGACATGGCCGGTGATAAAGGCGGCACCGTCGGAGCAGAGGAAGCAGATCGCGGCGCCGAGTTCCGCACTCTTGCCCAGCCGTCCCAACGGAATCTGCGCCGTCATCTTGGCCATTGCCTCGGTGTTGGCGAGAAGCTGCGGCGGAAAGTAGTCGGGGTTCTCGACATAGTTCGACCCCACCGCGTTGACGGTGATGCCGTCGCGTCCGAGCTCCTTCGCCAGGGACGAGACGAGGCCGTTGGCCGCCGCCCGCGCCGCCGCATAGGGCGCGTAGTTGGCGATGCCGCGCAGCGGTGCCGCCGAGGAAACGAGCACGATGCGGCCCGCCTTGCGTTTGCGCATGGCGGGCGCGACCAGTTGCGCCAGCCGCAGCGGCTGCACCGCCATGGCCTCGAGCGCGGCGCGGAAATCCTCCATCCGGGCCTCGGCGAGCGGCGCGCGCAGCGCCGGATAGGCATCGTTGCTGACCAGCGCGTCGATATGGCCGTGCCGCTTCAGCGCCAGCTCGACCATCGCCGCCGGCTCGGCGGCGGAGAGGGCATGGGCGCCGGGAAAGCGGCTTTCGTACTGGCGCCGCGCGCTCGGTTCCTGGAACGACGGATCGTGCGCCAATACCGTCGCACCCTGCGCCAGGGCGACCTCGGTGGTGCCATGGCCCGCGAACTTCTCGACATTGGTGATGAGCATCACCCGGTCTTTCAGCAGCATGGCGATTCCTCTAGGTTGGCCGGCATGACAGAGCCCGCAGATACGGCATCCTTCGGCTATCGCGACGTACCCGCAAGCGAGAAGGCGGGGATGGTCGCGCGCGTCTTCGAATCGGTGGCGCCGCGCTACGACCTGATGAACGACCTGATGTCGGGAGGCGTGCATCGCCTCTGGAAGAACGCGCTGATCGACGTGCTGAACCCGCGCGCCGGCGAGAAGTTCCTCGACGTGGCGGGCGGCACGGGCGACATCGCCTTCCGCATCGCGCAGAAGGTCGGCGACGCCGCCGACGTGGCGGTGTGCGACATCAACCCGGCCATGCTCGAGGTCGGCCGCGACCGCGCCGTCGATCGCGGCCTGCTGCGCGGCCTGACATGGACGGCGGGCGACGCGGAAGCGCTGCCGTTTCCCGATCGCTCGTTCGATGCCTATACGATCGCCTTCGGCCTGCGCAACGTCACCGATATCGACAAGGCGCTGGCCGAGGCGCATCGCGTGCTGCGGCCCGGTGGTCGTTTCTATTGCCTGGAGTTCAGCAAGGTCACCTCGGCGCCGGTCGGCCGGGCCTACGACGCCTATTCCGAACGCGCGCTGCCCTTGCTCGGTCGCATGATCGCGCGCGATGCCGAGTCCTATCGCTACCTGCATGAAAGCATCCGCCGCTTCCCGCCGCAGCATGAGCTGGCGGCGCGCATGGCGGGCGTGGGCTTCGAGCAGGTCGGCTGGCGCAACATGACGCTGGGCGTGGTCGCGCTCCA
>CAMFJT010000403.1 GCA_945957125.1 uncultured Rhodospirillales bacterium | reverse complement strand
AGGCGACGGTCGCCGCCGGCCTGTTCGCGTGGCTGATGATCTGGCGCTGGATGCCCGCGCCGCTACGGATACGCTGGTCCGGCCTGCTGCTGCTTGCGGCCGGCGCGACTCTGGCGGCGCTCGCCTTCGAGGTGGCGTGGTACGGCCTCGTGAACCATGTCGACCCCATGCGTGTCCTCAAGGCCGACATCGATCCCGACCTCGCTCCCCGGCCGACGCTGAAGGTCCTCCTCGCCGGATTGGCGGTCGTCGCGCTGGCCGGGGTGCAGCGTCTCGCCTTTTTCGTCAAACGCCTCTGGACGCGTCGCTATATCCGAGGGACTATACCGACATCCTGAACGGAGGTCGTGAATGGGTTTGTCGATGAAGCGCCGCGAATGGCTCGGCCTGGCGCTGGCAACCGCCGTCGCGCCGGCTACGACGGCGGCACGGGCGCAGGCGGGCAGCCTCGTGGTCTTTGCGGCCGCCAGCCTCAAGAACGCGCTCGACGAGATCGCCGCCGGCTGGGCCAAGGACACAGGCAGGCCGATGCCGAAGATCTCCTACGCCGCAAGTTCCGCGCTGGCCAAGCAGATGGAACAGGGCGCGCCGGCCGATCTGTTCATTTCCGCCGACCTCGACTGGATGGACTATGTCGCCAGGAAGGGCCTGATCAAGGACGACACGCGCGTCGATCTGCTGGGCAACAAGATCGTGCTGATCGCGCCCCGGGATTCCAAGGCGGCCCTCGACGTGAAGCCGGGCTTCGACCTCGCCAGGGCTCTCGCCGGCGGCAGGCTGGCGATGGGCAATGTCGACGCGGTGCCCGCGGGCAAGTACGGCAAGGCCGCGCTCGAGAAGCTCGGCGCCTGGGAGGGCGTGAAGGACAAGGTCGCGCAGGCCGAGAACGTGCGTGCCGCGTTGCTGCTGGTGGCACGCGGCGAGGCCGCCCTCGGCATCGTCTACGCCACCGACGCGGCCGCCGAGCCGAACGTCCGCATCGTCGGCACCTTCCCCGAGGATTCGCACCCGCCGATCATCTATCCGGCGGCGGTGACGAAGGACGCCAAATCGGCCGATGCCAAGCCGTTCCTGGATCATCTCAAGACGATCCAGGCGCGGCCGGCCTTCGAGAAGCAGGGCTTCACGGTTCTGGTGAAATCCGTCACCTCGGCATGACGGAGGAGGAATGGACGGCGGTCCGGCTGAGCCTGCTGGTCGCGATCACCGCGACGGCGGCCAGCCTGCCGATCGGCATCGCGACCGCCTGGCTGCTCGCGCGGCGGCAGTTCTGGGGCAAGGGGCTCCTCGACACCATCGTGCACCTGCCGCTGATCATGCCGCCGGTCGTGACCGGCTACCTGCTGCTGATCCTGTTCGGCAAGCGCGGTCCGATCGGCAGCTTCCTCGACCAGGCTTTCGGCATCGTGCTGGCCTTCCGCTGGACCGGCGCGGCGCTGGCCTGCGCGGTCATGGGCTTTCCGCTGATGGTCCGCGCCATCCGCCTCTCGATCGAGTCCGTGGACACGCGCCTGGAGAATGCGGCGGGCACGCTGGGCGCCAACCCGTTCTGGGTATTCGCCACCATCACCCTGCCGCTCTGCCTGCCGGGCGTGATCGCCGGCGCGATCCTGTGCTTCGCCAAGGCGATGGGCGAGTTCGGCGCCACCATCACCTTCGTCTCGAACATCCCGGGCGAGACTCAGACCCTGCCATCGGCGATCTACACCTTTACCCAGATCCCCGGCGGGGACGCCGGCGCCCTGCGGCTGACCGCGGTGTCGATCGCGATCTCGATGGCCGCCCTCCTGGGCTCGGAGTTCCTCGCGCGCCGGATCGGCGCCCGGCGCCTGGCCGCATGAGCCTCGACATCGACATCGAGCACGTGCGCGGCACCTTCCGGCTCGCCGCGCGCTTCACCGCGCAGCCGGGCGTGACGGCGCTGTTCGGCCGCTCGGGCTCGGGCAAATCGAGCCTCATCGACATCGTGGCGGGCCTGATCAGGCCCCGGCGCGGCGAGGTCACGGTCGACGGCCAGACACTGGTCGATACCGATCGCGGCGTGTTCGTGCCCAGCCACCGCCGGCGCATCGGCTACGTCTTCCAGGACAGCCGACTCTTCCCGCACCTCAGCGTGCGCCAGAATCTGCTCTACGGGCGCTGGTTCTCGCGCGGCGAGGGCGGCGCGGCCGGCGACTTCGGCTCGATCGTCGATCTGCTCGGGATCGCTGCCCTCGTCGAGCGCAAGCCGGACTCGCTGTCCGGCGGCGAGAAGCAGCGGGTCGCCATCGGGCGTGCACTGCTCGCCCGTCCGCGCCTTCTGCTGATGGACGAGCCGCTTGCCGCGCTCGACGAGGCGCGACGCGCGGAGATCCTTCCCTATATCGAGCGGCTGCGCGACGGGACCGGCGTGCCGATCCTCTATGTCAGCCATTCCGTCGCCGAGGTGGCGCGGCTGGCGACCACGGTCGTCATCCTGAGCGAAGGCAAGGTCACCGCGGTCGGGCCGGTGCTCGACATCCTGCCGCTCGCCGAGGCGAGCGACGGCGGCAGCGCGCTCGAGGCGGTCGTCGCCAGCCACGACGAGACCTTCCAGCTCACCACCCTCGCCTCCGTGGCCGGGGAGCTGCAGGTGCCGAGGCTCGCCGCCGTTGTCGGATCCACCGTGCGCGCGTACATACGCTCGCGCGACGTGATGCTGTCGCTCCAGCCGCCCCAGGAGATCAGCGCCCTCAATGTGCTGGCCGGCAAGGTGGCCACCATCTCCGACGGCGGTGCGCAGGCCGATGTCCGGCTGGACTGCAATGGCGCCGCCGTGATGGCGCGCCTCACCACCAAGTCCGTGCAGCGCCTGGCGCTCGCCCCCGGACGACCGGTGTTCGCCGTGATCAAGAGCGTTTCCTTCGAGCGTAGCTAGGAGCCCGACGATGCCCCATCTCAGCATCCGCATCGATTTCGACGACGAAGGCCGGCTCGGGCCGGGCAAGGTCGCCCTGCTCGAGCAGATCGACAGCGAAGGCTCCATCTCCGCCGCCGGCCGCGCCATGAACATGTCATACAAACGGGCCTGGGAGCTGGTCTCGGAGATCAACCGCACCTTCGAGGAGCCGCTCGTCACGGCCCAGACCGGCGGCCGCGCGGGCGGCGGCGCCGTCCTGACCCCACGCGGCCAGGAGCTGATCCGCCACTACCGTGCGATCGAGCGCAAGGCGCTGTCGGCGACCGCTGCCCACCTCAAGGCCCTGCAGGCAATCTCCCGCAACCCGAGGCGGGCGTAGCTTCGCCTCCGTGTGGTTTCAGCGGGAACGCGTGCTGGGAGCGCGGCTCTCCAGAGCCGCTCTTTCTTCGCTTTGTCACATCCCATG
>CAMFJT010000402.1 GCA_945957125.1 uncultured Rhodospirillales bacterium | reverse complement strand
TGGCCGGCGCCGGCGGCGCGGCATTGCTCGACGATCTGCGCGGCGACGGACGGGGGAGTGCCGGCGATGAACTCGTCGTCGCCGACGGAGAAGGCATGCGCCGTCGGCGTGTCGAGGATCGCCGGCCGGTCGGGCGTGTCGAGGCGCGGATCGGCCTCGAGGAACTTGCGTGTGTTGCGGCGGCTGGTCTCGAGCACGGCGGTCGCCTCGCGATCGTCGGCGAGCATCGTGACCTGGCGGCGGATGCAGAGATCGTCCGGTCCCACCGTTCGCCCGATCTTGCCCGCCTCGTCGCGGAAGGCGTCGAAGATCTCGACGATCTTGGCCAGCGGATGGAACCCGGTGCAGAGCTTGGCGCCGCGCCGCGCGGCCTTGCGCGCCGAGGAGGTGCTGATCACCGTCACCCAGACCGGCGGGAAGGGCTGCTGCACCGGCCGCGGCGTCAGGCGCAGGTTGTCGAACTGCCAGAACTTGCCGTGGTGCGAGACGACCGGGCTCTTCAGCGCGGCGTCCAGCACTTCCAGGAGCTCGTCGTTGCGCTCGCGCGCCTCGTCGGGGCCGAGGCCGATCTTGGCCATCTCGTTGGGGATGCCCGCGGCCGTGCCGATCTCCAGCCGTCCGCCGGTGAGATGGTCGAGCATGCCGACCTCCTCGATGAGCTGCCACGGCGTGTGATAGGGCGCCACCATGCCGAGCGTGCCCAGCCGCAGCGTGCGGGTGCGCGCGGCGACATTGGCGATCAGCAGGTTGGGCGCCGGCGAATAGGCCGCGCCGAAATGGTGCTCGCTGAAGAAGATGCCCTCGAAGCCGGCGGGCTCCGCGCTCGCCCACAGGTCGAGATAGGCATCGAAATAGCGCAGCGAGCCGGATGGATCGAAGCGCTCGTGGAATTCGCCCGGCGCGCCGAAGAATTCGAAGATCCACGGCTTTATCATTGTCGTTCCCTCCGCCGGGCCGGCGCCTGCCTCAGGTCAAGGCGACCGGCAGTGTCTCGAGCCCGCGCAGGGTGAAGGTTGGCCGGCGCACCGGCGTTCCCGCAAGCGCGATCGTCGGGAAACGGTCGAGCAGGGCCTGCAGGGCGATCTGGCCCTCCATGCGCGCCAGCACGGCGCCCAGGCAATGGTGGATACCGCCGCCGAAGGCGACGTGGCGGCGGGCGTCGCGCGTCACGTCGAGCCGATGGGGATCGGCGAACACCGCCGGGTCGCGGTTGGCCGCGCCGAGGATCAGCAGGATCTCGTCGCCTGCCTTCACCGGACAGCCGGGCGCGGCCTCCATGTCGTCGAGCACCACGCGCTGGGTGATCTGCACCGGGCCGTCGAAGCGCAGCAGCTCGTCGACCGCCGGCGCGATCAGCTCGGGCGAGCGGCGCAGCAGGGCGAGCTGGTCGGGCGCGCGCAGCAGGGCCAGCGTGCCGTTGCCGATCAGGTTGACCGTCGTCTCGTGGCCGGCGACGAGCAGCAACAGCGCGAGCGCCAGCACCTCGCCGGAGCTGATCTGGTCGCCGTCGACATCGACCGCCGCCAGCGCCGAGAGCAGGTCGTCGCCCGGCGCCTTGCGGCGCGCGACCAGCAGGTCGGTGAGATACGCCCGCAGCTCCTGGCGCTGCGCGTCGATCTCGGCGTCGAGCGCGGGCGAGCGCAGCACCGCGGGATCGAGGCCGCGGGCGATCGCGCGCGACCATTCGGTGAACTTCGCCTCGTCGGCCGGCGGCACGCCGAGCAGGGCGCAGATCACTCGTACCGGCAGCGGATAAGCGAAGGCCTCGATCAGGTCGGCCTCGCGGCCGCGCGCCTTCAGGCCATCGATCAGCTCGGCGGCGATGGCCTCCGTCGTGCTGCGCAGCGCCTCGATGCGGCGCGGCGTGAAGGCGCGGGCGACCAGGCCGCGCAGGCGGGTATGGTCCGGCGGGTCCATGAACAGCATGCTCTGCGACCGGGGCTTGGGCGCGCCCTTGGCCTTCTCGGCCGTGGAGTGGGATTCGTCGCTCGACAGGCGCGGATGGCGCAGCAGGGCGCTCACGTCGGCATGGCCCATCGCGAACCAGATCGTGTCGGCGACGCGCAGCAGCGGCGCGACGCCGCGAAAGCGATCGTAGTACGCGTAGGGATCCTCGCGGAACGCCGGGGACATGGCCTCCCGAAAGAACCGGTCGGCGAGAGTGGGGACAGCGGCATGATCGGGCATTGCGGGCTCTCGTGCAAATCGATACATAAATGTATTGAATTGCAAATGTGCTAGTTTCCCGACCATGTCAAGGGTGCGCACACGTCCCACGCGGGACGACACGAAGGAAAAGCTGTTCGGGGCGGCGGCCGAGGTGTTCGAGCGCGAGGGCATCGGTTCAGCCAGCATCGAGGCGATCGCCTCGGCCGCGGGCATGACGCGCGGTGCGTTCTATTCCAACTTCGACAGCAAGGACGACCTGATCGTCGCCATGCTCGAGGACCATGTCGAACGCTCGCTGCAGCACCATCGTGCGCTGCTGGCGACGCATCGCGAGCCGGCCGACTTCGTCGCCGCGCTGCGCACTGCCGAGCGCAGCCCGCACGACCCGCTGGGCCGCGCGCCGCTGCTCCATATCGAGCTGATCCTGTTCGCCGCCCGCGCCGAGAAGCGCCGGCCCGAGCTGGCCAAGCGCCTGCGCGAGCGCCGCGCCCTCGTCGCCGAGATCCTGGCCGGGCAGGTCGCCGACCCGGCCTGGGCCAGCGCGATGGTGCTGGCGCTGGAGGACGGCTTCCGCCTCCACCGCCTGATCGACCCGGCCTCGACGCCGTCCGGCAGCTTCTTCCGCGCGATCACCGACCTGCTGCGCCTGGCGAAGCTCGACCCGGCAGGCGAGTGAGGAGCATGGTCGCCAGCGACGGCTTCGCTGAATTTCTGTGCGATCAGCTTGCGCCGCTCGGCAAGGTCACGATGCGGCGGATGTTCGGCAAGACCGGCGTGTTCTGCGACGGGCTGATGCTCGGGATGGTTACCGACGACACGTTCTACGTCCGGGTCGACGCGCAGAATCGAATGGCGTTCAAGGAAGCCGAGGCTTCGCCGCCGCTGAACTACCGGAAAAAGGGCGCCACCATAGACCTCGCTTTCTGGCGTGTGCCAGAGCGGCTGCTCGATGAACCCGACGAACTTGTTGCCTGGGCGCGAGAGGCGCTGGCGGCGGCGCGTCGGGTGGCGGCGATGAGGAAGAGGATGAGTCCGGACAAGTCATCGGCATCATCGCGCAAGTGTTGAGCCTGGCGACGCTCGCCTGCATGCGTGCGCAAACTGCATCTGAATGCTTCAAATTCCGTCGTCCTGAGACGTTGCGAATTTTTCCCAATGGATGGTCATGCCGCTGGGAGCGCGGCTCTCCAGAGC
>CAMFJT010000401.1 GCA_945957125.1 uncultured Rhodospirillales bacterium | reverse complement strand
GACCCCCTCCGTCCGCGTAAGACGCGGCCACCTCCCCCGAAGACGGGGGAGGGGATGAGGGGAGGCAACGGGCGCATCAATCCCTCAGCACCGTCGCTTCCAGCGGCGCGCGGCCGCGGATCATGTCGGCGGCCTTCTCGGCGATCATCAGGACCGAGGCGTTGAGGTTGGCCGAGGGCATGGTCGGCATGATCGAGGCGTCGACGACGCGCAGCGCCTCCAGCCCGCGCACGCGGAGCTGGTCGTCGACCACGCCGGTGGGGTCGGTGTCCGGCGCCATGCGGCAGGTGCCCATGAGATGGAAGGTCGTCGTGCCGCGCTGCTTGGCCGCCGTCAGCAGGTCCTCGTCGGACTGCGCCTGCGCGCCGGGGAACTCCTCGCGGTCGTAGTATTTGCTGAGCGCCGGCGAATGGAGCAGGCGGCGGGCCAGCTTCATGCCGGCCAGCAGCACCCGCCGGTCGCTTTCCGCCGCGAGGTAGTTCGGCTGGATCAGGGGCGCGGTGAACGGATCGGCCGACTTCGCACGCACCCAGCCGAGGCTGTCCGGCCGCTGCTGCCAGGAGGCGATGGTCATGCCCGGGAAGTCGTCGAGCTTGGACTGCACGCCTTCCTTGTAGCTCGCCGGCGTGAAGGTGAGCTGCAGGTCGTAGTTGTCGACGCGCTCGTCGGACTTCCAGAAGACGTAGACCAGCGTCGGATTGAGCGACAGGATGCCCTTGCGCGAGATGGCGTATTTCAGCACCTCGCCCACCAGCTTCACGCCGTGCGACAGCTCGTTGATGGTCTCGGCGTTCTTCACCCTCGCCACGAAGCGCGGCGCGTAATGGTCGCGCAGGTTCTCGCCGACGCCGGCCAGCTCGTGCTGCACGGGAATGCCGAGCTCGCCCAGCAGCTTGCCCGGGCCGATGCCCGAGACCTGCAGGAGCTGCGGGCTGTTCACCGCGCCGCCGCACAGGATCACCTCCTTCGCCGCGCGCACCTCGCGGCCGTAGCCGTGCTGGCCGCCGCTGTTGTAGCGGATGCCGACGGCGCGCTTGCCGTCGAGCACGATCGACGTGGCGTGGGCGTTTGTGCGCACCGTGAGGTTGCCGCGCTTCATGGCGGGCCTCAGATAGCCGCGTGCGGCGCTGACCCGGCGGCCGTTCTGGATGATGCGCTGGACGTAGCTGACGCCAGCCTGCTGGGCGCCGTTGTAGTCGCGGTTGCGCGGGATGCCGAGCTGCTGGGCGCCCTCGATGAACGCCTCGCAGATCGGGTCGCGCCATTCGAGGTCGTTGATCGGCAGGTTGCCTTCCTTGCCCCGGAAGATGTCGTCGGAACTGTCGGCATCGGGTGCCATGCGCCGCTCGCTGCGCCGGAAATAGGGCAGCACGTCGGAATAGCCCCAGCCGCGGTTGCCGCGCTGCGCCCAGCCGTCGAAGTCGAGCCGCTGGCCGCGATTGTAGATGTGGCCGTTGATCGAGCTCGAGCCGCCCAGCGTCTTGCCGCGCGGCGCGGCGATGCGCCGGCCGCCGGTCCACTCGCTGGGCTCCGACGTGTAGAGCCAGTTCACCGACGGGTTGACCAGCGTGTACATGAAGCCGGCCGGGATATGGATGAAGGGATGCCAGTCGCTCGGCCCGGCCTCCAGCACGCAGACCGTGCTCCTGCCGTCCTCGCTCAGCCGGTTGGCGAGCACGCTGCCGGCCGAGCCGGCGCCCACGATCACGTAGTCGAAAGTCTCCATGGCCCGCCTTTAGCAATCGTCCCGACGAATGGCTATTCTCCTCTTCGGCAATGGGGAGATGCAACATGCCCGAGATCGATCTTGTCGCTTTGTGGGAAGCCCACTGCCGGCACGAGTTCGAGACCCGCGACGTCGATGCTACGATGGCGACGATGGTGGCCGCGCCGTACGTCAACCACGTGCCGACCATGACCGGCGGCGTCGGCCACGACCAGCTCAAGCGCTTCTACAAGTACCATTTCATCGGCGGCAATCCGCCGGACACCGCGCTGACGCCGGTGAGCCGCACGGTGGGCGCCGACCAGATCGTCGACGAGATGATCTTCAGCTTCACCCACACGAGCGAAGTCGACTGGATGCTGCCGGGTGTTCCGCCTACCGGCAGGAGGGTCGAGATTCCGCTGGTCGCCATCGTGCGATTCGTCGGAGACAAGGTCGCGCATGAGCATATCTACTGGGACCAGGCCTCGGTGCTGGTGCAGGTCGGGCTGCTCGATCCGAAGGGCCTGCCGGTCGCCGGCGTGGAGACGGCCGCCAAAGTCGTCGACCCGAGCCGGCCCAGCAACGCGTTGATGACGCGCTGGAGCGCCAGCGCGGGCAAGCCGATCTAGGAAAAAGGAGAGAACGACATGACGAGCGCACCCGAACGTTTGCGAGCCATCCTGAAGGAGCCCGGCCTGCTGGTGATGCCGGCGGTTTGGGACGGGCTGACGGCCAAGCTCACCTTCGAGGCCGGCTTCAAGACGGCGTTCCTGTCGGGCTCCTGCGTGGCGGCCAGCCGGCTGGGCGGACCCGATCTCGACCTCGTGTCGTTCGGCGAGATGTTCGATTCCTTCAACATGGTGCGCGGCGCGGCGCCGGACCTGATCGTGCTGGCCGACGGCGACCATGGCCACGGCAACGCCATGAACGTGCAGCGCACGGTGAGCAGCTACGGCCGCGCCGGCGCCGGCGCCGTGCTGATCGAGGACAAGATCACGCCGCGCGCGCTGACCGCCGCGGGCAAGCCCTGCCTGCCGCGCGAGGAAGCGCGCATGAAGATCCGCGCCGCCGTGCAGGCCGCCAAGGAATCGGGCGTGCTGGTGATGGCGCGCACGGACTGCCGGCCGACCCAGGGCATCGACGAGGCCGTCGCGCGCATCGAGATGTATGTCGAGGAAGGGGCCGATATCCTGTTCCTCGATTCGCCAGCCGACGACGAGGAGATCAAGCGCGGCATCGCCGCCGCCAAGGGCCGGCCGAGCTTCGCCGTGCTCTCGCCCGGTGCGCCGCGCGCGACGCCGTCGCAGACCGAAGCGGCAAAGCTCGGCTTCAAGATCGGCACGTACCCCACGGGGATGCTCGCACCGGCCGCGGCCGGCATGAAAGCCGGCCTCGCCGCGCTGAAGGCCGGTGACGCCGAGGCAAAGTCCGCCATGCCGCCGCCCGAGCTGCGCACCCTGCTCGGCTATCCGGACTACGACACGAAGGCCAAGCCGTTCATCGTGAAGGGCTGAGTCATCGCTGGGACCGCGCCACTCCGAGGTTGTGAATTTATTGCCGGACATTGGATCATTTCGGTCCCGCTACCCAATCACCTCACCCTGAGGAGCGCAGCGAAGCGGAGCGTCTCGAAGGGTGGCAACGCGCACAACCGAGCTAAAACGTCGTGATTGCGGC
>CAMFJT010000400.1 GCA_945957125.1 uncultured Rhodospirillales bacterium | reverse complement strand
CGCGCTTGTGGATGTGGCCCGGCATGATGCCGATCTTGCACTCGCCCGGCGTGATCACGCCGGGGCAGTTCGGCCCGATCAGGCGCGACTTCGAGCCCGACAGCGTGCGCTTGACCTTCACCATGTCGAGCACGGGGATGCCCTCGGTGATGCAGACGATCAGCGGGATCTCCGCGTCGACCGCCTCGAGGATCGAATCGGCGGCGAAGGCCGCCGGGACGTAGATCACGGTCGCGGTCGCGCCGGTCTTCGCGACCGCCTCGGCCACGGTGTCGAACACCGGCAGGTCGAGATGCGTCGTCCCGCCCTTGCCCGGCGTCACGCCGCCGACCATCTTGGTGCCGTAGGCGATCGCCTGCTCGGAATGGAAGGTCCCCTGGCTGCCGGTGAAGCCCTGGCAGATGACCTTGGTGTTCTTGTCGACCAGGACGGCCATCAGTTGGACTCCTTCACCGCCTGGACGATCTTCTGGGCCGCATCGGCGAGGTTCTCCGCCGACGTGATCTTGAGGCCCGATTCCTTCAGGATCTTCTTGCCCAGCTCGACATTGGTGCCTTCGAGCCGCACCACCAGCGGCACGTGCAGATTGACCTCGCGCGCCGCGGCGACCACGCCCTCGGCGATCACGTCGCAGCGCATGATGCCGCCGAAGATGTTGACCAGGATGCCCTCGACGTTGGCGTCCTTGAGGATGATCTTGAAGGCGGCCGTCACCCGTTCCTTGGTGGCGCCGCCGCCGACATCGAGGAAGTTGGCCGGCGAGGAGCCGTAGAGCTTGATGATGTCCATCGTCGCCATGGCCAGGCCCGCGCCATTCACCATGCAGCCGATCTGGCCGTCGAGCTTGACGTAGTTCAGAGCGTACTTGGCCGCCTCGGTCTCGGAGGGATCCTCCTCGTCGAGGTCGCGCAACGGCTCGAGCTCCTTGTGCCGTTCGAGCGCGTTGTCGTCGAAGTTCATCTTGGCATCGAGCGCGATCACGTCACCTGCCCCGGTGACGACCAGCGGGTTGATCTCGATCAGCGAGCAGTCGAGCTCGGTGAAGGCCTTGTACAGCCCGCCGACCAGGGCCACGAACTTGCCGACCTGCTTGCCGCTCAGCCCGAGCGCGAAGGCGATCTTGCGGCCCTCGAAGGCCTGGAAGCCCGAGGCGGGGTCGATCGCCTGCTTGACGATCTTCTCCGGCGTGTCGTGCGCCACGGCCTCGATGTCCATGCCGCCTTCGGTCGAGGCGATGATCGAGATCCGCCCGACCGCGCGATCGACCAGCAGCGAGAGATAGAGCTCGCGCTTGATGTCGCAGCCTTCCTCGATATAGAGCCGCTTCACGGCCTTGCCGGCCGGTCCGGTCTGCTTGGTGACCAGCTCATGGCCGAGCATGGCCGCCGCGTGGGCGCCGACCTCCTCGGCCGATTTCGCGATCCGGACGCCGCCCTTGCCGTCGGGATCGTCCTTGAAGCGGCCCTTGCCCCGGCCGCCGGCATGGATCTGGGCCTTCACGACCGTGACGGGAGTGGCGAGCTTGCGCGCCACGTCCATCGCCTCGTCCTTCGTGTAGGCGACGCCCCCCTTGAGCAGGGGGACGGCGAACTTGGCCAAGAGCGACTTGGCCTGGTATTCGTGGATATTCATGCGGTCCTTGCGCTGGCCGATCAGCAAAAAGCGTGCACATCATCAGTTGCAAAACGCAACTGGCTCGCGGTAGCGGCACTCTATGAGTGCCGCCCGGCCTTGGCAACGTCGGACTGATGACGCTTCTATGTCCCTTCAGGGACCGCGCAGATCAACCTGCGGCGACGATCTTCTTGGTCGCCTCGACGAGCGACTTCACGGCGGCGACCGACTTGTCGAACATCGCCTTCTCGTCGGCGTTGAACGAGACTTCGACGATCTTCTCGATACCGCCCTGGCCGATCACCACCGGCACGCCGATATAGAGGCCCTTCACGCCATACTGCCCGTCGAGGAGTGCCGCACAGGGGATCACGCGCTTCTTGTCCTTGAGGTAGGACTCCGCCATCGCGATCGCCGAGGCGGCCGGGGCGTAGAAAGCCGATCCGTTGCCGAGCAGGCCGACGATCTCCGCACCGCCGTCGCGGGTACGCTGGACGATCTTGTCGAGCTTCTCCTGGGTGGTCCAACCCATCTTCACCAGGTCGGGGAGCGGGATGCCGGCGACCGTCGAGTAGCGCACCAGCGGCACCATCGTGTCGCCGTGGCCGCCCAGCACGAAAGCCGTCACGTCCTCGACCGAGACGTCGAACTCCTGCGCCAGGAACAGGCGGAAGCGCGCCGAATCGAGCACGCCGGCCATGCCGACCACCTTGTTCGGCGCGAAGCCGGTGACTTCCTGCATCAGCCCGACCATCGCATCGAGCGGATTGGTGATGACGATGACGAAGGCGTCGGGCGCGTTCTCCTTGATGCCCTTGCCGACCGCGTTGATGACCTTGGCGTTGATGCCGACCAGGTCGTCGCGCGTCATGCCGGGCTTGCGCGGCACACCGGCGGTCACGATCACCACGTCGGCGCCGGCGATGTCCTTGTAATTCGACGAGCCCGAGTAGCCGGCATCGAAGCCCGCGACCGGCGAGAGCTGGGCGATGTCGAGCGCCTTGCCCTTGGCCGTTCCCTCGGCCTGCGGGATGTCGAACAGGACGACGTCGCCCAGGTCCTTCTGGCCCGCGAGCAGGGCAAGGGTGCCGCCAATCTGTCCGGCGCCGATCAGCGCGATCTTCTTGCGAGCCATGCGAAATTCTCCCGATTCTGAAAGCGGCGCGTGGTAGCGCGATTCCCAATCGCCAGCAAGGCGGCCGCCGGCGAGGCTTACACCTTGGCCAAAGCTTCCCGTTCGGGAAGAATCCATCGACGGCGAGCGTTAATGCAGCGTAATCTTCCCGATCAGGAAGATCGAATGCTGACAGCCCTCTCCCTGGGACAGGCGATCCGCCGCAGACGCGTGGCAGCCGGGCTGACGCAGCGCCAGCTTGCGGCGGTCTGCGACGTGGGCGAGCGCTTCGTCATCGAGCTCGAAAGAGGCAAGGAGAGCTGCCGGCTCGGCCTTGCGCTTCGGGTCGCCGACGCGATCGGCCTCAGGCTCGAGGTCGACGCTGAGACGGGTGCGACGCCGTCACGGGCGAGGGCGCGGAGCCCGCGCCGATGAGCGAGCTGTCGGTCTGGTCGGGACGGCTTCGGGTCGGACGGCTGCGGATGTCGGGCTCCGGGTTGGCTTTTGCCTACGATGCCGGTTGGCTGGTTGACGCCGCGGCGTTCTCCGTCTCCACGCGCCTCCCCCGCCGGGTGGAAGCCTACGAAGGGTCGGACCTTTCTTCCTGGCTGCTGAACCTCCTGCCGGAAGGCGAGGCCGCCGCGACGATCAGCCGGGCGAC
>CAMFJT010000399.1 GCA_945957125.1 uncultured Rhodospirillales bacterium | reverse complement strand
AGATATTCCTCCACGTAATATTGCTGCAGGTTCACGAAGGCGGGGAACTTGTGGCCGGGCTCGGGCTGCAGGTTGAAGCGATAGACGGGGTTGGCGCCGAGATAGACCTCGCCTTGCTCCCAGGTGATGCCCTTCTCGACCATGCGCGACGCGATGCCGAAACGATCCCACGTCTCGAGGCTGTGCTTGGCCTGGCAGATCGAGCGGCTGCCGAGGCTGACGGTGTCGTCGTCGTCGAGCACCAGCGCCGGCACGCCGCGCGTCGCCAGCGACAGCGCGAGCGTCGGCCCGGCGATGCCCGCGCCGACGATGACGACCGGGCGCCGCGCGCCGGGCGCGTCGAGCTCGGCGGGGCGGACGTAGGGATACTGCCGGTAGGTGTAGGAACTCACGACTGGGACCGCGCCACGCCGTGGCGCTCATCATCACGAGCGCCACGGAGCGGCGCGGTCCCAGCCAAGGTCATGCCTTCTCCAGCGCCGACCACATCTCGATGTCACGCTCGGCGGTCCAGATGCGGGGATGGTCGAGACCCTTGGCCTCGTCGTAGGCGCGGCTCACGTCGAACGGCATGCAGTGCTCGAAGATCACCCAATTGCCGTAGCGCGGCTGCAGCGCGCTCATCGCCTTGTCGTAGGCATGCTTGAGTGAATCACCGGACTGCGCGCTGGCCGCCACCACCTTGTAGAGATCCGACAGGAACTGCTGCGTGCCGGCGATGCCCTCTTCGACGGCCTTCTCGCCCATCAGCGCGTCTCCGCGACCCGGTACCAGTGCCTCTGCCCTGAGGTCGCGCAGCTTCTGCAGAGTCTCCGGCCAGTCCTTGTAGTGCGCGTCGCCGCAATAGGGCGTGGCGCCGTACTCGACGAGGTCGCCGCTGAACAAGGTGCGCTCCTCGGGAAGCCACACGATCGTATCGCCCTTGGTATGACCGCGGCCGGCATGGATGATGTCGACCTGCAGCTTGCCCAGCCACAGCGACATGCGATCACCGAAGGTGATGGTCGGCCAGGTCAGGCCGGGGATCGTCTCCGCCGCCTGGAACAGGCGCGGAAAGCGCTGCAGCTCGGACTTGTAGTCCTGCTGGCCCCGCTCGACGATCATCTCGCGCGTGGCCTCGCTGCAGATGACGTGCTCGGCGCCGTAGCCCGAGGCACCCAGCACGCGCACCGCATGATAGTGGGATAGCACCACATATTTGATCGGCTTGTCGGTGACGGTCCGGATGTACTCGATCACGGTCTGCGCCATGCGCGGCGTGGCCTGGGCGTCGATCACCATCACCGCGTCGTCGCCGACCACGATGCCGGTGTTCGGATCGCCTTCCGCCGTGAAGGCGTAGGCGTGGTCACTGAGGCGGCTGAAGGTGATCTTCTTCTCCGCCATGTCCGCCTGCGAGGCGAAGGCTCGTGCCATCGGTCGTTTTCCCCCTTGTTTCTTTCCCGTGACGTCAATCTTTGCCGTATTTGTGATACTTCGCTCGGTCGCCGGTGCGCACCGTGACCTCGAAGGCGTCGCTGTCGCGCTCCATGCGCAAGGTCACCACCGAGCCGGCCGGACCGCTTGCCCACAGCTTCTTGTAGAAGTCCGCAACGTCGTCCAGCACCTCGCCGTTCAGCGCCTGCAGGATATCGCGTCGCTTCAATCCGGCGCGATCGGCCGGCCCGCCCTCGGAGATGCCGCCGACCACGAGCTGCCCCATATGCTCGACCGTATACAGGCCGAGCCAGGGGCGCGGCGGCGTCGACAGGCGGCCGGTCTCGACCAATTCCTCGAACACGGGCTTCAGCCGGTTGATCGGCACGTACATGTTGCCGGGGAACGCCGGCGACCCCGGCCCGAGCGCTTCCTGCACGAACAGCGAGCCGACTCCGAGCAGGGTCCCGTCCAGGCCGACCAGGGCCGAACCGCCCCACAGCGGATAGGCCGGCACGGTGAAGATCGCATTGTCGAGCAGATATTCCCAGTAGCCGGCGAACTCGCGCCGGCCGGCGACCTTGACCTTGAGCGTTGCCTTCTCACCGCCGACGCCGGCGACATAGGCCTCGCTGCGCAGGGACAGGCTGTCGGAATCGCCGAACGACATCGGCTTGACCGCCGGCGGTACCTCCGTGCGGATCAGCCCGAAGCCGCTTTCGTAGTCGTAGCCCACGATCGAGGCCGGCAGGCTCCGCCCCTCGCCATCGGTGACCGTGATGGTGTCGGCCTCCATGATCAGGTAGCCGATGGTCACGATCAGACCCTCGTCGTCGATCACGATGCCATGGCCCTCGCGCTCCGATCCCAGGCTCTGGGCCGAGCGACGATCCTCGGGGATCGTCGTGTGCACGCCGACCACCGCCGGCAGAACTTCTACCACCTCGGGCGGCAGGTTGCTCTCGTCACCGGGCTTCCGCGCCTCGACGCCCCGCTCATCGCCGTGCCACTGGCTCGACCCATTCGCGGAACCGTTCAAACCTTGGGCCATGCGAAATCCTCCGCGTCCTTATGCAAGGATAGGCGCTGGGGCCGACGATTGCTATATGTCGTGCATGGCGCCCCCCGCCGACCCGTTCGAAATTACCGACGATCCCGACGCCGTTTCCGAAACGCCGGCGCGGCATGCCGTCGTGCCTTCGGCCCATCTCGACGGCCTGAACGCCGAGCAGCGCCTCGCCGTCACGCACGAGGGCGGGCCATTGCTCGTGCTGGCTGGCGCGGGCACCGGCAAGACGCGGGTGCTCACGACACGTATCGCCCACCAGCTCATCACGGGCCGTGCCCGCCCCTCGCACATCCTGGCCGTCACGTTCACCAACAAGGCCGCGCGCGAGATGCTCGAGCGCGTCGGCAGCCTGATCGGCGGCGCGGCCGACGGCATGTGGCTCGGCACCTTCCACTCGATCGGCGTGCGCGTCCTGCGCCGCCACGCCGAGCTGGTGGGGCTCAAGAGCAACTTCACCATCCTCGACACCGACGACCAGGTGCGGCTGATCAAGCAGCTCCTGCAGGCCGAGGGCATCGACGACAAGAAATGGCCGGCGCGCGTGCTGTCCGGTGTCATCCAGCGCTGGAAGGACCGTGCGCTCACGCCCGACAAGATATCGCACGGCGAAGCCGGCGATTTCGCCAACGGCAAGGCCGTGGAGATCTACAAGCAGTACCAGACCCGCCTCGCCGAGGTGAATGCCGTCGATTTCGGCGACCTCATCATGCATTGCGTGAGCCTCTGGCAGCAGCACCCGGATATCCTGGAGACATACCACCGGCGCTTCCGCCACATCCTGGTCGACGAGTACCAGGACACCAACGTCGCGCAGTATCTCTGGTTGCGGCTGCTGGCGCAGGGCACGCCGAACGTCTGCTGCGTCGGCGACGACGACCAGTCGATCTACGGCTGGCGCGGCGCCGA
>CAMFJT010000398.1 GCA_945957125.1 uncultured Rhodospirillales bacterium | reverse complement strand
CTTCTGCGCCTGCCCCTGCAGGATGAAGGGAAGCCCAAGGTTCGGTGTGGTCATGACGGCTCCTTCAAGGCGTCGCGGTCAGAGCGCCTTGGTCGGTTTTCGGGATCGGGTGTTCGGGATCAGATCGTCGCCACGGCCGGCGTGCCGCGCCCGATCGCGGTCGAGAGCTGGACGACGCGGACGGTGACGCTCGCCTGCGCCGATCCGAAATCGGCGACCTGCTGGGCGGCGGTGTAGATCGCGGCGGGCGCGGACACGGGAAGCGTTCGCAGGACCGTCGAGCCGTTCATCACATCGACCTCGTAGCGCTCGGTCTCTTCGTTGAGGGGAACGTCCGTCAGATCGCGCCACCAGCCGCCATAGCGGGTGCGGCGCACCCAGCTGATCGCAAGGTCGCCCGCGCCATTGCGCGCGCCCCGCACATGCGCCGGCGACCAAGGTTTCAGTCCCTCGCCGCCATTCGCGAAGCTGATCTGCCCGGACTGGTCCCCGGTCGGCCCCTGCGGCAAGGGCGCGAACCGCCAGGCGATGGCAAGGCCGATGCTGGAGGCGGAGAAGGTCGGGCGCTCAAGCCGGCCGGGATCGAGCACCACGAAGCGCGATCCGATGGAGTGCGTCGCGATTCGGTGCTCGGTCCCGAGCCGCCCGCGCAGCAGGCGCGAGAGCCGATAGCGGCCCGGTCCGATCAGCACGGCGTTCGCAAACTGGATGATCTCGCCATTGATCAGCGCGCCGTTCGCGCCATCCAGAACCCGGCTGTCGGGCAGGCTTTCGAGCGAACCAAAGGCGAGTTGAACCTCGACCGTGTTGCCGTTGTCCCAGACATGCGCAGGCCCAGCCTCGAGCGCGGTCACGGTGTCGCCGATCACCGAGGCGACGTCGGTGACGCCGGAGACGATGTAATCCAGCCCATCCGCCGTCGGCCGGAACAGCGAGACGCCCCGGAACGGCGCGCCGCCGAGCGAGCACGCGGCCATGTAGAACGAGGTCGCTTCACCTGCATCAGCTTCCGTCAGCAACGGCAGATCCATCAGTTCGACCCGCGATGGCGAGGCGGTGTCCGGAACGTTCGGCTGCAGGTCGCCCGATCCGGTGGGGACGGTGACGAACTGCGGCAGGTCGCCGTCGGTGGCGACGCCGCGCACCAGCACGAGCCCCGGCTTGCCATAGGTGACGGAGGTGACGCGGAACCGGCGGATCGCGCCATCGACGGGCACCTCGATCACATCCGTCGGATCGATGCGGATGGCGCGCGTCGGCAGCTTGGCCTCCAACGTCACGCGGCCCTGCCAGATTTCCCGAAGCGCGCGCTGGGCGATGGTCTGGGCTTCCTCGACCGAGAGGAGCAGCGGCAGCGAGAAGGTGGTCATGCTGCGCGAGGTGCCGAGCTGGCGGCGGCCGGTGACGGTCGAACTCTGGTAGTCGCGGGCCTCGTCGAGATGCACGACATCAATCGAGATCGGCAGCTCGACATCCTGCGCGCGCTCGATGCGGATGCGCGCCCGGTCGCCATCGCCTTCCGCCGCGCCGAGATCATTGGCGTCGATGGCGACGATGGTTCCGCCGCCGCGCTTGACGAAGCGCAGCACGCCGCCACTCTCCACCGCGTCGAAGAAGAACGCGGTCTGCAGGACGGAGATCATCTCGCGCAGCGACTTGCGCTCGCTGACGACATAGCCCGAGACCTCGTCGGTGAGGCTCGTCACGTCGATGTCGGCATTGGAAAGCCCGGCGCGAAGGCACAGATCGCGCACGATCTCGGAGAGCTGCATGTTGCCGATCTTTCCCTGAACCCAATGGCCGAGGCGGTAATTGTCGCCGTCCTGCCAGACCCGTTTCAGCGACGGGAAGAAGGGGTAAGGCCTCGCGTCCCAGCACCAGAGGAAGCGCGGACCGATCATCCGCCGCCCCTGGCCGTCGAGCGGATTGTTCGCGGGCTCCCGCCACCATTCCTCGGTGCCCTTGATCGCGACGCGCTGAACCACGCGGTCGACCGATCGGTTCGAGTACCAGGGGTAGAAGCTCTCGGCTGATTTCGGATCGACGAAGACGTTCGGGCGGTTCGGCGAGCAATGCACCGACGGAAAGCCGTATTCGGTGAGCCAGATCGGCTTCATCCTTGGCGTCCAGCCAGTCGCCGGTCCCGTCGGCACGCCTGCCACGCGCGGGGTGTGGGCGTTGTCCCACCACCAGCGCAGGTCCTTGAGCGCCCAGAATGGTTCGCTGATCGGCGACTGGACGCGGTTGGCGCCGCGCCCGGCCAGATCCCGGTCGGCCTCGCTTGCATAGAAGTAGCTGATCAGTTCGTCGGAACCCCAGCCCGCGCCGATCGTCGCCGGGTCGGTGAGCGAACGGTCGGTGTCGGTAACGGGGAAGTAGGCGTCGATGCCGACCGCATCGATGTTGCTGTCGGCCCAGAGCGCATCAAGCGGGAAGTCCACGTTTGCGCCGCCCCGGTCGTTGTAGCGGTATTCCGACCAGTCGGCGGCATAGGTGACGGTGCAGTTCGCCCCGAGCCGTGTCTTCGCCTCCGTCGCGATCTGCCGCCAGAACGGCACGGCGGGATAAGCCCCGCCTGCGTCCCGGATGCGGTTGAGACCGACCATCTCGGACCCGACCGCGAAGGCGTCGACGCCGCCCGCCTGCTCGCAGAGCGTCATGCAGTGGCGGATGAAGCGTAGATAGCCCGCAGGACGGGTGAAGAACCCGGCGACATCGGCCGCAGCGCCCGTGATCCTGCCGCGCCAGGGGAATGGAGCCGGATCGGGCGGCGGAATGTCCATCATGATGAAGGGATAGAAGAGGACCTTGTAGCCCCGCGCCTTCAGTTCCTGAACCGCCCGGATGACCGAGCCGTCGCTGATCGTGCCGCCATAGGAGAGCGCCGACTGGCCGTTCGGGAGCGTGTACGAGGTGACGACTGGCCAGACCGATCTTCCACCACCGGCGACCGACCAGAGATGCGGCGCGGTCTCAGCCCCGAACGCGCCGGATTGACCTTGCGCGTACTCGCATTTCGGCACGAGATCGCAGGTAGCCACATCAATGGAGGTGCCGAACCAGGCGTAGACGAAGTTGATCCATTCGACGTTCGGCAGTTCGCGCGCGAGATTGTCGGTCGAGACGAGAAAGTCCGAGCGCTTCGTGCCGGTGTTGGCGTTGATCGCCGACTGAGACGTCGCGGAGCCGTGACCGACCTTGCGCACGATCTCGGTGTCGGTGACGAACTCGCCGGAGGCCGGGATCAGGCAGACGCCTTGGACAAGATGGCGCGCATTGCCCGGATCGTCCGAGCCCCGATAGACCTCGACCTCGAAGTTCGGAAAACGGTTGCCGAACGGGGTGAGCTTGAAGTCCTCCAGCATGACCGTGACGAGGCCGCGATGGGCGGGCGTCCGGCCAGCGCCCT
>CAMFJT010000397.1 GCA_945957125.1 uncultured Rhodospirillales bacterium | reverse complement strand
CAGAACGTCTGGTACGGCATCTCGCTCGGCTCGGTGCTGCTGCTCGCCGCCATCGGCCTCGCCATCACCTTCGGCACGATGGGCGTGATCAACATGGCGCACGGCGAGATGGTCATGCTCGGCGCCTACACGACCTTCGTCGTCCAGGAGGTCATCCGGACCTCCGCGCCGCATCTCTTCGACGTGTCGTTGGTGATCGCCCTCCCGCTCGCCTTCGTCGTCTCGGGCGCCGTCGGCATCCTGATCGAGCGCACCATCATCCGCTTTCTCTACGGCCGGCCGCTCGACACGCTGCTGGCGACCTGGGGCCTTTCGCTCGTGCTGCAGCAGGCGGTGCGTTCGATCTTCGGCTCGTCCAACCGCGAGGTCGGTTCGCCGTCGTGGATGTCGGGCACCTTCCAGCTCGGCCAGCTCAACATCACCTACGGCCGCCTCTGGATCGTGGTGTTCGCCCTGGCTGTCTTCGTCGCCCTCATCCTGGTGCTGCGCCGGACGCCGCTCGGCCTCTACATGCGCGCGGTGACGCAGAACCGGCCGATGGCCTCGGCGATGGGCATCCGCACGCCGCGCGTCGATGCGCTGACCTTCGGCCTCGGCTCGGGCATCGCGGGCCTGGCCGGCGTGGCGCTGAGCCAGATCGACAATGTCAGCCCCAACCTGGGACAGGGCTACATCATCGACTCCTTCATGGTCGTGGTGTTCGGCGGCGTCGGCAACCTGTTCGGCACGCTGATCGGCGCGTTGACGCTGGGCGTGGTCAACAAGTTCCTCGAGCCCTATGCCGGCGCGGTGCTGGGCAAGATCCTGGTGCTGGTCTTCATCATCCTGTTCATCCAGCGCCGGCCGCGCGGGCTGTTCGCGCTGAAGGGACGCTCGGTGGAATAGATGGTCACGCGCTTCCTCTGGCAGGGCATGACCCGCAACCTGCGCCTCTTCGTCCTGCTGGTGCTGGCGGTCGGCATCCTCGTGCCGCTGTCCAACCAGCTCCTGCCGCCGGGCAGCGCCTTCCGCGCGCCGTCCTGGGTGCTGCAGCTCGTCGGCAAGTATCTCTGCTACGCCTCGCTGGCGCTGGCGGTCGATCTCGTCTGGGGCTTCTGCGGCATTCTTACGCTCGGCCATGCCGCCTTCTTTGCGCTCGGCGGCTACTGCATGGGCATGTACCTGATGCGCCAGATCGGCACGCGCGGCGTCTACGGCAACCCGATCCTGCCCGACTTCATGGTGTTCCTGAACTACAAGGAGCTGCCCTGGTTCTGGCACGGCTTCGACAGCTTCTGGTTCGCCGCCCCGATGATCGTGCTGGTGCCCAGCGCGCTCGCGCTGGCACTCGGCTGGTTCGCTTTCCGCAGCCGCGTCACCGGCGTCTATCTCTCGATCATCACCCAGGCGATGACCTTCGCCCTGCTGCTCGCCTTCTTCCGCAACGACATGGGGCTGGGCGGCAACAACGGCCTGACCGATTTCAAGGACATCCTGGGCTTCTCTGTGCAGTCCGACACGACCCGCGCCGTGCTGTGCTTCGCCTCGGCGCTGGCGCTGGCGATCTTCCTCGTGATCTCCGGCGGCATCATCGGCTCGCGCTTCGGCAAGGCCCTTACCGCCGTGCGCGACGCGGAGAGCCGCATGCGCTTCCTCGGCTACCGCGTCGAGCGCTACAAGCTGTTCGTCTTCGTGCTGTCGGCGGCGATGGCGGGAATTGCCGGCGCGCTCTACGTGCCGCAGGTCGGCATCATCAATCCCAGCGAGTTCTCGCCCGGCAACTCGATCGAGGCGGTGCTGTGGGTCGCCGTCGGCGGGCGCGGCACGCTGATCGGCCCGGTGATCGGCGCCTTCATCGTCAATTTCGGCAAGACCTACCTCACCGGCGCGCTGCCGGAGGTCTGGCTGTTCGCGCTGGGCGCGCTGTTCATCGTCGTGACGCTGCTGCTGCCCAAGGGCGTCGTCGGCCTGTGGAACCAGTTCGCGTCGCGCTCGCGCGAGCGCAAGGCGAGGGCCGTGGCATGAAGGCGCCCCACATCACCCATGTGCGCACCACCTCGGCGCTGCTCTATCTCAGCGGCGTCACCGTCTCGTTCGACGGCTTCCGGGCGCTGAACAACCTCTCCCTGCTGATCGAGCCGGGCGAGATGCGGGCGATCATCGGGCCCAACGGCGCCGGCAAGACCACGATGATGGACGTCATCACCGGCAAGACCCGGCCGGACTCGGGCGAGGTGGTGTTCGACGGCACCGCCGACCTCACCAAGCTGGACGAGGCCGACATCGCGACGCTGGGCGTCGGGCGCAAGTTCCAGAAGCCGACCGTGTTCGAGAACCACACGGTGCGCGACAACCTGCTGCTCGCGCTGGCCGGGATGCGGAGCTGGTACCAGCTTCTGGTCGCCACGCCGACCAAGGCCGAGAACGACCGGCTGGAGGAGATCCTGTCGATCATCCGCATGGGCCCGCAGCAGCACATGCTGGGCGCGCGTCTCAGCCACGGCCAGAAGCAGTGGCTCGAGATCGGCATGCTGCTGGCGCAGAATCCCAAGCTGATGCTGGTCGACGAGCCGGTCGCCGGCATGACCGACGTCGAGACCGAGACCACCGCGCAGGTGCTGCGCGAGGTCAACAAGTCCCATTCGGTCGTCGTGGTCGAGCACGACATGAGCTTCGTGCGCGCGCTCGGCGTGAAGGTGACGGTGCTGCACGAGGGCTCGACCCTGGCCGAGGGCTCGCTCGACCAGGTCAGCGCCGATCCGCGCGTCGTCGAAGTCTATCTCGGACGCTGATCCATGCTCACGGTCCAGAACGTCAATCTCTACTACGGCGCCGCCCAGGCGCTGCGCGGCGTGTCGCTGTCGGCCGCGATCGGGCGGGTGACCTGCCTGCTCGGCCGCAATGGCGTCGGCAAGACCAGCCTGCTGCGCGCGATCTCCGGCCTGCAGCCGATCGCCTCGGGCTCGATCCAGCTCGATGGCCAGGAGGTCTCGAAGCTGCCGCCCTACGAGCGGGCGCGGCGCGGCGTGGCGCTGGTGCCGCAGGGCCGCGAGATCTTCCCGCTGCTGACCGTGAAGGAGAACCTCGAGACCGGCTTCGCGCCGGTCAGCCGCGAGCACAAGAAGGTGCCCGACGAGGTGTTCGAGCTCTTCCCCGTGCTGCAGTCGATGCTGCGCCGGCGCGGCGGCGACCTGTCCGGCGGCCAGCAGCAGCAGCTCGCGATCGGCCGCGCGCTCACCATGCGGCCCAAGCTGCTGGTGCTCGACGAGCCGACCGAGGGCATCCAGCCGTCGGTGATCAAGGACATCGGTCGCGCCATCATCTATCTGCGCCAGCGCGGCGACATGGCGATCCTGCTGGTCGAGCAGTATCTCGAGTTCGCCCACGAGCTGGCCGACGACTTCGCCGTGATGGACCGCGGCGAGGTCGTGATGTCCGGCACCCGCGAGACGTTCGA
>CAMFJT010000396.1 GCA_945957125.1 uncultured Rhodospirillales bacterium | reverse complement strand
GGCCAACCTGATCTCGATGGAGATCGGCGGCACGAGCTGCGACGTGATGGTGATGGCGCGCGGCGAGGTGCCGGTCGCCGACGAGTTGGTCATCGACGGCTATCACCTCACCACGCCGTCGGTCGAGATCCACACCGTCGGCGCGGGCGGCGGCACGGTCGCCTGGGTCGACGATGCCGGCCTGCTGCATGTCGGCCCGCAGGGTGCCGGCGCGCGGCCCGGCCCCGCAGCCTACGGGCTGGGCGGCGAGCAGCCGACCGTCACCGACGCGCAGCTCGTGCTCGGGCGCCTCAAGCCCGGCCCGCTGGCTGGCGGCGCGGTCACGCTCGATGGCGGGCTGGCACGACGCGCGATCGAGGAGAAGCTCGCAGCGCCGCTCGGCCTGTCGGTCGAGCAGGCGGCATCGGGTGTGATCCGGCTGCTCGAGCAGAACCTGCTGCATGCCGTCGAGCGCCTCAGCATCGAGCGCGGCCATAACCCGGCGACCTTCACGCTCGTCGCCGCCGGAGGCGCGGGGCCGATGCACGGCACCAACGTGGCCCGCGCGCTGGGCTGCCGGCGGGCGCTGCTGCCGCGCGCGGCCGGTGCGTTCTGCGCCATGGGCATGCTGCAGTCGGACGTGCGGCAGGACTATCTCAAGGTCTTCCTGGCCGATCTCGACACGGTCGAGCACCCCGCCCTCGATGCCGCCTTCGCCGAGCTAGAGGCGCGCGCCGCCGACGCCGCGATGATCGAGCGCGAGGTCGACCTGCGCTACGAGGGCCAGCAATGGCCGGTGCGGGTCGCGCTCGACGGCTTCGACGCCGCCGGCGTGCGCGCGACGTTCGAGGCCGAGCACCAGCGGTTGTTCGGCCACATCCAGCCCGGCGGCCGCATCGACATCACCGCGCTGCGCGTGATCGGCCGCGACCCGCTCGACTGGACGCCACCCGCCGCCCGTGCGCCGCAATCCGCGCCGCCCCGACTGCGCGAGACGCGCCCGGTCTGGATCGACGCCGCGCATGGCTGGCAGGACGTGCCGGTCTACGACGGCACCGACCTGCGCCCCGGCTGCACGCTGCCCGGCCCGCTGCTGATCGAGGAGCGCACGACGACCGCCTTCATCGGCCCGCGCGACACGCTCGAGGTCGACTCCCGCGACGATTTCCTGGTCCACATCGATGCACACACATAGTCACCCGCTGGGACCATTAACTTTGCGGGAAACACAGAATAGCCTCACCCTGAGGAGCGGAGCGAAGCGGAGTGTCTCGAAGGGTGGCAACAGGCCCGGCGTTGCGACACCTCATGAGCGCGGCAGCTCCGTCCTTCGCGTTGCCATCCTTCGAGACGCTTCGCTGCGCTACGCTCCTCAGGATGAGGAGAAATGGGAACGACGGATGGCAGAAGTTGGCGCCCATGAGTGGCGCGCCCGCGACCATGAGGAAAGCCTATGACCCTCGATCCCGTCACGCTCGCGCTGGTCCAGAGCCGGCTCGACCATATCTCGCACCAGATGGGCTGGGTGATGACGCGCACCGCGCGCTCGCCGATCTTCAGCCAGAGCCACGATTTCTCCTGCTTCATCGCCGACGCGCGCGGCACGCTGATCAGCCAGGCCGACGGCATCCCGATCCATACCGGCGGCGGCGGCTTCGCGGTGCGCGCCGTGTTGCGCGACTTCGCGGGCCAGATCGAGCCCGAGGACGTGTTCCTGCTCAACGATCCCTACACCGCGGGCGGCAACCACCTGCCGGACTGGGTGATCGCTCGGCCGGTGTTCGTGGCGGGAGAACTGGTCGCCTTCGCCTGCAACCGCGCCCACCAGGCCGATATCGGGGGCGGCGCGGCCGGCACCTACAACTCGGCGGCCACCGAGATCTTCCACGAGGGCATCCGCCTGCCCGTGCTGAAGCTGATCGAAGGTGGAAAGACGCGCGCCGACCTGTGGCGGCTGCTGATGCTCAACACCCGTCTGCCCGAGGCGCTCGACGGCGACCTGCATGCGATGATCGGCTCGACCCGGATCGGCGCCGAGCGGCTGGCGCTGCTGGTCGAGGAGCTGGGCGCCGACCGTGCCGGCGACTTCTTCGAAGCGGTGCTGGACCATGCCGACCGCCGTTTCCGCACCTGCATCGATCGCCTGTCTCGCGGCACGTGGCGCGCGGAGGAACGGGTCGACAACGACTGCTTCGAGCCGATCGACGGCCGGATCGCCGTCGCGATGACGGTCGACGGCTCGCGGCTGGTCGTCGACTTCGCGGGCACCTCGCCGCAGGTGAAGGGCTTCAAGAACAGCTCGATCGCCAACTCGACCTCGGCGGTCTACATGGCGCTGGCCTCGTTCTTCGAGCCCGACCTGCCGCGCAACGAGGGCACCTTCCGCAGCGTCGAGATCCGCCTGCCCGAAGGCACGCTGGTCAACGCCCGCATGCCCGCGCCGATGACCATGAACACGGTGTTCGTGGCGCACGAGATCGTCCATGTGATGTGGAAGGCCCTGGGGCAGGCGCTGCCCGAGCGTGCCTCGGCCGGCTGGTCGAAGGCAGTGCATGCGGTCACCGCCGGCCTGCGCGAGGATGGCGGCCGCTACGTGATGTACCAGTGGGCTGGCGCGCCGGCCGGCGGTGCGGTCGAGGGCCGCGACGGCTTCCACCTGATCGGCCACCTGATCACGCTCGGCGGGCTGACTTTGCCCAACCTCGAGACCTACGAGCAGCTCTACCCCGTGCGCTTCCGCCGCCAGGAGCTGCGCCGCGATTCGGCGGGACCGGGCCGCTTCCGCGGCGGCGCGGGCTGCGACTACGAGGTCGAGATCTTCACGCCGGCCGACTATGCCTTCCGCGGCGAGGGCGCCGGCGCGCCGTCGAGCTTCGGCGCGGCGGGCGGCCAGGCCGGCGGCAGCGGCGAGGTCATCCTGACCCTGGCCGACGGCCGCAGCATCGAGGCGCCGAAGTACGGCGTGCAACGCCACGGGCCCGGCACCTATCGCAGCCTTTCACCGGGAGGCGGCGGCTACGGTGATCCGAAGACCCGCGATCCCGCGCGCGTGCTGCGCGACGTGCGTGACGGCGTGGTGAGCCGCGAGGCCGCCGAGGGCGAGTATGCCGTGGCCGTCACCGCCGACGGCCGCGGCGTCGACCCCGCGCGGACGGCGGCTCTGCGACGAGGCGTCACGACAATGGCCCCGTGAGGCCACCGTTTTGCACCAATCGCCATCCCAAGATCGCGGATTCGGATCGAACCATCGCGGAGGCTTTCATGACGACCGGCACCATTGTCCTGGCTCTTGGCGCGATCGCGTCGATGGTCGCGCTGATCTGGCTGCCCGCCGTCCGCCGCCCACAGCCCGTCCGCATCGCCCGTGACGAGCAGCGCCGTCGGCGCTGAACAACGGACTCATCGCTGGGACCGCGCCACTCCGAGGTTGTGAATTTATTGCCGGACATTGGATCATAGCGGTCGCGCTACCCAAT
>CAMFJT010000395.1 GCA_945957125.1 uncultured Rhodospirillales bacterium | reverse complement strand
ATCTTCTACCACAAGGGCAGCTTCTTCAGCCGCGACAACATCCATCCCGGCATGATGACGGTTCACCCCTCGGGCTTCACGCACGGCCCGCATCCCAAGGCGTTCAACGCGGCGACCAAGGGCGGTCGCACGGAGACCGACGAGGTCGCCGTCATGATCGACACGCGCGACGCCATCGACATCGCCGCCATGCCGGCCGGCGTCGAGTTCGAGGGCTACGTGAAATCGTGGCGCCCGGCGGAGATGAAGCAGGCGGCCGAATGAATTGATGTCATGCCGCTGGGAGCGCGGCTCTGGAGAGCCGCGCTCCCAGCGATGATTCTCAGGGTGAGGGAGGAAAAATGAAGCTTGCATCGCTCAAGGAAGGCGGCCGCGACGGCACGCTGATCGTCGTCGACCGCGCGCTGAAGCGGGCCGTCCGCGCCACCGGTATCGCCCCGACCCTGCAGAAGGCGATCGAGGATTGGGCCGCCGCCGCACCCAGGCTCGCCGCGCTCGCCGACCGGCTGCGCGACGGCTCGGCGGCAGGCGCGTTCGACCTCGACACGAAAGCGCTCGCCGCGCCGCTGCCGCGCGCCTACCAGTGGGCAGACGGTTCGGCCTACGTCGTCCATGTCGAGCTGGTGCGCAAGGCGCGCGGCGTGGAGATGCCGCCGAGCTTCTGGACCGACCCGCTGATGTATCAGGGCGGCTCGGATTCCTTCGTCGGCTGCAACGATCCGATCGAGCTGGCCGACGAGGCCTGGGGCATCGACTTCGAGGGCGAGATCGGCGTGATCGTCGACGACGTGCCGATGGGTGTCTCGCCCGAGGCGGCGCGCAAGCACATCAAGCTGGTCACCATCCTGAACGACGTCTCGCTGCGCAACGTGATCGTCAGCGAGCTGGCGAAGGGCTTCGGCTTCTTCCACGGCAAGCCGGCGACGGCCTTCGCGCCGGTCGCGGTCACGCCCGACGAGCTGGGCGAGGCGTGGGACGGCGGCAAGCTCGGCCTGCCGCTGATCTCTACCTACAACGGCACGGAATTCGGCCATCCCAATGCGGCGACCGATCTCACCTTCGACTTCGGCCAGCTCATCGCGCACGCCGCCAAGACGCGCTTCCTCGAAGCGGGGACGGTAGTCGGCTCCGGCACCGTGGCCAACCGCGATGCGTCCGTGGGCTGCTCCTGCATCGCCGAGCGCCGCGTGCGCGAGACGATCGACGGCGGCAAGCCGGTGACGCCGTTCATGAAGTTCGGCGACCATATCCGCATCGAGATGCTCGACCGCGCGGGCCAATCGATCTTCGGCGCGATCGACCAGACGGTGGTGAAGTACGGCTAGACCGTCTTCGGCTATAACGGCGGCGGAGGCACCATGAAGCTCATCGGCTATTTCCGCTCGTCGGCGGCGTTTCGCGTGCGCATCGCGCTCAACCTCAAGGGCATCGCCGTCGAGCATGCCTTCCGCCATCTGCGCAAGGGCGAGCAGCGCGCGCCCGAGTATGCCGCGCTCAACCCGCAGAAGCTGGTGCCCGCGCTGGTGCTCGACACGGGCGAGGTGCTGACGCAATCGATGGCGATCCTCGAATATCTCGACGAGACCCATCCCGAACCGCCGCTGCTGCCCGCCGATCCGGTCGGCCGCGCGCGCGTGCGCGCGCTGGCGCTGATCCCGACCGCCGATATCCATCCGATCCAGAACCTGCGCGTCATGGCCTATCTGCGCCAGAAGTACGATCAGTCGGAGGAGAGCACCTTCGCCTGGTCGCGCCACTGGATCGAAACCGGCTTCGAGGCCTACGAGGCGATGGTCGCGAACGATCCGCGCACCGGCCTCTACAGCCACGGCGATCGGCCGACCATGGCCGATCTCTGTCTCGTGCCGCAGGTCTTCAATGCCGCGCGCTTCAAGGTCGACATGTCGAGATTCCCGACCCTCCAGCGCATCCATGCCGCCTGCCTGAAGCTGCCGGCCTTCGACGCCGCGCAGCCCTCGAAGCAGCCGGACGCCGAGCCATGAGGAAGCTCCTCGTCGCCGCCGTCGTCCTCGTTCTGCTGGTCGGCGGCGCGGTGGCGGCCGTGCCGCTGATCGAGCGGCATGCCGCCGCCCAGATCAAGGCGGACATGGAGCGCGACGGAACGACCACCGTCGGCACGGTCGAGGTCGGCCTGTTCGAGCGGCGCCTGCGGATGACCGCACTTCATTCCAAGGAATTCGGCGACATCACCATCGGCCGCTGGCAGGCCTCGGGCCTCGCCTGGCCGCTCGCCGAGCTCGTGAAGGGGCGCACGCCGCTGTCGGGCCTGCAGCTCGGCGATCCGCTGCATGCGGCCCGGCTCGAGGTTAGCGACGTACGCGGGGTCGAGGCACGGGCAACTTGGTCGATCGGCTCGCTGGCAATCGACGACTTCAGCCTCGAACGCTATGAACCGCCGCCGGCCGGTACCGCCAATCGGCTCATCCACCTCGGTTCGCGGATCGTCGCCGCGCTGTCGATGGCGCGGCTCGAGCAAAAGGACACCGTCTTCACGGACATCAAGGGCGATACGGTCAAGCTCGACACGCTGACGATCGGGCGGTTCGAAAAGGGCTTGGTGGGTTCGCTCGCGGTCGCGGGCCTCGAAGTCGTTCCGAACGCTGCCAAGGCGCCGTTCATCCACATTTCCGACCTCAAGCTCGACGCGTTCGACCTGCGACGGCCCTTCACGACCATGGGCCGGCCGGAATGGCGGCCGGGCCTGCCGGTCGGACGGGTCGACCTCGGCGCAGCAAAGGTGACGGGATTCGGCGGCGAGGCATTCACGCGCTACGGTCTTTCGCTCGGCAGCATCAGTTCGGAGACCCGGCGCGAGGGGCAGGATGTGCGGCGCTCCCGCCTCCGGATCGAAGGCTTCGTGCTGGCGCCTCCGCTACGCGGCCTGGAGACCCTGCAACTGCGCCTCGGCCTGCAGGCGATGGGCCTAAAGGAGCTGCGCCTCGAACTCGACTGCACCGGCACGGAAGATCGCGCCCGGGGCGAGGCCTCGGTCGATCGCTGCGTCCTGGCTGGGCCCGATCTCGGGGAGATCGATCTGTCGTTCAAGGTGGTCGGCGCGGACGAGGCGTTTTGGCGAGCAGTCGATGATAGCGACACCATTGCCCTTCTGCGGAGCAAGGCGGGGTTGGGCGGGGCCCGTCTGGTGGTCGCCGATCGCGGGCTGGTCGAGCGCTCGCTGCGGCTGGCGGCAACGACCAGCGGCCAGCCGCTCGCCGCCCTGCGCGCCGGCATCGCGCAGGAGGTGCGGCGCTTCCAGCCGCCGGGCGTGCTGATCACGGAGGACATGACCCGGCTGCTCGACACGGTCGCCCGCTTCGTCGAGACCGGCGGGACGCTGACCCTCGAAGCCAAGCCGGAAAGGCCGGTCGGCCTCGATAAGCTCGACTATTTCCGCCGCCCCGGCCCCGACCTCGTCAACCTGCTCGGCCCTGTCTCTTATACACATCTCCGAGCCCACGAGACTAAGGCGAA
>CAMFJT010000394.1 GCA_945957125.1 uncultured Rhodospirillales bacterium | reverse complement strand
CGAATTCGTTCACGATGACGGCGTATTTCTTGCCGTGCTGCTCGCTCAGGATGCGGTTCAGCAGGGTGGTCTTGCCGGCCCCGAGATAGCCGGTGAGCACGGTGACGGGGACTTGTGCCGTTGTCTGCGGGGTGGCCATGGGAATGTCCTTGAAATTGGCCCTTGAGATAGGGCCCGTGTCCGGCGGAGTCTAGGGTCGCTCGCCGCGGATCAGCTTGGGCAGGTCGCCGACCAGGCCCATCGCGTGGCGGACGAAGAACTTGCGCAGCGCCGGCACGCGGTTCACCGCGGCGAGGCCGACGTCGCGCACCAGGCGAAGCGGCGCGACATCGTTCGAGAACAGACGGTTGAGGAGGTCTGTAGCGGCCACCATCGAGAGATTGTCCGCACGGCGCCACTGCGCGTAGCGCTCGAGCGTATCGGCGCCGCCGACGTCGAGCCCGAGGCGCTTGGCGTCGACCAGCACCTCCACGAGCGCGGCGATGTCGCGGACGCCGAGATTGTAGCCCTGGCCCGCGATGGGATGGATGCCGTGTGCGGCGTCGCCTACCAGCACCAGCCGGGTGTCGATGTAGCGTTCGGCATGGACGAGGCGCAGCGGATAGGACCAGCGCGGTCCCGCCGGCGCGACCGGCCCGAGATGGTCGCCGAAGCGGCGGGCGAACTCGGCCTGGAAGCGCGGTTCGTCGAGTTCGAGCAGGCGGCGTGCCAGATCGGAGCGTTCCGTCCAGACGATCGACGAGCGATGCTCGCCGCCCGGACCGTCGGTCATCGGCAGGATCGCGAAGGGCCCGCCGGGCAGGAACTTCTCCTGGGCAACCCCGCGATGGGGTTCGGCATGGTGTGCGACCAGGACGATGGCGATCTGCTCGTACGACCAGCTGCGGGCGCCGATGCCGGCCTCCTCGCGCATCGCTCCAAGACGCCCCTCGGCCGAGGCGATCAGGCGGGTGGCGAGGCGCCGGCCGCTCTTCAGGAGCAGCCCGGCGCGCGCCGGGTCGCGCTGGGTTTCGACCACTTCGTCGGGAGACACGAGGTCGACCTTGGGGCAAGCGGCGAGCCGGCGCAGCAGGGCCGCGCGCAGGAACCGGTTCTCCACGATCCAGCCCATGGGAGCGGCCGCCTCGGGGTCTTCGGCGGCCTCGCGATGATCGAAATGCAGGAAGAACGGGCTCGCGCGACCGTCGTGCCCGGCGTCGGAGATGCGGATGTCGCGGATCGGCTCGGCATGGGGCGCGATATCGTCCCAGAGGCCGAGCGCCGCGAACAGGCGCTGGCTGGTATAGGCGAGGGCGGTGGTTCGTCCGTCGAAGGCGGGTTCCGCAAGGGCCGCGAGCGGCACGCGGTCGATCAGGGCGGTCGAGAGACCCGACTCGCCCGCTGCCAGGGCGAGAAGGCTGCCGTTGAGGCCAGCTCCCACGACGGCAAGGTCGAGGGAGGCGCCAACGGATACCGGATCGGTGAGACGGCTATCCATTCACCATAGATGGCAGCCGCCCCGCAGGGCGGCAACCCTCCATGGTCGTGTCGTTCGGTCGCTCTGGATCAGAACGACTTGGCGATACCGAGGATCACGCGGCTGGCGCAGTTCTGGGTGCCGAGGCAGTCCTGAACGCTGAGATTGGTGCCGGTGTACACGGCGGAGAGGTCGAAGCCGTAGACCGAAACGACAAGTCCGAGCTGCCAGTCCCAGTAGTTGTCGTTGGGAATGCCGTAGTTGGTGTAGCGCTGGACGTACTGGTTGCCGATGGTGCCGAAAGCCTTGAACGCCACGTTGTCGTTGACGTGCAGGAAGGGCATGGGAACCGTGACCGACGCCCACTTGTACCAGGCGTTGCCGGAGTTGGCGAAGAAGTTGGGGCTGTAGCGGACGGCGGCGCTGACCTGAGCGACGCCGAAATCGTATCCGGCGACGAGGCCGAACTCGCTGAAGTCGTAGAACAGGTTCGACGGGGCGCTGAGGTAGTTGTAGCGGATGTAGCCCAGGTCGAAGGTGAGCTTGTCGTCCATGAGCTTGAGCTTGAGGCCGGTGAGGAGGTCGATCTCGGCGGTCGTGCCGGTGCCGGGGAAGTTCACGTTGGAGCCCCAGGCGCCGACATAGGCGCTGAGGGGGATCTTCTCGCTGACGGTTGGGGTTTCGTAGCCGAGGGCGGCCTGGACGGCGATCTGGCGCTGGGTCTGCGAGATGCCGCGATAGGAATAGTCGTTGAGGACGGCGAAGCCGGCCGTGAAGTTGCCGCCGAACGGAGCCTTCCAGGTCTCCTTCTCGGGCGCCGCCGGCGTGGTCGCCGCATCGGGCGTGCCCTGGGCCGTCTGCTGATCCTGCGTGACCGTGACGGTCTGCGGATTTGGTGTGCCCTGTGCATAGGCGGCGCTCGTTGCACAGATCGTAATCAGCGCGGTAGCGAATACAGCGGTTTTTTTAAGCAACACGACCACCCCCAAAGACTTATGACTTGTTTCCGCCCCAATTCCTGCAAACGGCGTGCCAAGGGTCGATGCAATTTGTTGTGGTTGGATTTGGCACGACCCTTGCTGGCGTCGATTTGAACTTTGGGGGCGGGCGTGCCGCCCGTTGGAGGACAGGCGCAAATGAAAATGATCGTGGCAATCTTCAAGCCCTTCAAGCTGGACGAGGTCAGGGACGCCCTGACGTCGCTCGGCATCCAGGGATTGACCGTAAGTGAAGTGAAGGGGTTCGGCCGGCAGAAAGGCCAGACCGAAATCTATCGCGGCGCGGAGTACGCCGTGAGCTTCCTGCCGAAGGTAAAGATCGAGGTCGTGATCGACGAGACCATGGTCGAGCGCGCGGTCGAGACCATCCGCAAGGCGGCGGGCACCGGCAAGATCGGCGACGGCAAGGTGTTCGTCCTGCCGGTCGAGCAGGCGATCCGCATCCGCACCGGCGAGTCCGGCATCGAAGCGCTGTGATCCGACACCACAATCAACTCGAGAACCAGGGGACAACGATGAAGTTCAAGACCAACTCGGTGCTGGCCGGCGCGGGGGCGGCCGCCGTGCTGCTCCTGCCGGCGCTGGCGCTGGCCCAGGCTGCCGCGCCGGCCGCCGCTCCGGCGGCTGCAGCCGCAGCGCCCAAGCTCGATACCGGCGACACGGCGTGGATGCTGACCTCGACGGCGCTCGTGCTGATGATGACCATTCCCGGCCTCGCGCTGTTCTACGGCGGCATGGTCCGCAAGAAGAACGTGCTGTCGACGGTGATGCAGAGCTTCGCCATCACCTGCATGATCTCCGTCCTGTGGCTGATCGTCGGCTACAGCCTGGCTTTCACGCCGGGCAGCTCGATCGTCGGTGGTCTCGGCCGCATCTTCATGGCCGGTCTCACGCTCGACGGCGTGCACGACCTCGCCAAGACGGTTCCCGAGACCGTCTTCATGACCTTCCAGCTCACTTTCGCCATCATCACGCCGGCCCTGATCGCCGGCGCCTTCGCCGAGCGCATGAAGTTCTCGGCCATGATGTGGTTCATGG
>CAMFJT010000393.1 GCA_945957125.1 uncultured Rhodospirillales bacterium | reverse complement strand
CTCCTCAGGATGAGGTGGGAGTGTAGCCAGATCGCTTTTTTGCCATCGGCCGATAAATTCACAACCTCGGAGTGGCGCGGTCCCAGCGATGAGCATTCTTCTTGCACATCGGCGCCGGGCGCGATGGAATGCGTGGCAACGAACAAGGGGGACGGCTGAATGCGTAAACTGGTCTGGTCCGCGATGGCGGCTTTCGCGCTGTTGGGCGTCGGGGCGGTCGAAGCCCAGCAAACGCCACGCAAGGGCGGGACGATCCGGATGACCGCGCCCTACGCGGCGAGCTTCGGCAGCCTCGATCCCCACGTGACGCCGCGCGCCCAGGACGAGATCGTCGGCAAGGCGCTGAACCGCACCCTCTACGCGTGGGATTCGGCTAACAACAAGCTGGCGCTCGAGCTGGCCACGTCGGCCTCGGTCTCGCCGGACGGCCTGGTCCATACCTACAAGCTGCGCGACGATGCGTACTTCCACAACGGCCGCAAGATGACGGCGGACGACATCATCTGGTCGTTCACCCGCATCATGGACGGCAGCAAGGGCTATCCCGGCGCGCGCTATGTGCGGCTGATCAAGGGCGCCATCGCGGTCGAGAAGGGCGAGGCCAAGGAGATCTCCGGCCTGAAGAAGATCGACGACTTCACGCTCGAGATGACGATCACCGATGTCACCGATCCGGGCTTCTCCTTCTTCGACGGCACGACCGCGATCCTGCCGAAGGAAGAGGTCGAGAAGGGCAACTTCGCCAACAACCCGGTCGGGCTCGGGCCCTTCAAGTTCAAGGAGCACATTCCGGGCTCGCGCGTCGTGCTCGAGCGCTTCGACAAGTTCTACAAGCCCGGCAAGCCCTACATGGACCGCATCGTGGTCGTGCTGATGGCCGAGGCCGCCGCGCGCGACGTGGCGTTCCGCAACAAGGAAATCGACACCTCTATCCTGGGCCCCGCCCAGTACGTCGCCTATCGCGCCGACCCGAACCTGTCGAAGGGCATCCTCGAGGTCGCCGAGATGTTCACGCGCTCGATGCGCATGAACCCGAGCTTCAAGCCGTTCGCCGACAAGCGCGTGCGCCAGGCGATCAACTACGCCATCGACACCGACCTGATCATCAAGCGGCTGGTCAAGGACAAGGCCTATCGCGCCGTGAGCTGGCTGCCGCTCAGCTCGCCGTCCTTCGACAAGGCGGTGAAGCCCTACGCGTTCGATCCGGAGAAGGCCAAGAAGCTGCTGGCCGAGGCGGGCTACCCCAATGGCTTCGAGTTCGAATGGACGACCAGCCAGAACGAGAGCTGGGGCCTGCCGATCGTCGAGGCGGTGATCCCGATGCTCGACAAGGTCGGCATCAAGGCCAAGCCCAAGCTGGTCGAGGTCACCGTGCTGACCGACATCATCATCAAGGGCGACTTCCAGGCCGTGATCAGCTCGAGCCTGACCGGCCCCGATTCGCTGGCCCAGCTCAAGTGCTTCCATTCGGCGACGCCGCGCACCGCCTGCAACTATGTCGACTTCAAGAACCCCGCCTTCGACAAGCTGATCGACGAGGCCGGCAAGACGACCGACAGCGCCAAGCGCAACGACCTGCTGCGCCAGGCCAACAACATCCTCTACGAGGAAGCGCCGGTGTGGTTCTTCAACTACAACAAGGCGGTGCTCGCCTATCAGCCGTGGGTGCATGGCCTGCAGGCCAACCCGACCGAGATCACGCACCAGTATGCCGAGGACATCTGGATCGACGACAAGTCGCCGGCGAAGTGAGCCATGTTGCCCCTCTTGCTCCTCTCCCCCGCCAGGGGGAGAGGTTGGGAGAGGGGGTTTCAGGCGATGTGCGCAACCCCCTCTCCTAGCCTCTCCCCCTATCGGGGGAGAGGAATGCCGATTTGATGCTCCTCGTCCTCGCCCGCCGCGTTGCCAACATCGTGCCCACGGTGCTGGCGGTCATCGCGCTGATCTTCCTGCTGTTCTCCGTGCTGCCGGGCAGCTTCATCTCGGGCATGTCGGAAGAGGGCCGCACGATCGATCCGGCGGTGATGGAACGCATGCGCAAGGAGATGGGGCTCGACGATCCGCTGCCGCAGCGCTTCGCGAAGTACGTGCTGCACACCGCCACGGGCGATCTCGGCACCTCGTTCCGCACCCGCGAGCCGGTGACCAAGCTGGTCGGCGAGCGGGTCTGGCCGTCGCTCAAGCTCGTGTTCGCGGCGATGGCCTTCGCGATCGCCGTCGGCGTGCCGCTGGGCTTCGTCGCCGCGCTGAAGCCGGGTAGCCTGGTCGACACCGCCTCGATGGTCGGCGCGATCTCGGGCCTGTCGCTGTCGCAGTTCTGGCTCGGCCTGATGCTGATGTACCTGTTCGCCCTGCAGCTCCAGTGGCTGCCGAGCTTCGGCTACGGCGACGGCGGCATCACCCACATCATCCTGCCGGCAGTGGCGCTGGGCGTCGGACCGATGGCGCTGCTGGCGCGCACCACGCGCGCTGCCGTGCTCGACGTGCTCAACGCCGATTTCGTGCGTACCGCCCGCAGCAAGGGGATGAGCGAGCAGCGGGTCGTGGCCTGGCATGTGCTGCGCAACGCGCTGGTGCTGGTCGTCACCACGGTCGGCCTGCAGTTCGGCTCGCTGATGGGCGCCGCCGTGGTCGTCGAGAAGCTGTTCGCCTGGCCGGGCGTGGGCTCGCTGCTGGTCGATTCGGTGTTCCAGCGCGACATCCCCACCGTGCAGGGCTGCATCCTGCTGATCGTGCTGTTCTTCCTCGTCATCAACACGCTGATCGACCTCGCCTATGTCGCGATCGATCCGCGCATCCGCTACGGCTGAGCGATGAAAGGCGGCGCCTCGCTCTGGGTCGGCGGCACGCTGGTGGCGATCGCCATCGGCGTGGCCATCCTCGCACCGTGGATCGCGCTCACCGATCCGGTGATGGGCGCCAACCTGATGAATGCCGAGATCCCGCCCGGCGCGGAGTTCCCGTTCGGCACCGACATGCAGGGCCGCGACATCTATTCCCGCATCGTCTACGGCGCGCGCATCTCGCTCACCGTCGGCATCGTGAGCCAGATCTGCAACAGCATCATCGGCGTGTCGCTGGGCCTCAGCGCCGGCTACTGGGGCGGCTGGTGGGACGACCTGGTGAGCGGCCTGACCAACCTCATGCTCGCCATCCCCTCGCTGATCTTCGCGCTGGCCATCATGGCGATCCTCGGCCCCGGCCTGGTCAGCCTGCTGATCGCGCTCGGCCTCACCAACTGGTCCTATTCCTGCCGGCTCGCGCGCGCGCAGGTGCTGTCGCTGAAGAGCCAGGGCTACGTCCAGGCCGCCCGCATCCTGGGCTACGGCGACCTGCGCATCATGTTCACCCAGCTCCTGCCCAACATCCTGGGGCCGCTGATCGTGATCGCCACGCTCGGCATGGGCGGCGCGATCCTGGCCGAAGCGGCGCTCTCCTTCCTCGGCCTCGGCATCCGCCCGCCCTTCCCGAGCTGGGGCAGCATGCTGTCGGAAGCGC
>CAMFJT010000392.1 GCA_945957125.1 uncultured Rhodospirillales bacterium | reverse complement strand
GACCCCCTCCGTCGCGGATTACCGCGCCACCTCCCCCGAAGACGGGGGAGGGAATCTCGATAGGCGGTGGCATTGCCATGACCTCCCTTGCTCAGGACTACAGCGCCCCACGTCCGGCGCGCGTCGGCGGGTGGGATGCGACCTGGCTGCTGTGGATCGGCATCATCGCGGTGCTGCTGTTCCTGGTCGTCAGCCCGTTCGTCTACCTCGTGCTGACCAGCTTCCGGGCCGAGGGCACAGGCGCCTTCACCCTGCAGAACTACATCACGGCCTATGGGCGCGCCCGCTATGTCGACGCCCTGTTCAACTCGCTGAAGCTCGGCGCCGGCGCGGCGCTGCTGGCCGGGGCGCTCGCCGTGCCGCTCGCCTGGGGCGTCTCGCGGACCAACATGCCCGGCCGCGGCTTCGTGCGCATGCTGGTGCTCGCGACCTTCATCACGCCGCCCTATACCGGCGCCGTCGCCTGGATCCTGCTCGCCGGCCCCAATGCCGGCTGGCTCAATCGCATCTTCGTCATGCTCACCGGCGCGGAGGCGGGGCCGTTCAACATCTACAGCTTCCCCGGGCTCGTCGTCGTCATCGCGCTCTATTCGTTTCCCTACATCTTCATTTTCACCTCGGCGGCGCTGGAGCTGGTCTCGTCGGAGATGGAGGACGCCGCCAACATCCTGGGCGCCGGCGCCTGGCGCACGATGCGCAAGGTCACCTTGCCGCTTGCCATCCCGGCGATCCTCGGCGGCCTGATCATCTGCTTCCTCGAGGCGATCGCACTGTTCGCCTCGCCGGCGATGATCGCCATCCCGGCGCGGTTCAACGTCGTCACCACGCAGCTCTTCCAGTTCTTCGGCAACCCCTCGCGCGTCGAGGTGGCGGCGGCCTACGCCATGCCGCTGCTCGGCGTCACCGTGCTCCTGGCGCTCGTCCAGCGGCTGCTGACCCATCGCAAGAGCTTCGCGACCCTGACCGGCAAGGGCGGCGAGCGCCGGCCGATCGATCTCGGGGCGGGCCGCTGGGCGATGTTCGGCTATGCCATGCTGGTGGCGTCGCTGTCGGTCTTCCTGCCCTACATCTTCCTGATCCAGGCCGCCTTCGCGAAGGCCTGGGGCCGCGGCTTCTCGCTCGACAACATCACGTTCCGCAACTTCCACTTCGTGCTGTTCGAGCACGCGACCGCGGCCAAATCGGTGTGGAACGCCTTCCTTTTTGCCGGCATCTCCGCCACGGCCGGCGTGATCATCACCCTGGGCGTGGCCTATATCGTCGCCCGCCGTCTGGTGCCGTTCGGCGGCCTCCTGGCCTTCCTCTGCGTGGCGCCGTTCGTGATCCCGGGCGTGGTGCTGGCGATCGGCTTCTACGCCGCCTACGCGCCGCCGCCGCTGGCGCTCTACGGTACGGCGATGATCCTGATCCTGGCCTTCACCACGCGCTTCCTGCCGATCGGCTACGTCAACGCCAGTGCCGCCATCCGCAGCATCAATCCAGAGATGGAGGAGGCGGTCCGCGTGCTGGGCGGCAGCCGCCTGACGGCGCTGCGCCGTGTCGTGGCGCCGCTGCTCAAGCGCAACCTGCTGGGTGCCTGGCTGCTGATCTTCATCCCGGCGACGCGCGAGCTGTCGTCCGCGATCTTCCTCTACGGGCCCAACACCAAGGTCGTGTCGGTCATGATCTTCGACATGAGCGAGGAGGGGAACTTCGAGTATCTCGCGGCCCTGGCCCTGCTGCTGCAGATCCTGACCCTGCCGCTGCTCTATATCGGCCAACGCGCTTTGGGGCGCGACTTCATGCTGAGGCGTACCGCGACATGAGCAAGCTGGTCCTCAAGAACATCGGCAAGAGCTACGGCAATTTCGACGCGGTGAAGGATTTCTCGCTCGAGCTGGCGAGCGGCGAGTTCGTGTCCCTGCTGGGCCCCTCGGGCTGCGGCAAGACCACGACGCTGCGCATGATCGCGGGCTTCATGCCGCCGACCACGGGAACCATCGAGGTCGACGGCAGGGTGATCTCCTCGCCGGCCGGCGTCGTGCCGCCCGAGAAGCGCGGCATGTCGATGATCTTCCAGAGCTACGCGATCTGGCCGAACATGACGGTCGGCCAGAACGTCGGTTTCGGGCTGGAAATCCGCAAGCTGCCGCGCGCCGAGATCGAGCGCCGGGTCGACCGCATTCTCGAGGTCGTCCAGCTCGGCGCCCTCAAGGGCCGCTATCCGGCCGAGCTGTCGGGCGGCCAGCAGCAGCGCGTAGCGCTGGCGCGCGCCATCGTCGTCGAGCCGGAGGTGCTCCTGCTCGACGAGCCGCTGTCCAACCTCGACGCCAACCTGCGCGAGGAGATGCGCTTCGAGATCCGCCGCCTTCACGACGAGTTCAAGATCACCACGGTCTACGTCACGCACGACCAGTCCGAGGCGATGGTCACGTCGGACCGGATCGTGGTCATGAACAAGGGACGCATCGAGCAGGTCGATCCGCCGCACACGCTGTACGGCAAGCCGAAAAGCCGCTTCGTGGCAGGCTTCATCGGCCGCACCAACTTCGTTGAGCGCGACGGCGGCACATGGTCGATCCGGCCTCAGGCGATCGGCCTGTCGGCCGCCCGGCCCACGGCCAATGCCGTCGAGGCCGATATCGTCGGCAGATCCTACCTGGGCGAGTATTGGGACTACCTCGCCAAGCCGCTGGGCGAGACGAAGCCGCTGCGCGTCTCGACCGGACCCAACGCCCTGTTCGAGGTCGGCCAGCGGGTCTGGCTGGAGATCGATCCCGCCGCCATGGTACGTGTGGCGTAGCAACCCGAGAGAGTGAGAGATGACCGCAGGACCGCTTGCCCGCTACACCGTGCTCGACCTGACGCGGGTGCGCGCCGGTCCGACCGCGGTGCGCTACTTCGCCGACTGGGGCGCCAACGTCATCAAGGTCGAGATGCCGCCGTCGGCCGGCGACATGGACATGGGCGGGCCGCGCCATGGGCCGGACTTCCAGAACCTGCACCGCAACAAGCGCTCGATCACGCTCAACCTCAAGGAGCCCGAGGGCAAGGCCGTCTTCATGAAGCTGGTGGAGAAGGCCGACGTGGTGGTCGAGAATTACCGCGCCGACGTGAAGTTCCGGCTCGGCATCGACTACGAGAGCCTGAAGAAGGTCAATCCGCGCATCATCCTGGGCTCGATCTCCGGCTTCGGCCAGGACGGCCCCTATGCCGAGCGCGCCGGCTTCGACCAGATCGCCCAAGGCATGGGCGGCATCATGTGGGTCACCGGCCAGCCGGGCGGCGGTCCGGTGCGCGCCGGCATCGCCGTCGCCGACGTGGGCGCGGGCCTGCACTGCGCGATCGGCTGCCTGATCGCGCTGCTCGAGCGCGAGGCCTCGGGCCAGGGCCAGTGGGTGTCGAGCTCGCTGCTGCAGGCCATGATCTCGATGTGCGATTTCCAGGCCGCGCGCTGGACCATCGCCAAGGACGTGCCCGGCCAGGCCGGCAACAACCACCCGACCTCGATCCCGACCGGCGTCTTCAAGA
>CAMFJT010000391.1 GCA_945957125.1 uncultured Rhodospirillales bacterium | reverse complement strand
TCCACCCTCCCCCCCCGGCCCCCGCCGTGGGGGCCCCGCGCCCCCAGTGAAAGAACGGAATGCGTTTCTCCCTCTTCATGTACTGCACGATCGGCCGGCGGGCGGAGCTCGAGCGTGGCATGGCGGGGCGCGATCCGGTGCTCTACCAGCGCATGCTGGACGAGATCGCCGAATACGTCCGCTTCGCCGACGATGCCGGCTATTTCGGCTTCGGCCATCCCGAGCATCACCTGCAGATCGAGGGCTTCGAGATCTCCAACGATCCGAAGCTGATGTCGATGTGGCTCGGCCGGCACAGCAAGCGGCTTCGGGTCATCACCTGCGGCTTCGTCTCGACGACGCACAATCCGCTGCGGGTCGCCGAGGATATCGCCACCATGGACCACATGCTGGGCGGCCGCTTCGGCGTCGGGCTGGTGCGTGGCTACCAGGCGCGCTGGGTCGAGAACTTCAAGATCCGCGGCGAGCTGAACGCGGTCGGGCCGTGGAACAAGGACCAGCCGGCCGACGTGGCCAACCGCGAGTATTTCGGCGAGTTCGTCGACGTCGTGGTCAAGGCGCTGTCGAGCGAGACCTTCAGCCACCGCGGTAAATACTGGAGCTTCCCGCCCGACGGCATGGTCAACCCGCACGACCATCCCGTCTACGTGAAGTACGGCCAGGGCGTCGCGCCCGACATGCGGATCGAGGCGATCGGCATCGCGCCGCGCCCGCTGCAGACGCCGCACCCGCCGCTCTACGGCGGGTTCGCCGCGTCGATGCGCACGGCGCTGTTCTGGGCGAAGTACGGCGGCAAGCCGATCGTGCTGACCGACAACCTCGATTTCTACGAACAGCTCTGCACCGCCTACACCGCCGAGGCCGCGAGGCACGGGCGCACCATCCGCAGCGGCCAGCAGGCGGCGTGGGGCGGCATCTTCATCTGCGCGCCGACCGATGCGCAGGCGCAGGAATGGGCGAAAGACATGATGTGGTTCTGGCAGAGCTGGGCCACGCCGTTCGGTCAGGGCGTTCCCGAGCTGCTGGTCGGTTCGCCCGACACGATCAGCCGCCGCCTCGACGAGGTGAAGCGGCGCCTGCCCGACCAGGACGAGGTCGTCCTGCTGATCCCGCAGGGTTTGCACGATCGCGGCCAGATCCTCACCTCGCTCGAGCTGATGGCAAGCAGGGTAATGCCGCGCTTCGCGGCGTAGTCGAGCCGTCCGGTTGCGCTACGGCCGGGAGTAGAGCCGCGCCAGCAGGTCGCCCAGGGTCTGGGCTTCGGCGTCCGAGAAGTGCCGGCCGACGGCCTCTTCGATCGCGGCGGCATAGACCGGCCACATCCTGCGCCGCAGCGCGCGGCCGGAGCGAGTGATCGTGAGCACCAGGCCGCGTCCGTCCTCCGCGCTGGGCGCCCTTGCGACATGGCCGGCCGCTGCCAGCCGGTCGACCAGGCGCGAGAGGTTGTACTGCTGGAAGAGCAGCGCGGCCTGAAGCTGGAAGGAGCGCAGTCCGTTCGCGCCGGCCCGCTCCAACTCGAGCAGCACGTCGTACCAGGCAAGATCCGGCAGACCGGCCCTCGCCAGCCGCGCTTCCACCGTGCCGAGCGCGGCGCGATGCGCGCGTTCGAGCCGCGCCCAGGCGAGGACGGCCGGTTCGGATGGACGGTCTGTCATCGCGCGCATCATATAGATAGATGCATTTGCATCAACCTTGACGATGGCCGGGACGCGCCCCAGATAGATGCAAGTGCATCTATATCGGAGTTCGCCATGCTGACCCTCGTTTCCTTCGACCTCTGCCCTTATGTCCAACGTGCGGCGATCGTGCTGGCCGAGAAGGGCGTGCCGTTCGAGCGGCGCACCGTCGATCTCGCCAATCGGCCAGACTGGTTCAGGACGCTGTCGCCGCTGGGCAAGGTGCCGCTGCTGCAAGTCGGCGACGCCGTGCTGTTCGAGAGCGCGGCGATCGTAGAGTACCTCGAGGACACGCGGGCGCCGGCGCTCCATCCGTCCGATCCGCTGGTGCGCGCCCGCCATCGCGCCTGGATGGAGGTCGGCTCCTCGGTGCTTGCCGACATCTGGACGGTCGAGACGACGCCGGATCGGGCGGGGTTCGAGGCCGGCCGGCAGAGGCTGCGGGCCAGGTTCGAGAGGCTGGAGGCGGAACTGGCTGGTCAGCCGTACTTCGCGGGAACAGCCTTCTGCCTGGTCGATGCGGTCTTTGCTCCCGCGTTCCGCTACTTCGACGTCTTCGACCGGCTGGTCGATCTCGGCACCTTCGCGGGCCTCGCCAAGGTGGCGGCGTGGCGCAAGGCGCTGTCGGTCCGGCCATCGGTCGAGGGTGCCGTGGTGCCGGACTACGAAGCGCGCCTGGAGGCGTTCCTGCGGCGCCAGCCGTCGTATCTCGCCTCCCTGCTGCGTGCGGCAGCGTGACGATGGCGCGGTAGTTTGACCTTGCCACCGTGCATCGGCTGGCCCAGCCTCTTCCGACGGAGGCGGCTTTCGCGCGATGGCGCATGCAATGGTGGGTGAAGTGCCTCGTCTGTTCCTTGCCTTGTTCCTGCTGTTGCTGGCCGGCTGCACCTCGCGCGCCGAGCGCGATGCGGCGTTCGACGGCCAGTTGCGGACGATGTCGGGCACGTCCGAGGCCGGGCTGCTGAGCAGCATGGGCCGTATTCCCGACAATACCTACCAGCTCGAGGACGGCACCAGGATCCTGCAATGGCGCTGGGACACCTCGTACATCGACCCCGGCATGCCGGCGCTTTATCCGCGCTACGGCGGTTGGGGGAGGGGATGGGGCGGCGGATGGTGGGCCCCGCTGGGCGGTTTCCCGCCGACGCTCGTGCGCCAGAGCTGCATCGTCGAATGGACGATGGAGGGCGGCGTGGCCAAGGGCTATCGCTGGCAGGGCAACGGGTGCCAAAGGATACCCGAGGTTCCTCTTCCCAAGCTGTGATCCGCCGTACTGAAGCGGCAAAACAAAAGGGCCGGCATTGCCGGCCCTTCTTGCTGATTGGGTTGCTCGACGATCAGCCCTCGTCGAGGAAGCTGCGCAGCATGCGGCTGCGGCTGGGGTGCTTGAGCTTGCGCAGCGCCTTGGCTTCGATCTGGCGGATGCGCTCGCGGGTGACCGAGAACTGCTGGCCGACCTCCTCCAGCGTATGGTCGGTGTTCATGCCGATGCCGAAGCGCATGCGCAGCACGCGCTCCTCGCGCGGCGTGAGCGTGGCCAGCACCCGCGTGGTGCTTTCGCGCAGGTTGCCCTGGATCGCCGCCTCGAGCGGGATCACCGCGTTCTTGTCCTCGATGAAGTCGCCGAGATGGCTGTCCTCCTCGTCGCCGATCGGGGTCTCGAGGCTGATCGGCTCCTTGGCGATCTTCAGCACCTTGCGCACCTTCTCCAGCGGCATGCCGAGCTTCTCGGCCAGCTCCTCCGGCTGCGGCTCGCGGCCGATCTCGTGCAGCATCTGGCGGCTGGTGCGGACCAGCTTGTTGATCGTCTCGATCATGTGCACCGGGATGCGGATGGTGCGCGCCTGGTCGGCGATCGAGC
>CAMFJT010000390.1 GCA_945957125.1 uncultured Rhodospirillales bacterium | reverse complement strand
CGCTGCCGTGCTGGCGCGCCTTGGCGATGAACTGCTCGGCCACGATGTCGAGCGCATCGGTCCACGAGATCTCGGCGAACTGCTTCGAGCCCTTCGGCCCGACGCGGCGCAGCGGCTTCATCAGCCGGTCGGGATGGTGGATGCGCTCGGCGTAGCGCGCGACCTTCTCGCAGATCACGCCCGCGGTGTAGTCGTTGCGCATCGAGCCGCGAATACGGCCGATCCTGGTGTTGCTCAGCCTCTCGACATCCAGCGCGCAGGTACTCGTGCAATCGTGCGGGCACACCGACGGAACAGTCGTCGTGCCGGACTCGTGCAGCTTGGCGCGGCCTACCGGCGGGTAGGCATGATCGTCGGGTGACATGTGGACGCTCCGCGAGAAGTGCCGCAGCATACAGTCCGGCCACCGGCCATGAAAGCGGCCTCAGGGAGTGGAAAGTCAGCGTGTCTTCTCAGGCTTGGGTCTCCGTGGGCGCCGTTCGCCGCGCCACTGCTGCCGATGCCGAGGGCATCGCGCGACTTTTCCCCAGCCTGCCGCCCGTCGCCTCGACCAGCGATACGCGAGCGATCTTCGTGATCGACGGCGAGACCGCACTCCTCGGCGCCGTGCAGCTCGAGCAGGCCTCCGACCATCTCGCCGTCGGCCCCCTGGCAACCGTGTCCGACGGCGAACGCCACGAGACCGCACGCGTGCTGATCGCTTTCGCCGAAATGACGGCGCGTGCCATCGGCCTGCGCGAGGTGCGCCTGAGGGACGGCGCCGTGCCGACGGGCCTGGCGACGTCGCTCGGTTACCGCGAAGGTGCAAGGCGCATCCGCACCGGCAAGCTCGCCCGCATGGTCGACCATCTCGAGGCGCTGGGCGTGCCGCTGTGGCGCGATGGCGCCGCGCCGTTCGATCTCACTCTCTACTATCGCGGCGTGTGGGCGGCGATGGCGTTGCTGGTCGGCTTCGGCAGCATCACCCTCGCCGTCTTCGGTTCCGGCGAGGTGACGCTGCTGCATGTCCTCGGCCCCGCCCTGCTCTGCCTGGCCGCGTCCGCCTTCGCCTTCGTGCAGGTCTGCCTGATCGCGATCGCCGCGCGACGGCGCGCCCCCGTGCCGATCGCCCTCGGCATCTTCGTGGCCGCGGCGCTGTCGATCGCCGGCATCGGCGGCCTCCTCTACGAGCGGGCCGTGCCGTCGGTCGGCGAACTCTGGGCGATCTATACCGGTGACGAGGCCCTCGACACGCTCGCCGTCAGCGTCAGTCCCGACGGTACGGCGCTGAGCGTCGAAGGCGCCTACGGCACCGGCAGCGCCGCCGCCGTGCGGCAGGCGCTGGACAGGCATCCCTCGATCCGTCGCGTCGTCCTGGCCGGTCCGGGCGGGCGCATCGGCACCGCCTTCGAGATCAACCGCATGATCCGCAACCGCAAGCTTGCAACGCGTGTCGACACCGGCTGCGCTTCCGCCTGCACCATCGCCTTCCTCGGCGGCAACGATCGCTCGATCTCCGCCACCGGACGCCTCGGTTTCCACCAGGGCAGCTTTCCCGGCATGGGCCCGAACGACCTGTACGAAAGCAACCGCGACATGCGGCGCTTCCTGGTCTCAAGCGGAGTCACGCCCGAGTTCGCGCAGCGCGTGATCGACACGCCCTCCGACGAAATCTGGACGCCGACGCCGCAGGAACTGCTGGCCGGCCGCGTCGTGCAACGCGTAAATCGCTGACGGAGGTACCTTTCGGCATGATCCCTCGCGGTCTTTCCTACGACGACGCCATGAAGCGGTTCCGCTGGCCCGCTCCCCAGCGGTTCAACATCGGACGCGCCGTCTGCGAGCGCCACGCGCCCGACACGCTGGCGATGATCGTCGAGAATGCCGACGGCTCGGTGCGCAACTGGACCTTCGGCCAGCTCCTTGCCGCCAGCTCGCGCCTCGCCAATGCGCTGGTCGCGCGCGGCATCGGCAAAGGCGATCGCGTCGCCGTGTTCCTGAGCCAGGGTGCGGAGCTGACGCTCTGCCATCTCGCCGGCTATCGCATGGGCGCGGTCGTGCTGCCGCTGTTCACGCTGTTCGGCGAGGAGGCGATCGAATACCGGCTGGCCAATGCGGAGGCCTCGGCCGTCATCACCGACATGAGCCAGCTGCCGAAGCTGCTGGCCGTGCGCGACCGCCTGCCCCACCTCAAGACCATCATCGTGATCGGCGCCGGCGCCCATGGCAGCGCCTTCCTCGACTGGGACCGGCTGCTGGGCGCCGCCTCCGACCGCTTCGCCACCGTCGACACGGCAGCCGAGGATCCCGCGCTGCTGATCTACACGTCCGGCACGACGGGCCAGCCCAAGGGCGCGCTGCACGCCCATCGCATGATGCTGGGCTGCATTCCCGCCGTGGAGCAGTGGCTGGGCCACTGGCCGCGCGGTAACGAGGTGATGTGGACCCCGGCCGAATGGGCCTGGATCGCCGGGCTCTACGACGCGCTGTTCCCCGCCTGGTACTACGGCACGCCGGTGCTGGCCCATCGCTTCGCCAAGTTCGATCCCGAGCGTGCCTTCGCCATGCTGGCCAAGCACCATGTCGGCGTGAGCTTCATCCCGCCGACCGCGCTCAAGATGATGCGGCAGGTCCACAAGCCGCGGGACCGCTGGAGCTACGACATCCGCGCGATCTCGACCGGCGGCGAGGCCATGGGCGAGGAGCTGCTGAGCTGGGGCCGCGACACGTTCGGCACGACGATCTCGGAGGGTTACGGCCAGACCGAGATGAACCTGATGCTGCTGAATTCGCCCGACTGGTTCGAGGTTCGCCCCGGCTCCTGCGGCCGCGCCTGCCCCGGGCGCAAGGTCGCGATCGTCGATGGCGACGGTAACGCCCTGCCGCCCGGCCAGGAGGGCCAGATCGCGGGCTGGCGGCACGATCCCATCGTCATGCTGGAATACTGGCGCAACCCCGAAGCCACCGAGCGAAAATACGCCGGCGACTGGCTGCTGACGGGCGACCTCGGCACCATCGACGCGGACGGCTACGTCTTTTTCAAGAGCCGGGACGACGACGTCATCACCTCGGGCGGCTATCGCATCGGCCCCGGCGAGATCGAGGAATGCCTGATGAAGCATCCGGCGGTGGCCATGGTCGGGGTCGTCGGCGTGCCCGACCGTCTGCGCACCGAGATCGTGAAGGCGTTCGTCCAGCTCCGCCCCGAGATCGCGCCCACCGACTCACTCAAGCGCGATCTGGCGACCTTCGTGAAGACCCGGCTGGCGGCCCACGAGTATCCCCGCGAGGTCGAGTTCGTTCCGGAACTGCCGCTCACGACGACCGGCAAGATCCTGCGCCGAGAGCTGCGCCGCCGCGAGGCCGAGCGCGGCGATGTCGTGCATCTGCGCTAAAAAAGATAGTTTAATATTCTCCCGCAAGCCTTTGCTAACATTGGCGATTATCGCCACGCTTGATCTAATTTATCAACTGGCGGCGGTCGATACGTTGAACTGCAGCTCGGCCAGCCGCCCGTACAGGCCGCCGCGCCGCACCAGCTCGGCATGGGTCCCGACATCGACCACCCGTCCCTGGTCGAGAACGACGATGC
>CAMFJT010000389.1 GCA_945957125.1 uncultured Rhodospirillales bacterium | reverse complement strand
TCACCGGCGGAAGCCGGGGAATCGGCCGGGCGACCGCGATCCTGCTCGCGGAGCGCGGCTACGATCTCGTCGTCAACTACCAGTCCAACGCCGAGGCCGCGACTGACACGGTCGCGGCCGTGCTCCGGCAGGGCAGGGAGGCTATCGCGGTCAGGGGCGATGTCGGCAATGAGGCCGATGTCGCCGCGATCTTCGCGGCGGCCGACAAACTCGGGCGGCTGACCGCGCTGGTCAACAATGCCGGCGTGATCGATACCCCGCAACGCCTCGACGAGATGGACCTCGCGCGGCTGGAGCGGATGTTCCGGATCAACCTGACCGGCAGCTTCCTCTGTGCCCGCGAGGCGGTGAAGCGGATGTCGACCCGCCATGGCGGGAAGGGCGGCGGCATCGTCAACCTGTCATCCGCCGCGGCGGTGCTGGCGGGCGCCGGACAATATCTCGACTATGCCGCCGCGAAGGCCGGCATCGACATCTTCACGCTCGGCCTTGCTCGCGAGGTCGCGGCCGAAGGCATCCGGGTCAATGCCGTCCGGCCCGGGATCATCGATACGGAGATCCACGCCAGCGGCGGCATGCCCGATCGCGTTGCGTTGCTGCGCGACCAGCTTCCGATGAAGCGCGAGGGTACGGCGCGCGAGGTGGCGCAGGCAATCGCCTGGCTGCTCTCGGACGAAGCCTCCTACACCAACGGAACCGTTCTGAGCGTGACCGGCGGGCGCTGAGCCGCCGTCGCCGCGCGGCGGCTGTCGGCGCGTTGCGGACGGATTGGCGCAAACCGGGCAAAGCTGCCATCCTCCTCGTTTCGCGACAGAGGAGACGGGCATGCCTGCGCTTGCGATGACGACCGAAATCACCGTTCTCGGCTGGAGCGTCGTGCTCCTGCTCGTGCAGATCGCCCTGCAGGCCGGCACCTCGGCCGATCTCGGCCCGGCCTATCTGTTCAGCCCGCGCGACGTGCCGCGCGAGCCCGGGAGCCTGATCTCGCGGCGGCTCAAGCGGGCGCTCGACAATCTGCTCGAGACCTATCCCGCCTTCATCGCCCTGGCCCTGGCGCTGACCGTCTCCGGCAAAGCGGGCGGCATCGCCGTCACCGGCGCCTGGCTCTATCTCGGGGCGCGCGTGGTCTTCGTCATCATCTACGCCGCCGGCATCCCGGTGATCCGCACCCTCGTCTGGGTGGCCTCGATCGTCGGCCTGGTGATGATGCTGGTCCGGCTGATGAGCTGAACGAAACCGGCGCGGCGGCTGGCCGCCGCACCGTTCTTGCCGTCTACTTCACGACCATCGCCGAGAAGGGATGGACGTAGGCCTGCAGCATGACGAAACTGCCGACCAGGCTCGCCAGCGCGATCGAGTGCCAGAAGACGAAGCGCAGGATCACGCCTTCATGGCCGAACCAGCCGGTGGCGGTCGAGGCAACGACGATCGACTGGGCGTCGCCGCCGATCGTGGTCTGCAGGATCTCGAAGGCTCCTTTCTCGACCGTCAGCCGGTAGAGGAAGATGACGTTGAGAACGATCCAGCCGATCGGGAAGAAGCCGGTGACTGCGCCGAGCACGGTGGCGCGCAGCGACATGCCGGCGGGCATGGTGAAGATGAAAATCGCCACCAGATTGGCGACGATCAGCGCGATGACGGCGGCGATATGCGCCTTGACGGCGTTGGACGCGATGAGACCGAGCAGAACGACGACGGGTAGCGCGGCTGCGAGCGTCGACAGGACGCTGTTGCCGAATGGATCATAGACCTGATTCCACATGACGGCGTGCCCCTCCAGCGGGCTGATCTGCGATGTGCTTCAGCGAATGCGTTTCGTCCTTGTCTGGTGGTCGGCGCAGTAAGCCTGCGACAGCCTGCCGCAGCAAGGGCGGCCGGCCTTTCGTCAACACAGGAATGACGTAGCGCCGGGGGCGGAACCGATGTATGCCCGCCCCAACGCGCCGCCGCCCACGCCGGTGGCCTCATGGAACAGCAGCGGAAGGACGTCATGGCCTACGATCTCGTCGTCATCGGAACCGGCCCCGGGGGCTATGTCTGCGCCATTCGCGCCGCCCAGCTCGGCCTCAAGGTCGCGGTGGTCGAGAAGCGCAAGACCCATGGCGGTACCTGCCTGAATGTCGGCTGCATCCCCTCCAAGGCGCTGCTGCACGCTTCCGAGATGTTCGAGGAAGCCGGCCACACCTTCGAGAAGCTCGGCATCGTCGTCGGCAAGCCGAAGCTCGACCTCAAGGCGATGATGGCCCACAAGCAGGAGACGATCGACGCCAACGTCACCGGCGTCGGCTTCCTCCTGAAGAAGAACAAGATCGACGCCTTCCACGGTACCGCCTCGATCCCCGCCGCCGGCAAGGTCGTCGTCACCGCCGAGGACGGCAAGACGCAGGAGATCGAGACCAAGAACATCGTCATCGCGACGGGGTCGGAATCGGCCCCGCTGCCGGGCGTGACCATCGACGAGAAGACCGTCGTGACCTCGACCGGTGCGCTCGAGATCGGCTCCGTGCCGAAGGAGCTCGTCGTGGTCGGCGCCGGCGTGATGGGCCTCGAGATCGGTTCGGTCTGGAGCCGCCTCGGCGCCAAGGTCACGGTCGTCGAGTTCCTCGACCGCATCCTGCCCGGCATGGATGGCGAGGTGGCCAAGCAGTTCCAGCGCATCCTGGAGAAGCAGGGCTTCACCTTCCAGCTCGGCTCCAAGGTCACCAAGGTCGAAACGGCCAAGAAGGGCGGCGCGACCGTCACCGTCGAGCCCGCCGCCGGCGGCGAGGCCAAGACGCTCAATGCCGATATCGTGCTGGTCGCGATCGGCCGTCGTCCGAACACCGATGGTCTCGGCCTCGACAAGGCCGGCGTTGCCACCGAGCGTGGCCGGGTCGTCATCGACGATCATTTCAAGACCAATGTCGCCGGCATCTACGCGATCGGTGACGTCGTGCGCGGGCCGATGCTGGCGCACAAGGCCGAGGACGAGGGCGTCGCTGTCGCCGAGATCATCGCCGGCAAGCACGGCCATGTGAACTACGACGCCATTCCCGGCATCGTCTATACCGCGCCGGAAGTCGCGGCGATCGGCAAGACCGAGGAAGAGCTCAAGGCAGCCGGCGTCGCCTACAAGATCGGCAAGTTCCCGTTCACGGCGAACGGCCGCGCCCGCGCCATGCGCCATACCGAGGGCTTCGTGAAGGTGCTGGCCGATGCGGAGACCGACCGCGTCCTCGGCTGCCACATCATCGGGCCGCATGCCGGCGACCTGATCGCGGAAGTGACCGTTCTGATGGAGTTCGGCGGCTCGGCCGAGGATCTCGCCCGCACCTGCCATGCCCATCCGACGCTGGCCGAGGCGGTCAAGGAAGCTGCGCTCGCGGTCGACAAGCGCCAGATCCATATGTGATCGCAGCGGCTGTCACGGCCGCAGGTATTGGAACAGCCCGCGTTCTCCTGAACGCGGGCTGTTTTGCATTGTGGCCCATCGTCTGTTCTTCACGTGGACCGGCGCCCGTTCAGTGAGGCGCGCCGATCCTCCGGCAGACGAGGTGAAGGAGCCCGTCCTGCGTGGTGTCGTCGCCGGCGCCGATGGGGCGGCCGTCCTCGCCAAAGCGGGCGA
>CAMFJT010000388.1 GCA_945957125.1 uncultured Rhodospirillales bacterium | reverse complement strand
ACTCATTGATTCTATTGAGGCAGCATGCCGATTCTGCGCAAGTTGGGTTAGTTCGCTTCCGATTTTTCCGTCGTCCCGAGTCGGCACATTCATATGTGCCTTGAGCGAAGCGTAGTCGAGGGACCTGCTCATCCCGGCAGGCGTTGCGTGAAGAGGTCCCTCCACTACGCCTCGCTTCGCTCGGCTCCGGTCGGGACGACGGGCTTTCTCGGTCAAAGTTAGCGCCTATGGGCGCGCCACTCCAGTGGCGCGTCCTCAGCGAAAGGCGGTCAGACCGTCAGGGTCTTCACCAGGTCCGTGACCTTCGGCGCGGTCTCGAGGGCTTCCAGGATCTCGACCGACTTCTCCAGCGAGTCCTTCGGCAGGATCCGCGACGCGCAGCCGCGATACTTGCCCACGAGTTGATCGCGGCTCATCGGGTTGCCGGGGCTTCCCAGCACCTTCTCCACCGTCCGCGTGAACGTCCGCCCGTCCTTCATCGTGACCGTGACCGGCGTCTTGCGTCGCGAGGCGTGGTCGTTGGGCCATTCGGGATGGGCATTTACCTGAACCTTGTCCAGCGCCTCCCGCATGCGCGGCGCGTTGCAATAGGCGTCGCTGAAGGAGTCGAGATCGACGCGGCCGTCCAGCAGCATCGCCGCCAGCGCATAGTCGATCGAGAACTTTCCGTGGAAGCCGCGGGTCGGCTTGTGGAAGCGCACGATGTGCAGCAGGTCGGGATGCACGTCGACCTCGAGCCGCGCTACGTCGCCGATCCGGATATCGTTCTCGCCCAGCAAGGCCTGCAGCGCATCGAGGGCGCGCAGGATGCCGCCGCAGCACGGGTAGTTCTTCACCGTGAGCCCGGGATCGACGATCGACCAATGGCTGCCGAGCCCGTCCTTCATCTTGGCGAAGGTGTAGTTGCCCTCGCCGTGGAATGCCGAGAAGAACCCGTATTCGCCCTCGATGCCGGTGAGGTCGGCGACGTAATCCTTGCGCGCGAGCAGCGTTGCGGTCACGCCGGCGCGGGCCGAGTTGCCGGCATGGATTCCCTTTCCCGGCGTGCCGAAATGCTGCGTGAGTCCGCCGGCATTGGCGGCCGCGAGGCCGATCGCCACCGCCATCTGCGCGGCAGAGAGCCCGACGATGTTGCCCGCCGCCGCGGCCGCGGCGGAGCAACCGTACAGGGATGTCGGATGGAAGCCGCGACGACGCAGCTCGGCTTCATGCTGCCGTCCCGACGAGGACAGGCGCTCGAAGACTTCGAGTCCGACGCATACGGCCCCGACGAGGGCGCCTCCGCTCGCGTCGGTCGCCTCGGCCATCGCCAGCGCCGCCGGCAGGATGCAGGCCGTCGGGTGCGAGAAGCCCGTGTCGTCGTAGTCGAGCAGGTGCGCCAGCGCGCCATTGGCCCAGGCCGCCGAGATGGTGCTGGTGCGCAGGCCCGATCCCAGCACGCTCGCCTGGGCATTGCCGCCCTGCTCGCGCGTGACGTCGAGGATGATGCGCCCCGCCGGCTCCACCGCCGCTGCGAGCGCCACGCCGGTGCAATCGAGAATATGCCGCTTGGTCGCCGCGATCGCTTCGTCGCTGATGTCGGAGAGTCGGGTCCTGCTGGCGAAATCGGAAAGAACGGCTGTTGCGTCCACGGGCTTCCTCCTGCGTCGGACCACCTCTAGTCCGCACCGATTCGATTGTCATTCCGGTCGACACCCCAGTTCCGCGCCACGGTGGTTCATTGCGTGGCCACGGCGCAATCGGCGATGATGCGACCGCAACAGGTTGCACATGATGAAGCTTGGCATCGTCTCCGATATCCACGGCAACATTCTCGGCCTGCAGGCGGCGCTTGCCGCGATGGGGCCGGTGGACGTCCTGCTGTGCCTGGGCGATTGCATCTCGCAGAACCGCTTCTCCAACGAGGTCGTCGGCTTGCTGAGAGGTCTCGGCGCCCACATGATTCTCGGAAATCACGAGGAGTTGTTCCTGTCGGAGGCGGGCGCACAGGCGCGTGAGCAGGATCATGTCGATCGGGAACTGGTGGCGTTCCTGGCGGACCAGCCGCTTCGCCGGACGCTGACCTGCGATGGCAAGACGGTGTTGATGATCCATTCGACGCCCTGGGAGCCTCGCGGCGAATACATCTATCCGCACAACGAACGATTGGGTGCGTTCGCCGAAGCCGAGGCGGACTTCGTGCTGTACGGCCATACCCATGCCGAGGTGGTCCGGCGCGTCGGCGAGGTCGTCATCGTCAATCCGGGCTCGGCCGGCGAGAGCCGATATACGCCCGAGGGCTGGAGATTGTCGTGCGCCCTGCTCGACACCGCGACCGGCGAGGTGCGCCTGATCTCGTATGTCGACCCGCGTGAGGCCGCCTGACCGGACGTACGCGCGCGGCGCCGATTGACTCGGTCCTCCCCAGGCCGTCGAATGCCGCCCGCGACAATCCACGCGCATGGAGGAATCATCGATGTCTTTCTATCGGGGCATGACCTGCGAGAACGTGACGATCACCGGCGACAAGGGCACGCCGATCACCGCCTACGTGGCCAAGCCCGAAGGGCCGGGCAAGTTCCCGGGCGTGGTGCTGATCCATCACCTGCCGGGCTGGAGCGAGCTCTACATCGAGACCACCCGCCGCTTCGCGCATCACGGCTACATGGCGATCTGCGCCAACCTCTATCAGCGTGAGCAGGGCGGCGGCAGCGACGGCAACCCCGACGACGTCGCCGCCAAGGTGCGCGCCGAGGGCGGCATCGCCGATTCCCAGATGGTCGGCGACACCGCGGCGGCCGTGGCCTGGATGCGCGCGCAGCCCAACAGCAACGGCAAGGTCGGCCTGTTCGGCTCCTGCTCGGGCGGCCGCCATGCCTTCATCTATGCCTGCCAGAAGAAGGACGTCGACGCCGTCGTCGAGCTGTGGGGCGGCCGCGTGGTGATGGGCAAGGAGGAACTCAACGCCAAGACGCCGATGGCGCCGATCGACATGACCAAGGACCTGTCCTGCCCGCTGCTCGGCCTGTTCGGCAACGACGATCGCGCGCCCAGCCCCGAGCAGGTCAACCAGCACGAGGCCGAGCTCAAGAGGCTGGGCAAGACCTACGAGTTCCATCGCTATGACGGTGCCGGCCACGGCTTCTTCTACTGGCATCGGCCGCTCTACCGGCCCGAGCAGGCGATGGACGGCTGGAGCAAGATCTTCGGCTTCTTCGGCAAGTATCTGGCGAAGTAGGAGCGACGACGATGTGCACTTCCATCGTCGAGATCGCCCCCGCCGAGGGCATGGCCAAGCGCGGGGACGAATGGTTCCCGCTGACCCAGGCCGTGGTCGCCTACGACCACGCCCGGCACGCCGCGCTGGGCGACGTCATCACGCTCGACTTCTTCAACACGAACCTCGACGCCGGCGCCCGCGCCGGCGTCGAGATCACGCTCGAATCGGCCAAGCTGCTGCGCGCCGCACTCGACCGGGCGATCGAAGCCGCCGAGTTCGAGGAGGCGGAAGTGCGCGGCAAGAGCACACCGCCCCGCCTCGTGCGAGCCGCCTGAAACTTCACTGAGGGCGCCAACTCCCGCCCTCCGTCGTCCCGAGCGAAGCGAAGCGTAGTCGAGGGACCTGCTCATCCCGGCAGGCGTTGCATGAAAAGGTCCCTC
>CAMFJT010000387.1 GCA_945957125.1 uncultured Rhodospirillales bacterium | reverse complement strand
AGGCCGGCATGATCGTGTCGGCATTGAGACGCGACCCGTCGACGATGCGCAGGCGGAGCTGTCCCTCCGACCAGCGCGAGCCCGCCCCCGCGAGACTGGGGGCGAGGTCGCCCTGGAAGCGCTCCTCGGCGATCGGACCGGAATGGCAGAGCAGGCAGAGGCCGACGCTCCGGTTGGCCACGATCGACCGGCCGCGCGCCGCGTCCCCCGGCTGGCCGGTGAGCGAACGCGGGATCGAATCGTCGACGATCTGCAGCGGGACCTGCTGGGCCGTGGCGGGAGACACCACCAACACGAACCAGAGAGCGACGAGGCCGCGCATCAGCCGAACGTCTCGGCCGTGATGGTCCGGAACCAACTCGACGCGTAGAGCGCCTCCTGTCCGCGCAGGCCGCCCACGGCCACGAGCGGGCTGGTACCGCCGGCCCCCGGAATGTCGGTGAGCTGGCCCTTGTCGGGGCGATAGACGCCGGCAATGGAAATACCGTAATCGGCCGCAACCAGGCTGTAGCAGGTGTTGATCACGATCGGATCCTGCGGCTTCTGCCCGGCCAGCAACTTCACGATCGCGGCGGCGCAGACCTTGGCCTGGGCATTGGCGGCGAAGGCCGACTTGGGCATGCCGCCCATGATCGCGGCATCGCCCAGCACATGGATGTTCGGCCGCAGGCTCGATTCGAAGGCGACCGGCTCGACCGGACACCAGCCGGTGCGATCGGCCACGCCAGCCTGCGCGGCGATGGCGCCGGCCTTCTGCGGCGGGATCACGTTGGCGACGGTTGCCTTGTGCGAGCCGAACTCGGTGGTGAGGGTGAGCGTCGCGGGATCGACCGCCGTCACCTTGCCGCCCTGGCTGAGCGGCACCCATTCGATCATGCCTGGATAGAGCTCGGCCCAGCCGTTCTGGAACAGGCGCTGCTTGGAGAAGGCATCCTTCGCATCGAGCAGCAGCAGTTTCGACTTCGGCTTCCAGATCTTCAGCCAGTAGGCGATCAGGCTGGCCCGCTCGTAGGGGCCCGGCGGACAGCGGAAGGGATTGGCCGGCGAGGACAGGACGACCAGCCCGCCATCGTTCATCGCCTGCAGCTGTCGGCGCAGCAGCACGGTCTGGGCGCCCGCCTTCCAGGCGTGCGGCATCTTCGCGGCCGCGGCCTCGTCGTAGCCCTGAATGGCGCTCCAGTTGAAATCGATGCCGGGAGACATGACCAGCCGGTCGTAGGAAAGCCTGTTGCCGTCGGCCAAGGTCACGGTCTTCGCATCGGCATCGACCGCGGTCGCGCTCGTCTCGGCAACCGTGACGCCCGCGCTCTTGATGCGGTCATAGCGGAACTGCTGCTGGTCGATCTCACGCAGGTTCGCGAGCACCGAGTTACTGAAGGGGCAGGAGGTGTAGACTGGATTTGGCTCGACCAGGGTGACGTCGAGCGACGGTTGCAGCGCCTTCAGCGTACGGGCCGCCGTGGCGCCGCCGAAACCGCCGCCGATCACGACCACCCTGCCCTTGCCTTGCGCCGAGACGATGGCCGGTGCGAGGCCTGTCGCGGCGGTGAGCTTCAGGAAGTGACGGCGCGTCGCCATGCCTGCTTAGTCCTTACTCCGGCTGCGCGGCGAACCAGGCCGCGATGGCCTCGGTCTGCTGATCGTCGAACCCCTTGGCGATGCGCCCCATCACGCTCGACGGCCAGGCGCCGCTGCGATAGTTGCGCATGAAGGTGACGACCTCTTCGGCCCTGCGGCCGGCAAGGCGCGGAATCACAGAATCCGCCACCTTCTTCGGGGCGTGACAGCCGGTGCAGGAGCTGGCGCCCGGCGGCGCATCGGCCGCCGTTGCCGGGCCGGCCAGCAGGATCATGCTGGCGAGGCCCGGCAGCAGCGCGCGATGCATCAGGCGCCCTTCTTCAGATCGTTGTTCGCCAGCGGCAAGTTGCGCACCCGCTTGCCCGTCGCCTTGGCGATCGCATTCAGCACGGCGGGCGCCGCGACGGCGATGGTCGGTTCGCCGACACCGCCCCAGAAATCGTGGGTCGGCACCAGGACCGTCTCGACGTCGGGCATCTCGTCGATGCGCATCACGTTGTAGCTGTCGAAATTGGTCTGCTCGACTGCACCGTCCTTGACGGTGATCTCGCCGTACAGTGCCGCCGACAGGCCGTAGACGAACGAGCCCGCGACCTGGCGCTCGATCTGCGCCGGATTGACCGCATGCCCCGGATTAGTGGCTGCGGTGATCTTGTGGATCCTGAGCTGCCCGTCGGGGCTCACGGAGACCTCGGCGACGCCGGCGACGTAGCTGCCATAGCCCATGACCTGCGAGATGCCATGGAAGCGGCCCGCGGGCAGCGGTTTGCCGTAGCCTGCCTTGTCGCAGGCGGCCTTCAGCACCGCGGCCCACTTGGGCTTGAGGTACTTCAGGCGATAGGCCAGCGGATCCTGACCGGCTGCCGCCGCCAGCTCGTCCATGAAGCATTCCATATAGACGGCGTTCTGGTTCACGTTCACACCGCGCCAGAAGCCCGCCGGGATGTGCGGGTTGCGCATAGCATGATCGATCATCAGATTGGGGATGTCGTAGCCATACGCCGCCTCGACGCCTGACTGCATGAGGCCCTGGAATGTGGCGGGATCCATGCCGTTCACCAGGTTCTGCGGCAGCAGCGAAGCCAGGATCGACTGGCCCGAGATGCGCACGCGCAGCCCGACCAGGTTGCCCTGGGCGTCGAGACCGGCGGTCAGCTTGGCCATCGTCGTGGGATGGTACTGGCAGTGCGTCATGTCCTCTTCGCGCGACCAGATGAGCTTGATCGGCGTGCCGGGCATCTCCTTGGCCGCCAGCACGGCCTGGCGCACATAGTCCGAGCGACCGCGACGCCCGAAACCGCCGCCCAGCATGAGCTTGTAGACCTCGCACTGGGCGATCGGCAGGCCGGCCGCTTCCGACGCCGCAGCCAGCGCCGCTTCGCCGTTCTGTGTGCCGCACCACACCTCGCACTTCTCGGGCGTGAAGCGCGCCGTGGCGTTCATCGGCTCCATCGTGACATGGTGCTGGTAGGGGAAGCTGTAGACAGCCTCGACCTTCTTGGCGGCACCGTCGATCGCCTTCTGAGCGTCGCCCGCCTTGTTGCCGACGAAGGCCTCCTTGGCGTCGAGCCCTTCCTTCAGCATGGCGTTGATCGTCTCGGTCGAGACCTTGCCGAGTTCCCCGATGTCCCAGTTCGTCGTCACCGCATCGAGCGCTGTCTTGGCCTGCCAGTAAGTGTCGGCCACGACCACGACGGCATTGCCGTCGATCGCGAAGATCTTCTTCACGCCCGGCATCTTCTCGGCCTTGGCGGCATCGAAGTCCTTGAGCTTGCCGCCGATCACCGGGCAGGCGCGGACGGTCGCGTTGAGCAGACCCGGCATCGTGTAGTCCATGCCGTACATCTGCTTGCCCGTGACCTTCTCGACCGTGTCGAGCCGCTTCAGCGGCTTGCCGGCGATCTTCCAGTCCTTCGGGTCCTTGAGCTTCACGTCCTTCGGCGGCTCGAGCTGCGCCGCCGCTCCGGCGACCGCGCCATAGGTCACTGTCTTGCCCGAAGCCTTGTGCGTGATCTTGCTGTCGGCCGCGCTGCATTCCGCCGCCGGCACGTTCCATTGCTTGGCCGCGGCGGCGATCAGCATCTCGCGCGCGATGGCGCCGCCCTCGCGGACATACTG
>CAMFJT010000386.1 GCA_945957125.1 uncultured Rhodospirillales bacterium | reverse complement strand
GATAGGCCGGTGTCGGGCATCCATCCTTCGGCGCAGACCGAAGGGTCAATCCAGGCCGCTGCCGCCGTACAGCCAGTCGAGCACGGCGTACCAGTCGGGCTGGGTCTTGGCGCCCATGATCGCGTTGCGCAGCGCGGCGTGCGGGCCGGCCGGGTGGTAGACATGGTCGCCCATCGCGCGCGACATGAGCTGCACGCGCGCGGTGCGCAGCACACGGCGGGCGCGATAGGTCTCGAGGCCCGACTCGAGCGTGTCGGTCCTCGCCAGCGAATCGGCGAGGCAGACGGCGTCCTCCATCGCCATGCAGGCGCCCTGGGCCATGTATTGCAGCATCGGATGGGCGGCGTCGCCCAGCAGCGCGACCCGTCCGTCGACCCACGCGTCGATCGGCTCGCGATCGCACAGCACCCACATGCGCCAGTCGCGGCCGTGGCGGATGATGGTCTGCGCCCGCGCGCAGACATGGGCGAAGCCGCGAAGCACCTCTTCCTCGGGCACGGGCTTGCCGGCGACCGGCTCGGGCGCGTCGTTGTGGTAGGTGACGACGAGGTTGAACACCTTCCAGCCCGACAGCGGGTAGTGGACGATGTGGCACTTCGGCCCCGCCCACAGCGTCGCGGCGTTCCAGCGCAGGTCTTCCGGCATCTGCTCGGTCGGGATCACCGAGCGGTAGGTCGTGTGGCCCGACACGCGCGGCGCGCCATCGCCCACCGCCTGGCGGCGGACGTTGGACCACAGCCCGTCGGCGCCGACCAGCGCCCGGCCGGCCACCCGCTCGCCGGTGGCGAGACGCGCGCTGACGGTCGTGCCGTCCTGGTCGTAGCCCGCGACCTCGCTGGAAACCCGCAGCTCGATCAAAGGATGCGCGCGGCAGGCGGCGAGCAGCACGCCATGCAGGTCGCCGCGATGGACCACGGCATAGGGGTTGCCGTAGCGCGCGCGGAACGCCTCGCCGAGGTCGATGTGGCAGATCTCGCCGTCGGCGAGCGAATCCATGAGGCGGAGCTGGTCGATATAGACCGCCATCCGGCGTGCGGTCTCGCCGACGCCCAGGCGATCGAAGCAGTGGAAGGCGTTGGGCCCGAGCTGGATGCCGGCGCCGATCTCGCCGAGCTGCGCGGCCTTCTCCAGCACCAGCGACGGGATGTTCTTCTGGGCAAGCGCCAGCGCGGCCGCGAGACCACCGATGCCGCCGCCGGCGATGAGGATAGGAAGATTGCTCATGAGATCGCCTTGTCGCAAAGCCCCGTCGTCCCGACCGAAGCCGAGCGCAGCGAGGCGGAGTGGAGGGACCTCCTCATGCAACGCCGGCGGGGATGAACAGGTCCCTCCACTCCGCTTCGCTCCGGTCGGGACGACGGAGCCAGCTAGCGCGGACCACCGACCACCTTCTCGTCGTGCAGGCGGGCGATCTCGTGGGCGGGGAGGCCGAGGATGCCGGACAGGATCTCGTCGGTGTGCTGGCCCAGCACGGGCGCGGGCCGGGGCGGCTCGCGCGGGACGGCGCCGAACTGCAGCGGCGTGGCGGCCACCGGATAGCGGCCGATGCCGGGCTGGTCGAGCACGGTGAACATCGGGTTGTCGAGGACGGCCTCGCGGTCGGCGCTCAGCTCGCGGAAGGTCTTGTAGGGCGCCCACAGCGCGCCGGCCTTCTTCAGGGCGGCGCTCACCGCCTCGGCCGTGTGCGCGGCGACCCACGGCTCGATCACGGCGCAGAGCTCGGCCCGCGCGTTCCAGCGGCCGGCGTCGGTCTTGAGGTCCTGTCCGGTCTTCTTCTCGATCGCGGCGAAGGCGTCGGCGAAGCCGCCCGCGGCGGCCAGCGCATCGACATGGCGGTCGGAGAAGATGCAGATCATCACCGAACGGCCGTCCTTCGTCCTGAAGTCGCGGCCGAAGGTGCCGAAGATCTCGTTGCCGAAGCGCGGCCGGTCGACGTCGTTCACCACCGCCTCCCCGATGTAGCCCAGCGCCGAGGTCGCCGCGAGCGCCATGTCCTGCAGCGGCAGCACGATGCGCTGGCCCTGGCCGGTCAGGCGGCGATGGCGCTCGGCGGCGAGGATCGCCATCGCGCCGGCATAGGCGGTGGCGAGATCCCACGGTGGGGCAACGGCATTGACCGGCCCGTCATGGCCGGCCGGGCCGGTGACCATCGGGAAGCCGGTGATGGCGTTGACCGTGTAGTCGACATGCGCGCTGCCGTCGCGCGCGCCGACGATGTTGAGCGCGATCAGGTCGGCGCGATGCTTCGCCAGCGACTCGTAGGCCAGCCAGCCGCGCGCCGGCATGTTGGTGGTGAAGATGCCCGCCCCCTCGCCCGGCGCGGCGATCAGCGCGGTCAGCAGCTCGCGCCCCTTGGGGCTGCGCAGGTCGACGGCGATCGAGCGTTTGCCCTTGTTGAGGCCCGCCCAGTAGATCGAGCGGCCGTCCTTCGTGACCGGCCAGCGGTCGCTGTCCAGCCCGCCCTCGATATGGTCGAAGCGGATCACGTCGGCGCCGAGCTGCGCCAATGTCATGCCGCCCAGCGGCGCGGCGATGAAGGCCGAGCCTTCGACGATGCGAAGTCCTGCGAGGATGCCGGTCATTTGACGATTGCCTGTCCTGTCGCGGCACGATCGGCCGGGAGGTTGTTCTTGCGCTTGTCGAGCCACCAGCCGTATTCGGGGTGCCACATCCCGAAGTCGCCGTCGCAGCCCAGCTCCTGCGCCGCGTGCAGCGGCCAGAACGGGTCGTAGAGCGCCTGCCGGCCGATCGCGATCAAGTCGGCGTCGCCGTCCTGCAGGATCTTCTCGGCCTGCGGCCCGTCGAGGATCAGGCCGACGGCCATGGTCGGGATGCCGGCGCCGCGCTTCACCGCCGCCGCGAACGGCACCTGGAAGCCCAGCGCACGCTTGATCGGCGCCGCCGTCGACAGGCCGGTGAGGCCGCCCGACGAAGTGTCGACCACGTCGATGCCCAGCGCCTTGAGCTCGTGCGCATAGGCCACCGTATCGTCGACGTCCCAGCCGCCGCCGCCATCGACCGCCGAGACGCGGATGAACATCGGCTTGCGCTCGGGCCAGTTCTCGCGCACCGCCTTCGCGGCGGCGAGCGGGAACTTCATGCGGCCGGCGCGGTCGCCGCCATAGGCGTCGTTGCGCTTGTTGCTGATCGGCGAGAGGAACTGCGCCAGCAGGTAGCCGTGGGCGCCGTGGATCTCGATGATGTCGTAGCCGGCCGCGTCGGCGCGCCGCGCCGCCTCGCCGAACTTCCTGACGATCGCCTCCATCTCGGGCACGTCGAGCGCGCGCGGCGAGTCCGAGTAGCGCTCGCCGGCGGACAGCGCGGAGGGGCCGACCACGGGCCAGCGCTCCCAGCCCGCGTCCTTCGGTCCGAACGCGTCCGGCTTGTCGAACTGGCGCGGCGAGGAGGCCTTGCGGCCGGCATGGGTGATCTGGGTGGCGGCCAGCGACCCTTCCTGCTGGAGGAAGCGGGTCAGCCGCCGGTGGCCCTCGATCTGGCTGTCGTCCCACAGGCCGAGATCGCCCTGGGTGACGCGGCCGCGCGGCTCGACGGCGCAGTTCTCGGTGAAGACGATGCCGAACTTGCCCAGCGCGAACTTGCCGAGATGGACGAGGTGGTAGTCGTTCACCAGCCCGTCCGTGGCGCGGTACTGCACCATCGGCGACACCACGGTGCGGTTGGGTGCGACGACGCCCCGCATCCTGAACGGCGTGAAGAGC
>CAMFJT010000385.1 GCA_945957125.1 uncultured Rhodospirillales bacterium | reverse complement strand
ACCATGCGGTCGACCGGCAGCTTGCCCTGCTGGTAGAGCGCGATGAAGCGCGGGATGTCGCGCACCGGCACGCAGCTTCCCATGTAGGAACCCTTGATCGTCTTCTCCTCGCTGACGAGCTGGCTCTGCTTGAAGGAGAAGTCGGCGGCGATCGGCGACAGGCCGGCCGTCACCGTCGTGCCGCCCCAGCGCGTGACGAGATAGGCCGTTTCCATGGCCTTGATCGTGCCGGCGAGATCGAAGGCGTAATCGACGCCGCCGTTGGTGAGATCGCGCACCTGCTTGACGTGATCGGCATCCCTGGCATTCACCGTGTCGGTCGCGCCGAGCTGGCGGGCGAGGCCGAGCTTGTCGTCGGAGAGGTCGATGGCGACGATGCGGCCCGCGCCCGCGAGCACCGCACCGAGCAGGCCGCTGAGGCCGACGCCGCCCAGCCCGACGATCGCGACCGTGCTGCCGGGCTGGATCTGCGCCGTGTTCACCACCGCGCCGACCCCGGTCACGACGGCGCAGCCGAACAGGGCCGCGAGATCGAGCGGCAACGACTTGTCGATCACCACCACCGAGCCGCGATCGACCACGGCATACTCGGCGTAGCACGACACGCCCGACTGATGGTTGACCGGCTTGCCGTCGTGATGGAGCCGATGATGGCCCGACAGGAGCTGGCCCGCCGCGCGCGGCGTCACCGAGCGCTCGCAGATGTACGGACGACCTTCGAGGCAGCGCCGGCAGCGGCCGCATGAGACGTTGAAGGTGAAGCAGACGTGGTCGCCCGGTTTGACGTCATGCACGCCCGCCCCGACCTCGACGATCTCGCCCGACCCTTCGTGCCCCAGCACGATCGGCGTCGGCCGCGGCCGGTCGCCGTTGATCAGGGACAGATCGGAATGGCAGAGGCCGGCGCCGCCGACCTTGACCAGAACCTCGCCCTCGCCCGGCGGATCGAGATCGACCTCGATGACATGGATCGGCTTGGACCTGGCGAACGGACGCGGCGCCCCGCACACGGTGAGCACTCCGGCTTTCATCTTCATCTCGATATCCTCCCCGAAATAATCCCTTGCATCAAACCGCTGGAAGCGCAGCACTTGCCGGAGTCAGGCAATTCCTCCGTCGACGCGGACCAGCGAGGCGGTGGTGAAGCTCGAGGCGCTCGATGCCAGGTAGAGCGCCGCCGTCACGATCTCTTCCGGCCGGCCGCTGCGCTTCAGCGCTGCCGTCGCGTTGAGCTTGTGCTCCTCGCTCCACGCCTTGCTCACGTCGGTGAGGAAGCGTCCGGGCGATATGGTGTTGACCCGCACCTTGGGTCCGTACTCAAAGGCGAACGCCTCGGTCAGGGCGTTGAGCGCCGCCTTGGCGCCGGCATAGGGCGCGATCGACGGCCGCGGCCGAAGCGCGCCCGCGCTGCTGATGTTGATGATCGAGCCGCCCTCGCCCGCCGCCATACGGCTGCCGATCAGCGACATCAGGCGGAACGGCCCCTTGAAGTTGAGCGCCACGATGCGGTCGAAGAGCTGCTCGGACGTCTCCAGCGACGACGGCGCGAGCGGCGAGGAGCCGGCGTTGTTGACCAGGATGTCGACCTTGCCGAAGGCGGCGTAAGCGGCGTCCGCCAGCCCCTCCAGCTCCTGCCAGTGGGCTACGTTGCAGGCGTGGGTCTCGGCCCGCCGGCCCATCGCCCTCACTTCGGCCGCCACTTTCTCGCAGGCATCGAGCTTGCGGCTGGTGATGAAGATGTCGGCGCCGTGCGCGGCGAAGGCCTTGACCATCTGGTAGCCGAGCCCGCGGCTGCCGCCGGTCACGAGGGCAACCTTGCCCGAAAGATCGAAGAGGTTCGTCATGGGGCGAATCAAGACGTTTGACGCTGGCATGTCACTTGCTAAGTGTAGGTTCGAGGAAAACAAGGCTGGGCCGTCATGAGCATCCACGTCGCGTTGCATCATCGCACGACCTACCTGTACGACCGGCCGGTGGCGCTCGGCCCGCAGATCGTGCGCCTGCGCCCGGCGCCGCACAGCCGCACGCCGGTGTTGTCCTATGCGCTCAAGGTCGAGCCCAAGGACCATTTCATCAACTGGCAGCAGGATCCGCAGGGCAATCATCTCGCCCGGCTGGTGTTCCCGGAGAAGACGACGAAGTTCGAGGTGACGGTCGACCTGGTCGCCGACATGTCGGTGAACAATCCGTTCGACTTCTTCCTGGAGCCGTCGGCCGAGGAATGGCCGTTCGCCTACGATCCCTCGCTCGCCGAGGAGATCGCGCCGTTCCGCAAGCTGGAACCGGCTGGCCCCTTGCTCACCGCCTGGCTGGCCAAGGTCGATCGCAAGAAACAGCGCACCGTCGATTTCCTGGTCGGCCTCAATGCCCGCCTGCAGAGCGAGATCGGCTACATCGTCCGGATGGAACCGGGCGTGCAGACCTGCGAGCAGACGCTCGGGCTGGCCAAGGGCTCGTGCCGCGACACAGGCTGGCTGCTGGTCACCATCCTGCGCCATCTCGGCTTCGCCGCGCGCTTCGCCTCGGGCTACCTCATCCAGCTCACACCGGACGAGAAGCCGCTCGAAGGGCCCGAAGGTCCGACGCACGACTTCACCGACCTGCATGCCTGGTGCGAGGTTTACCTCCCGGGCGCCGGCTGGATCGGCCTCGATCCGACCTCGGGGCTGCTGACCGGCGAGGGCCACATTCCGCTCGCCTGCACGCCCGAGCCGTCGAGCGCCGCGCCGATCGAGGGTGCGGTCGACAAGTGCGAGGTCGAGTTCTTCCACGAGATGTCGGTGAGCCGCGTGCGCGAGACGCCGCGCACCACCAAGCCCTACACCAACGCGCAATGGGACAAGCTGCTCGGCGTCGGCGAGGCGATCGAGCGCGACATCGCCAGGGCCGGGCTGAAGCTCACCATGGGCGGCGAGCCGACCTTCGTCTCGGTCGACGACATGGACGGCGCGGAATGGAACACGCTGGCGCTCGGCCCGGACAAGCGACGGCTGGCAGGCGTGCTGTTCCGAAAGCTCGCCGACCGTTTCGGCAAGGGCCCGCTGCTGCATTTCGGCCAGGGCAAGTGGTATCCTGGCGAGCAGCTCCCGCGCTGGGCGCTGGGCTGCTTCTGGCGCAAGGACGGCGAAGTCATCTGGCGCAACCCCGCGCTTACGGCGCTGGAGTCCCGGCCGACCGGCGCCACGCCGGAGATCGCGCAGAAATTCGCGCAGGCCTTCGCCGAGCGCCTGCAGCTCAATCCCGGCTACCTGTTCGATGCCTTCGAGGACACCTGGTACTACCTGTGGCGCGAGCGGCGCCTGCCGTCGAACGTCGAGGTCGATGCCAACAAGGCGCGCGATCCGCTGGAGCGCGAACGTATCTCGCGCGTCTTCGAGAAGGGGCTCGAGACTCCGGTCGGCACGGTGCTGCCGGTCGCGCGCGAGCACAACGGCCGCGGCCGCTGGCGCAGCGGGCCGTGGTTCCTGCGCACCGAACGGTGCTACCTGATCCCCGGCGATTCGCCGATCGGCTACCGCCTGCCGCTCGATTCGCTGCCGTGGGCCGCGCCGGCCGACCTCGACGGCATCGTCGAGCCGGATCCCATGATCACCCATCCGGCACTGCCGCCGCTCGACGCCTTCCGCCGCGCGCCCGTGCTGCGCCGGCAGGCCGAAGCGATGCCGCCCGCCCAGACCCTGGGCGGCGCCGACGGCGAGGCTGCGCCTGTCTCTTATACACATCTCCGAGCCCACGAGACTAAGGCGAATCTCG
>CAMFJT010000384.1 GCA_945957125.1 uncultured Rhodospirillales bacterium | reverse complement strand
CACCGCCGCCTTCGACGCCGGCATAGAAGCCCGGATACTGGAGGGACTGCGCCTGAGCCACGACGGGCAGGGTGGCGATGGCGGCTGCGGCAACCAGAACCTTCTTGATCAACTTGAACTCCTTGGAGCGTGGGCAAAAACAGTCGAACTCGTGTCGACGAGGGAGATATAGGAGCCGGCCCGGGATATCTCCTGCTTTCCGTCGGTGACGGAGCTTATCCCTGCAGCTCGTGGCTTTTCGGTCACAGTCATGCATCATGGGAGATGCAACAAGCGCGCCACTATCGGGGCAGCGCCGAGCCTCCCATCAGGCTTTCATCGATCGCCCGGGCGCATTGCCGGCCCTCGCGGATGGCCCAGACCACGAGCGACTGCCCCCGACGCATGTCCCCGGCCGCGAACAGCCTGGGAACCGAGGTCCGATAGTCCTGGACGTTGGCCGCCACGTTGCCTCGGCCGTCCAGCGCCACCCCGGCCTGCTCCACCATCCCGGGCTTGCGCGGCCCGAGAAAGCCCATCGCCAGCAGGACCAGGTCAGCCTTGAGCTGGAATCCGCTGCCTTCGATCTCCTTCATCGCTCCGCCGGCGAGCGTGACGCGGACGCATTCGAGAGCCTCGACCTTGCCGTCCCTGCCGAGCGCCCGCTTCGTCAGCACCGCAAAATCGCGCTCCGCGCCTTCCTCGTGTGAGGAGGAGGTGCGCATCTTGAGCGGCCAGTCCGGCCAGGTCAGCGCCTTGTTCTCCTTTTCGGGCGGCCGCGGCATGACCTCGAGCTGGGTGACGGAAGCCGCCCCCTGCCGGTTGGAGGTGCCGACGCAGTCCGACCCGGTATCGCCGCCGCCGATCACCACGACATGCTTGCCCTTGGCGCTGATCGTACCCTTGGGCGCGGCCCGCGCCTCCTCGTCGCCCGCGACCCGCTTGTTCTGCGGCACCAGGAAATCCATGGCGAAATGGATGCCGGCCAGCTCGCGGCCCGGGATGGGCAGATCGCGCGGCCATTCCGCCCCGCCGGTCAGGGCGACGGCATCGTAACCTTCAAGCAGCGACTTGACCGCCAGCGTGGCGCCGACCTCGACGCCGGTGCGGAACTCGACGCCCTCGGCCTCCATCTGGCGCATGCGGCGGTCGATGAGGTGTTTCTCCATCTTGAAGTCGGGAATGCCGTAGCGCAGCAGGCCACCGATCCGGTCGGCCTTCTCGAACAGCGTCACCGAATGGCCGGCCCGCGCGAGCTGCTGGGCGCATGCCATGCCGGCCGGGCCGGAGCCGACGACGGCGACCCGCTTGCCAGTCTTCTTCGCGGCGACCAGGGGCTGGATCCAGCCCTCCTCCCAGCCGCGGTCGACGATGGCGCATTCGATCGACTTGATGGTCACCGGATTGTCATCGATGTTCAGCGTGCAGGCCGCCTCGCACGGCGCGGGACAGATGCGGCCGGTGAATTCCGGGAAATTGTTGGTCGAATGCAGGACCTCGAGCGCATCGCGCCAGCGGTCGCGGCGAACCAGCTCGTTCCACTCGGGGATGATGTTGTTGACCGGGCAGCCGTTGTGACAGAACGGGATTCCGCAATCCATGCAGCGCGCGCCCTGGCGGCTGACCTCGGCCGGCGGCAGCGGGTGGACGAACTCCTTCCACGTCTTGAGGCGCGCCTCGACCTTGTCGTAAGGCCGCTCCTTGCGCTCGATCTCCAGGAAGCCTGTTACGAGGCCCATGACTGAAAAAACTCCCCTCTTGCCGGCGTGAGGTCCTTCGCTGCGCTCAGGACGACGGAAGGTTATTCCGCCGCGACCGCTTTCGCCGCCGCCCGATCGCGCGCCTGTTGCAGCGCGCGCTTGTAGTCCTTCGGCATGACCTTGACGAAGCAGGCCAGCGCCCGGTCCCAGTCCTCCAGCAGCGCCCGCGCCCGCGCGCTGCCGGTGTGGAGGTGGTGCCGCTCGACCAGGATGCGCAGCCTTTCGGCATCGAAGCGCAGCACGTCGCCCATGCCGTTGTCCTCGACATCGACCGCGCGCTGGCGCGGCCGGCCCGGCGCGTCGGCCGGCTCGCCCGACGGGCCTTCGACCGTCTCCAGCTCGACCATCGCCGGATTGCACAGATCCTTGAAGCGCGCCTTCGGATCGTAGACGTAGGCCACGCCGCCCGACATGCCGGCCGCGAAGTTCCGCCCGGTGTCGCCCAGCACGACCACCACGCCGCCGGTCATGTACTCGCAGCCGTGGTCGCCGGTGCCCTCGACGACGCAGACCGCGCCCGAGTTGCGGACCGCGAAGCGCTCGCCCGCCACGCCTTCGAAATACGCCTCGCCGGCGATCGCGCCGTAGAGAACCGTGTTGCCGACGATGATGTTCTGCAGCGGATCGCGCCGCGAGCCCGCCGGCTGGCGGACCACGACCCGGCCGCCCGACAGGCCCTTGCCGACATAGTCGTTGCCGTCGCCCGACAGCTCGAGCGACACGCCGTGCGCGAGGAAGGCGCCGAAGCTCTGCCCGGCGGTGCCCTTCAGCCGCACCGAGATCGTGTCCTCCGGCAGGCCGGCATGGCCGTAGCGCTTGGCGACCTCGCCCGACAGCATGGCACCGACCGTGCGGTTGACGTTGCCGACCGGCAGCTCGACCTGGACCGGCTCGCCCTTCTCGAGCGCCGGCCGCGCCGCCTCGATCAGCTTGTGGTCGAGCGCCTTGTCCAGCCCGTGATCCTGCCGTTCGGTGTTCCAGATCGCCACGCCCGGCCTGGCCGGCATCTGGTGCAGCAGCTTGGTGAGATCGACGCCGCCGGCCTTCCAGTGATCGACGGCGTGGCGCATGTCGAGCCGGTCGACCCGGCCGATCATCTCGTTGATCGTGCGGAAGCCCAGCCGCGCCATGATCTCGCGCAGCTCCTCGGCCACGAAGAAGAAGTAGTTGATGACGTGCTCGGGCTGGCCGGTGAAGCGCTTGCGCAGCACCGGATCCTGGGTCGCCACGCCGACCGGGCAGGTGTTGAGATGGCACTTGCGCATCATGATGCAGCCGGCGGCGATCAGCGGCGCGGTCGCGAAGCCGAACTCATCCGCGCCGAGCAGCGCGCCGATGGCCACGTCGCGGCCGGTGCGCAGGCCGCCGTCGACCTGCACCGCGATGCGCCCGCGCAGGCCGTTCAGCACCAGCGTCTGCTGCGTCTCGGCCAGGCCGATCTCCCATGGTGAGCCGGCATGGGTGAGCGAGGTCAGCGGCGAGGCGCCCGTGCCGCCCTCGAAGCCCGAGATCGTCACGTGGTCGGCGCGCGCCTTGCTGACGCCCGCGGCCACCGTGCCGACGCCGACCTCGGAGACGAGCTTCACCGACACGCGCGCGCGCGGATTGGCGTTCTTGAGGTCGTGGATGAGCTGCGCCAGGTCCTCGATCGAATAGATGTCGTGATGCGGCGGCGGCGAGATCAGGCCGACGCCGGCCGTCGAGCGCCGCACGCGTGCGATGTTCTCGTCGATCTTGTGGCCCGGAAGCTGGCCGCCCTCGCCCGGCTTGGCGCCTTGCGCCATCTTGATCTGCAGGTCGTCGGCATTGACCAGATACTCGGTCGTGACGCCGAACCGGCCGGAGGCGACCTGCTTGATCGCCGAGCGCATCGAATCGCCGTTGGGCAACGGCTTGAAGCGGTCCGCCTCCTCGCCGCCCTCGCCGGTGTTCGACTTGCCGCCGATGCGGTTCATGGCGATGGCCAGCGTGGTGTGCGCCTCGCGGCTGATCGAGCCGAAGCTCATCGCGCCGGTGGCGA
>CAMFJT010000383.1 GCA_945957125.1 uncultured Rhodospirillales bacterium | reverse complement strand
GGATTGGCCCAGCCGGTCTGGCCGCCGGCGCCGGCGGTCAGCAGCACCAGCCCGTCGACACCGGCGGCGACGGCCTTCTGGGCATGGCGGACCGAAGCCACGTCGGCCAGCACCAGGCAACCGGCATCCTTCAGCGGCTTCATCACGGGCTCGGGCGAGCCGACGCTGGTGATCACGATCTCCGCCTTCGCCCGCAGCACGGCGGCAAGATCGTCCGCCACGCGCGGGTTGGAGCGATGCACGATCAGGTTCGGGCAGAACGGCGCGGCGCCTTTCGTCGCCGCCCCGATCTCGGCCAGCCACGCATCGAGGTCCGCCACGGTGCGGCAGTTGGCGGTCGGGAAGGAGCCGATCACGCCGGCGCGGCAAGCGGCCTTCACCAGCGCGGGGCCTGAAACCAGGAACATCGGCGCCGCGATCAGCGGCAACCTGAGGCGACTTGCGAGGGCGACGGGCAACGGCATGGGCTGGAGCTTAGCGCAGAACGGCCAGAAGCCCGATGCCCGCCGCGACCATCGACGCGGCAGCGATGCGGCGCGGGCCGAAGCCCTCCTTCAGCACCAGCGTGCCGATGATCGCACCGAACAGCACGCTGGTCTCGCGCAACGCCGTGGTCGGCCCCAGAGGCAGGCTGCGGGCGGCTGCGAGAAAGGCCAGGAAGCCGGCCACCGAAAGCACGCCGGCGAGCAAACCTGTCGCGGCATGGCGGCGGGCATAGTCGACCAACGCCGCGCGCCGCGTCAGCAGCGCAAAGCCCACCATGACGATGCCGTTCACGATTTCGAGCCACGCCTGGAACCCCAGCACCGTACCGCCGCTGCGCACTCCCATGCCGGCGAGGAAGCTGTACGCCGCGACGCTTGCGCCCGTGGCGAGCGCGAGTCCCACCGCCTCGCGACTGGCACCTGCCCCGAACGAGAGCACCATGATACCGGAGGAAAGCAGCGCCACCGCCGCGACCTGGCCCAGGCTCAGTGTCTCGCCGATCGCCAGGAAGGCGGCCAGTGTGGTCAGCACCGGCGCGAGGCCGCGCGCCAGCGGATAGACCACGCTCATGTCGCCGACGCCGTAGGACCGGATCAGTAGCGCGTAGTAGCCGAACTGCACGAGCGCGGTGAGCGCCAGCCACTTCCATCCGGCGACCGCCGGCCAGTCGACGAACGGCAATGCGGCGAGCCCGAGCGCGAGCCCGACGGCGCGGATCGCCACCATCGTCATGGTGCGGTCGCCGGCCGACTTCATCATCGCGTTCCACACGGAATGCGCGATCGCCGACAGGATCACCAGGCCATAAAGAAACGCCGCGGACATGACACCCGATTGGCGGGTGTCCGTCCGCGGCGATCAAGGTCGTTTCTCCCGGCGAGCCGCCTCGCAGACAGGGGCCGCGAGGCGAGCCGCCCAGAGAAACGTGGAGAGGCGCGTCAGACGGCGGCCGTCAGCCCTTCCTGCTCGACGGTGCGCTTCACCGCGGGCCGGTTCTTCATCCGCTCGTAGTGAGCGGCGACATTCTTGGGCAGCGGCATCTTCATGCGGCCGGCGGCCCAGAAGGTGACGTAGAACAGCGCGGCATCGGCGACCGAATACTGGCCGGCGACGTACTCCTTGCCTTCGAGCGCCTTGTCCATGATGGCCAGGCCCTTCTCCATGATCTCCTTGCCGCGCGCCTTGACCGCGTCGTGGTCGGACTCGGTCGGCGCATAGTTGCCCGGGCGGAACATGCGGCTGAAGCCCTGCATGTGCATGGTCGAGACGACGTAGTCCATCGCCTCGAGCGCCCTCGCCTCGGCATCCGGATCGCTCGGCAACAGGTTCTTGTCCGGGTTCTTGCGCGCCAGCCAGGTGGCGATGGCGGGGAACTCGGTGAGGACCGAGCCGTCGTCCTTCTGCAGCGTCGGGACCTTCGACTTCGGATTGAGCTTCACGAAGTCGGGGCCGTACTGCTCCTGCTTCGCGCCGTCGATCTTCTGCAGGTCGTAAGGCTTGCCGATCTCCTCGAGCAGCACATGGATGCCGATCGAGCAGGCGCCGGGCATATAATAGAGCTTCATTGCAGTCTCCCTCGGTTGGGTGTCAGCTTGGGACGGGGGACGCTAGCATTGGCGCCTCAGCGGGGGAAACCACACAATGACAACAAACACTTTACGGTCTCTCATCGGCACGCCCGGCACGAAGATCGGCACGTTCCTGTTCGAATTCGCCACGCCCGGCATCGGCCAGATCCTGAAGGCCGCCGGCGCCGACTATGCGGTGCTCGACATGGAGCATACCGGCTTCGGCTTCGACACCGTGCGTCAGGTCGTGCGCTACTGCCAGGCAGCCGTCCTGCCGCTGATCGTGCGGGTGCCGAGCCAGCAGCGCCATCACATCTCACGCGCGCTCGACACTGGCGCGGAAGGCATCATGGTGCCGATCGTCTCGTCGGTGGCGCAGGCGAAAGCGGTGCTCGACGCGGCCAAGTACTGGCCCGACGGCACGCGGGGCGTGGCGCTCGGTTTGGCGCACGAGCGCTTCGCGATGAGGAGCGAGCCGTTGCTCGACCGCTTCGCCGAACAGAACGCGCGCACGGTGGTGATCCTGCAGGTCGAGGATCCGCGTGGCGCCGACGCTGCCGGCGAGATCGCCGCCCTTCCCGGCGTGGATATGCTGTGGCTCGGCCACAACGACCTTTCCGTGGCGATGAACAAGCCCGGCGCGTTCGACCATCCGGACTTTCTTAGACACGAGCGCGAATCGATCGCTGAGGCGCGCAAGCACGGCAAGTCGGCAGGCCGCCTCGGCGTCGATGCCCGCCAATGCGCGGCGTTCGTGAAGCTCGGCTACGATTTCGTCGCGATCGCGGGCGATGTCTGGCTGCTGCAGCAAGCGTTCGCGGCGGGCGTGGCGGCCGTTCGGAAAGCGTAGCGTCATGCTACACTGCGTCGATCGCCTGCCGATGAGGAGAGAGGGTCATGACCAGCCAGCCTCATACGCCCGCTAGCGGCCGCATCTTGCGCGAGTTGCCGACGCGCCTCCACCACAACGCCTATGTCTGCGCCGACCAGGAGCGCACCCGCCACTTCTACGAGGACATCGTCGGCTTGCCGCTCGTAGCGACGTGGATCGAGCGGGGGGAGTCGCCGGACTTTCCAGGGCGGGAGATCTCGTTCGCCCACACCTTCTTCGCGATCGGCGACGGAGGCGCGCTGGCCTTCTTCCAGTTCGCAGATCCCGACGTAGCCGCCAGGTTCAAGGCGCAGCAGCAGCCGTTCTACGTGCATCTCGCCCTGGCGGTGAGCGAGACGACCTTCGATGAGATAAAGCGGCGCCTCACCGCCGAAGGCATCTCCGTGCGCGAGCGCGATCACGGCTATTGCAAGTCGATCTACGCGTCCGATCCCGACGGATTGATCGTCGAATTCACCGCCGACCCGGCCAATGCCGCGGAGATCGACGCCTGGCAGCGCGCGACCGCCCACGACTCGCTGAAACGGTGGATGGCGGGCGACCGGACCGTGAACAACGGTCTCCGTTCGCCCGAGTGAAGCTCGTGAATTTTTGTTTCCAAAGGATCTTCTGCTGGGGGCGCGCCACTCATAGGCGCTGACTTTGGAATGCGCAGGCGCTTGTTGCGGCGACGAGGCGCCGCCTTCAGGTGTCATGCTCTTGCCGGACAAAGCGCCGATAGCGGAATAAAGTTAGCGCCTATGGGCGCGCCACTGGAGTGGCGCGCGCCCAGCGCAAGACTCTCTGAGCGATGGGATTGCGTTGCCGTTCGGCACGAGAGGCCTGACTAG
>CAMFJT010000382.1 GCA_945957125.1 uncultured Rhodospirillales bacterium | reverse complement strand
AGGAAGCGATGGACCTGGCTCTGCGCGTGGTGGAAGCGGCCGGCGCTCGACCAGCCATACGAGCCGCCGAAGATGGCGCAGTTGGAATGCGTGTCCTTCACGCGCTTGAGCTCGGCGGCGACGCGGTCGAGCGCCTCGTCCCACGGCAGCTCGACGAACGGCTCCTGTCCGCGCTTGTCGCTGTTCGCTCCGGGACCGCGCTCCAGCCAGCTCTTGCGGAAGGCCGGCCGGCGCACCCGCAGCCGCGCCACCTCGTCGGACAGCATGTGCAGGCCGATCGGCGAGGGATCGGGATCGTGCGAGAAGGGGTGCAGCGTCGTCGCCTGCCCCTTGTCGTCGTATTCGACCTCGTAGACGCCCCAATGGGCGGCGGTGAGCGTGCGCTGATGGGTCATTGTGGACTCTACGCTTGCCTGGCGATGAACAGGAATTTGTCGACATCGGCGGGATCGGTGTCGAAGGCGGTGACGAGCCGGTAGGCGCGCTCGCCCGGCCGGTCGGATGGCCAGGGATGGTATTGCGCGCCGCCGGCCTTCAGGGCGTCGTGCATGGCGCCGGGCAGCACGATGAAGATCTCGTTGGCGTCGACCGGATAGAGCAGGGCGGTACCCGTCAGCGGCGTCAGGCCGCTGGCGAGGCGGCGCGCCATGGCGTTGGCGTGGCGGGCGTTGGCCAGCCACAGGCCGTCGGCGAAATAGGCGTCGAGCTGCGAGGACAGCAGCCGCATCTTCGAGAAGAGATGGCCGCCGCGCTTGCGCAGGAACTCAAAGCTGCCGGCGACCGCCGAATCGAAGAAGATCACCACTTCCGCGCCCATCGCGCCGTTCTTGGTGGCGCCGAGGCTGAGCACGTCGACGCCGGCCTTCCACGACAGCTCGGCCGGCGAGCAGCCGACGAAGGACAGCGCATTGGCGAAGCGCGCGCCGTCCATATGCAGCTTCAGCCCGTGTCGATGGGTGGCGGTGGCGATCGCGGCGATCTCTTCCGGCGCATAGGCCGCGCCGCATTCGGTGGCCTGGGCGATCGACACGGCGGCCGGCTGCGGATGGTGGACCACGCCGTAGACCGGCTCGGCCAGCGCGGCCGCCAGCTTCTGCGCATCGATCTTGCCGGCCGGCCCGTCGACGACGCTGAGCTTGGCGCCGCCGGTATAGAATTGCGGCGCGTTGGCTTCGTCGACCGCCAGATGCGAGGCGGGATTGCAGAAGATCGCGCCCCAGGGCGGGCAGCAGCTCGCCAGCGCCAGCACGTTGGCGGCGGTGCCGGTGGCCACCGGCCAGGCCCGCAGGTCGGGCTTCTCGAAGATCTCGCGCAGGCGATGCTCGACCTTCTGCGTCCAGGGGTCGGCGCCGTAGGAGTGGACGGGGCCGGCGGCGAAGGCGCGGCTGACGGCCTCGATGATCGCCGGATGGGCGCCGGTCTCGTTGTCGCTGCGGAAGTTCAACGGACGGCTCCTGGCGGGAAATCGACGGTGCCGAGCAGGGCGCCGTTGCGGGGATCGAGGATATAGAGCGTGGAACGGCCCTCGGCCGATCGGACATGCACGGCGATCCGGTCGGCGGCCGTTTCGACCGACACGACCTGGGCGCCCGAGGGCAGTGGAATGCTGCGCGCGAAGCTGGCGCCGCTGGCGGCTGGCGAGGCGGTGGTCGAGGCGCTAGACATGCGGCGGGCGATCTCGGCCGCGACCACGATGAAGCCCACGACGATCATCAGGCCCATGACAACCACCAGGACCTTCAGCCAGAGCGGCGCGAAGGCCTGGGGACGTGGAGCCGGGGAAGGGGACGCCAAGAGAACTCCATGGATGAAGCCCAGCGCCACATCGTGACCGTCGACCAGAGCGCCTCGGGCGAGCGGCTGGACCGCGCGCTCGCGGCCGCCCTGCCGGCCCTCACGCGCAGCCGCGTGAAAGCCCTGATCGAAAGCCGTCGCGTCGCGCTGGCTGACGGACCGACAGTAGAAGAGCCCTCCCGCAAGGTCAAAACGGGCGAGCGGTACGTGGTCGATGTCCCCGCGCCGGAAGCGGCCACGCCGCAGGCCCAGGCGATGGACCTCGACATCCTCTACGAGGACGCCGACCTGCTGGTGCTCGACAAGCCGGCCGGGCTGGTGGTCCATCCCGCTCCCGGCAACCCGGACAATACCCTGGTCAACGCCCTGCTGGCCCATTGCGGCGACAGCCTGTCGGGGATCGGCGGGGTGCGCCGGCCGGGCATCGTCCACCGGCTGGACAAGGACACGTCGGGGGTGATGGTCGTGGCCAAGAACGACGCCACCCACCAGGCGCTGTCGAAGCTGTTCTCGGTCCATGACCTGACCCGCATCTACAAGGCGCTGGTGTGGGGTGCCCCCAAGGCGAAGGCCGGAACGATCGAGGCGGCGATCGGGCGCCATCCGGTCGACCGCAAGCGTATGGCCGTGCGCCAGAAAGGGGGGCGGCAGGCGACCACGGAATACTGGCTGGAGAAGCGCTTCGGGCCGCCGTTGACGCCGCTGGCGAGCCTGGTCGGCGCGAAGCTGGGCACCGGCCGGACCCACCAGGTCCGGGTCCATCTCGCCCACATCGGCTGTCCGGTCGTCGGCGACCCGGTCTATGGCCGGCGCCGGAACAGCCCGGCACCCGACTCGTTGAAGTCGTTCGGAAGGCAGGCGCTGCACGCGGCGGTCCTCGAATTCCGCCATCCCGGCACCGGGAAAGTCATGAAGTTCGCCTCAGAATTGCCGCAAGACATGGCAAGGCTCGTGGCGGAACTGAACAGCGTTAAGTAATCCAAAGTAACCGAGAGGATTAGTAGGTTTTTACTTGACCAAGTCAGTACCCGAGCCCTAAGGTCGGAATTAGCAGTCGACGGGTGAGAGTGCTAAACGCCCGTTCATGCGAACCAGAGAAAGGGGGAGTCCACATGACGACCGCATCCGCAAACCTTCCCTCCCTGCCATCTTCCCTGTCGCCGGAGGGCAATCTCAGCCGGTACCTGTCGGAGATCCGCAAGTTTCCGCTGCTCGAGCCCCAGCAGGAGTTCATGCTCGCCAAGGCCTGGCGCGAGCACGGCGACACCAAGGCGGCTCATCAGCTCGTCACCAGCCATCTGCGCCTCGTCGCGAAGATCGCGATGGGCTATCGCGGCTACGGCCTGCCGGTTGCCGAGCTCATCTCAGAAGGCAACGTCGGCATGATGCAGGCGGTCAAGCGGTTCGATCCGGACCGCGGCTTCCGCCTGGCCACCTACGCCATGTGGTGGATCCGCGCCTCGATACAAGAATACATCCTGCATAGCTGGTCGTTGGTGAAGATGGGCACCACGGCGGCGCAGAAGAAGCTGTTCTTCAACCTGCGCAAGCTCAAGGGCCAGATGCAGGCGATCGAGGAGGGCGATCTCTCGCCCGAGCATGTCTCGAAGATCGCCACCCGCCTCGGCGTGCCCGAGGAGGAGGTGGTGAACATGAACCGCCGCCTCTCCGCGCCGGATTCATCGCTGAACGCGGCCGTAAAGGCCGAGGGCGACATGGAATGGCAGGACTGGCTGGTCGACGACACGCCCAACCAGGAAGCCCGCCTCGGCGAGAGCCAGGAGATGGGCCAGCGCAAGCGCATGCTGGCGCAGGCCTTGAAAGGGCTGAGCGACCGCGAGCGGCACATCATCGTCGAACGCCGCCTGACCGACGAGCCCAAGACGCTCGAGGATCTGTCGGCCAAGTACGGCATCAGCCGCGAGCGCGTCCGCCAGATCGAGGTCCGCGCCTTCGACAAGCTGCAGAAGGCGATGAAGAACATGGTGGTCGAGGC
>CAMFJT010000381.1 GCA_945957125.1 uncultured Rhodospirillales bacterium | reverse complement strand
GCTCGGTGCCGGTCTGGGCGATGTCGATCGACTTGCCGACCAGCGCCTGCAGGCCCAGCGTGCCGGAGTTCAGCGTCTTGAGCTCGCACTTGAAATTGTACTTCTCGCAGAACCCCTTCTTCTGCGCGACGACGGCATGCATGTTGCCCGTCGTGCCGGCGTAGTTCTGGATGTTCACCGTCTCGCCGTTCGCGCGCGGCTGCGCGACGGCGCTGCCCGTCATGCCGGCGACCGCCACGGCGGCCAGCATCCATCGTCCGATCAAAGTCTCCTCCCTGATTTTCGTTCACTATGAACAGAGCCGTCCGAGGGAGCGAGCAAAAAGTGACGGATACGTCAGTGTACCCTTCCGGGCGGGGTCAGTTCGCCCGGTTCTCGACGACCACCATCCAGAGCTTGCCCGGCGTGCCGGCGAGACGGCCCCGCGAGTCGACCGGGTAGAGGCTCATCGTGACGCTGTCCTTCACATTGCCCCCGATCGCCTGCACGAAGCCGCCGCGCACGCCGGTGACGACGTCGCAATGGCTCGCGGTCGTATCGATGCGACGCCGCGCGGTGCGCGAATCGGCGTAGCGCCAGGTCGGTCCGGCGGTGCCGGTGCACACCAGGTCGCCTTCCTTGGGAGCGTATTCGCCGGGGGCATGCAGCGCGAAGCTGGCGCCGCGACCGCCCTGCGCGCGATCGTAGAGCGAGGCGAGATACTGGCCATGCCGACCGGCCGGCGGGAAGGCGCTCGGACCGACGCCCGATCGGCCCATCACCCAGGATACGAACGCGCCGGACCATGGGCGGCCCTTGGTCTGGCCGTTCCATTCCGGATGGCCGCAGCTTCCCCAGTAGTCCCCGACCCGGCTGTTCAGCGGCTCGCTGTGCTCGTTCACGCCGGCACGGTTGACGTAGCCGCCGGCCGAGCCGCCATAGACCACCGTCGAGCGGCCGAACCGGGTCCATTCCTGCCAGGCGACCAGCGCGGTGCGGTTGGTGGGTGGCCGATCGGCGTAGCCATGGCTACTGTCGGAGCTGCCGCAGCCCGCCAGCCCGAACAGCAGGAGGAACAGGAAAAGGAGGGCTGGCAGTCGCTGTCCGGTCGTAAGGCAGGAACGGCGAGGAAGCGGCTGCCAGCTAACGTGAACATCGACGAAGGGGTTGTCGATGAAGCTCATGTGTCACTTGCAGTTAGAAGATTAACTGCCTGTTTTCATTAGAATTAACTCTTAACACAGAACTTTAGGCATGTCACGCGAATCCGACATCAGGGAACTCGAGGGCCGCGCTTTCCGGGCGTGGCCGGCGCTGGAGACCGCTACGACCGCTGGCTGGGTCCAGCGATTCTCCGGCGGCTACACGAAAAGAGCCAATTCGATCAATGCGTTGGAAGCCAGCGCTGTATTCAACCTTTCTGTGAGGAATGCGCTGGAAGCACCTTATCGAGCGCGCGGCCTGCCGCCCGTCTGGCGACTGACGCCCCTCGCCCCGTCGGGAACGGACGCCGCCCTCGCCGACGCCGGCTATCGCCGGATCGACGACAGCCTCGTCCAGCGCTGCCCGCTCGACGACCGCTTCGCGGCCGACCTCGAGGTCCGCATCGACCCCAGCCCCTCTGACGCGTGGCTGGCGGGCTTTGCCGCGCTGAGCCCGGTCGCCCCTGCCCATCGCGAGACGATGGCACGCATGCTCCGCTCGATCGCCGCGCCGGTCGGCTTCGCCCGCGTCGAGGACGGCGGCGAGCCGGTCGCCTTCGCGCTCGGTGTCGTCGACGGCGACCATGTCGGGCTGTTCGACGTGCTGGTCGCGCCGAGCGCGCGCCGCCGCGGGCTGGCGCGACGCCTCACGGAAAGCGTCTGTGCCTGGGGGCAGGCGCGCGGGGCGCGCTTTGCCTACCTGCAGGTGGTGGCGACCAACACGGCGGCCCTGCCGCTCTACGCCGCGCTCGGCTTCGAGACTGTCTACAGCTACGGCTATCGCGTGCCATAGTGGGTGAAAGGGAGGAAAGAATGGCGACTTATGTGTGGGAGAAGAGCTATCCGCCGGGCGTGAAATGGGAGCTCGACGTCCCGCGCAAGACGCTCGACCAGATCTTCGAGGAGAGCTGCGCGCAGTACGGCGACCGGCCGTTCACCGATTTCCTCGACAAGGTCATGACCTTCCGCGACTACAAGGAAGCGTCCGACCGTGCCGCCGCCGGCTTCCAGAAGCTGGGCGTCGGTCCCGGCGTCAATGTCGGGCTCTACCTGCCCAACACGCCGCACTACATCATCGCCTTCTTCGGCATCCTGAAGGCCGGCGGCCGGGTGGTGAACTACAGCCCGCTCGATGCCGCGCGCGAGCTCGAGTTCAAGATCGGCGATTCGGAGACCGACATCCTGGTCACGCTCGACGTCGCCGCGCTCTATCCGAAGATGGCGTCGATGCGCGGCAAGACCCGGCTGAAGAAGCTGATCGTCGGCTCGATCGCCGATTACCTGCCGTGGCCCAAGAGCTGGCTCTACCCGATCGCCAAGAAGAAGGAACTGTCGCCCTGGCCGCGCGACGAATGGCACCTCTCGTTCAAGGACCTGCTCAAGAACGACGGCCGGTACAAGAGCCATCCCGCGCCGCAGGACCTGTGGGACGAGGTCGCGATCCTGCAATATACCGGCGGCACGACCGGCCTGCCGAAGGCGGCGATGCTGACCCACGGCTGCGTGGTGTCGGCGATGGCCCAAGGCCAGGCCTGGACGACCCCCTACACGACGGCGGGCGCGGAGAAGGTGGTCTGCGTGCTGCCGCTGTTCCACATCTACGCGCTGTCGGGAATCATGCTGGGCGCGGTTCGCAACGGCAACCAGCTCATCCTCTATCCGCGGCCCGACATCGACATGATCGTCGACGACCTCGCGAAGAAGAAGCCGACCTTCCTGCCGGGCGTGCCGACGCTCTACACCGCCATCAACAAGCACCCCAAGGCGCAGGGCCTCGACCTCAAGTCGCTCAAGATCTGCATGTCGGGCGGCGCGCCGCTGCCCGTCGAGGTGCAGCAAAGCTTCGAGAAGCTGACCGGCGCGACGCTGATCGAAGGCTACGGCCTGACCGAGACCTCGCCGACCGGCGCGATCTGCCCGGTCGACAAGACGGTGCGCCGCACCGGCTCGTGCGGCGTGCCGATGCCCGGCACGATCATCGAGATCCGCGACATGGAGAACCCCGACAAGGTGCTGCCCGCCGGCAAGGAGCATGTCGGCGAGGTCTGCATCATCGGCCCGCAGGTCATGAAGGGCTACTGGAAGAAGCCGGACGAGACCGAGCGCGTGCTGTTCAGCCACCCGTCGAGCAACTGGAAGGGCCTGCGCACCGGCGACATGGGCTACATGGACGAAGCCGGCTGGCTCTACCTGGTCGACCGTTCGAAGGACCTGATCATCTCGTCGGGCTACAACGTCTATCCGCGCATGATCGAAGAGGCCGTCTACGAGCATCCCGCGGTCGACGAATGCATCGTGATCGGCATCCCCGACGCCTATCGTCAGGAGGCGCCCAAGGTGTTCGTCAAGCTGAAGCCCGGCGCGCAGCTCACCTTCGACGAGCTGAAGAAGCATCTCGACGGCAAGATCGGCAAGCACGAGATGCCGGTCGCGCTCGAGATCCGGCCAGAACTCCCCAAGACGCCGGTCGGCAAGCTCTCGAAGAAGGAGCTGAAGGAGGAGGAGCGCGCCAAGGCGACGGCGAAGGCGGCGTAGGCGATGCCACTCGCCCCTTCATACTCCCCTCTCCCGTCTTCGGGGGAGGTGGCCGCGTCTTACGCGGACGGAGGGGGTCGG
>CAMFJT010000380.1 GCA_945957125.1 uncultured Rhodospirillales bacterium | reverse complement strand
TGTCGCGCAGGTCCATCGGGATGTCGCCCTTCTCGGGGTCGAGCTTGTTGGCGACGGGCAGGACCTCGTTGAGGGTGAACTCGCGCGCCTGCTCCTGGATCATGCGGCGCTCTTCGGTGATGTAGGGCATCAGTTGGCCGTCCTTTGGCGAACGAGGTTGGTGCGCTTGAAGTCGATGACTCGCTCTTCGCGCTGGTTGAAGCCAGTTGTGTGCCAAGTGACGATTCCGAACCCCTTGTGAGAGTCCGACACGCGGCGGTCGAGCACGACCGACTCCGCCACGAGCGAATCGCCCGGATAGACCGGCTGGTGGTAGCTGAGCTGGTTGACCCCGAGGAACGGGCCGCCGCCCTCGCTCAGGTCCTCGACGGTGAGGCCGAAAACGGTCGTGAAGACCAGCAGCGGATTGATCACGATGCCCTGGTGCCCGTGCGCACGCGCGTAGGCCGCATTGTAGTAGTGCGGGTTGAAATGCAGGGTCAGGGTCGAGAAGAGGGTGCTCTCCGACTCGGTGACGGTCCGGCCCCAATGGTGCTTGAACACCCGGCCGGGCTCGAAATCCTCATAGCGATTTCCCTTGGGCACGAGCCTGGCCCGTGCCCTGAAGTCTTCCGACATTCCGTCTCCTCAGCGTCTACTTCGTCGAAGCGCGCGCCAGTTCGCCTACATCGGCCAGCGTGTCAATGCGCTCGATGGCGTCGTGCAGGCGGCGCGCCCCGGCCGCGCCCAGCACCGGCGTGACCAGGCTGTCGAACTTGGTCTCCAGGGCGCGGCGCTGCTTGGCCACGTCGGCCCAGGGAATTCCCGAATCGTGGGTCGCGGACAGCGTGGTGCCGTCGTCGAGCTGGATCGCCATTTCGGACAGCGAATGGGCCCAGCCCGGCAGGAACTCGATCTCCATCTTGTCGCGCAGCGCCTTCATCCGCGGCTCCTGCGTGCTCTCCGCGGTATAGGAATCGACGTTCGCGGTATCGACCCCGGCGAGCGCCATCGCCACGGTCTGCCGCAGCGAGAACTTCGCCTCCAGCCCGCTCGTCGGGTCGGCGATGTTGCAGACCTTGTCGGCGCCCGCGTCGATCCGCAGGGTGATCTTCCTCACCCGCTCCGGCGGGAAATTGCTCTTCAGCCGGATCTCGCGCGCGCACTCGATCGGCGCGTGCGTCAGGTAGCAGGCGGCGTGGTGCTTGAAGAGGTTGTTGCGCAGGTGCCAGCCCGAAGGCGGCTCGCCGAGCGCGGCCTCGATCTCGAGATGGTCGCTCTGCGAGGCGGCGAAGCCCTGCGCGCATTCCAGCGAATCGCCGCGCGCGGTGAAACCCCTGGCGGCAAGGCGCGCCGCGCGCAGCCCGTGCTCCGACGCCGTGCCGGCGTGCAGGGGCTTGCACATCGTGCCGAAGTTCGACTTGAGGCCGGCGGCCTGCGTGGCGGCGATGCCGAAGGCGACGGCGAGCTGCGCGTCGCTCAGGGCCAGCATGCGCCCGGCGGCGGCGGTGGCCGCGAACGACCCGACCGTCCCGGTGACGTGGAAGCCCTTCTGGTAATGGCTCGGCGCCACCAGCCGACCGACCCGGCCGGAAGTCTCGTAGCCCGCGATGAAGCTCTCGATGAATAGCCGCCCCGGCGCCTTGACCTGCTCGCCGAGCGCCAGCAGCGCCGGCACGACCGTCACCGTGGGATGGCCGCCCATGGCGAAGTTCACATCGTCATAGTCGAGCGCGTGGCTGGCCGCGCCGTTGATCAGAGCCGCCGCCGAGGGCAGGGTCCTCTCGCTGCGGCCGACCAGGCTCGCCGCACCGACGGCGCCATCGTCCATCGCTTCACGCACCAGGATGCCGGTGAGCTCGTCCTGCGCGCCGCAGACCGTGACGGCGAACCAGTCGAGCAGGCATTGCTTGGTGCGCTCCACCAGATCGTCGGGGAAATCGCTCCAGGCCAGATGGGCCGCCTTCCTGGCGATTTCAGCGGTGACGGCGACAGGCATGTGGGTCCTCCCGGAAGCTGGCGGAGTTTATCGCTTCCGGACAACGATGTGGAAGATGTGCCAGTGCTTGGAATTGCCGCGCGGCGTGACGCCGTCGGCCTCTTCCTCCTCGAACATCTCGATGTCGAAGCCGTCGAGCAGCGCCATCGCCTCGTCGCGCGTAAGGAAAGTCATCCCGGGCCGACCGACCCAGCTGTCGCGCGGGCCGTACCACTGGCCGCTGAAGCGACCGCCGGGCGGCAATGCCTCGCGAATCCGCTCCCAAAGAGCGTGAAATTTCTCGGGCTCGCACAGCGGCATGGCGAAGCTCGAATTCACCAGCTGCACGCCGATCGGTAGCGGCACGTCCTCCATGCGCCCGGCGATCGGGGTGATCGTCCCAGGCAGTCCGCGCGCCGCGAGCTGGCGCAACGCCTCCGGCTCGGCGTCGACGGCCACGACGCTCCAGCCGCGCCGTAGAATTTCAACGACGTCGCGTCCGTCGCCGCAGCCCAGGTCGACGGCCAGTGCGTCGGCCGGCGTTTCGCCGAACGCGTCGAGCGCCGCGAGCAGGGTCCGACGCGGCGGTCGGTCGCGCAGTTTCTCGTAGTAGGCGGCCCATCCGGATGCTTGTGACATTGCGCTTCGTGTGATGCTATCGCGCCAACGATAACAGAGCCTTCCCGGAGGAACACATGAAGAAGTGGGCGTCGCTGATCGTCGCTGCTGCGTTGCTGCTTGGCCCGATGACGGCGCATGCCGACATGAAAGCGCTGGAGGAGGCCGCGAAGAAGGACGGCGAGCTGACCTGGTACGTCGCCCACTACTCGTCGGAAGGCGCCGAGGAGCTGGGCGCGCTCTTCACCAAGATTTACGGCATCAAGGTCAACGTCGTGCGCACGACGGCCCAGGTCGCCTATCAGCGGCTGGTCCAGGACATCAAGAACAACCAGACCAATTGCGACGTCTTCTCCTCGACCGACCTTGGCCATTATGCGCGCCTCAGCGCGGAAGGGCGGTTCGAGAAGTACACGCCGGAGAACAGCACGAAGATCTCCGAGGTCTTCCGCGACATCGATCCGGGCGGCTTCTTCCACACCACCGCCGCGGGGCAGGTGGTCCTGACCTACAACACGTCCAAGGTGAAGGCGGAGGACTCGCCGAAGAGCTGGAAGGACCTGCTCGATCCCAAATGGAAGGGCAAGGTCTCAACCGGCCATCCGGCGTTCTCGGGCTATGTCGGCACCTGGGTCTTCTCGATGAAGAAGCTGTACGGCTGGAAATATTTCGAGCAGCTCGAGAAGAACAAGCCGCAGATCGGCCGCTCGATCAACGACACGGTGACCGCGCTCAACGCGGGCGAGCGGCAGGTCGCTGCCGGTGCCGACGGCTCGACGCTGTTCAGCGCCGCCCGCGGCAATCCGCTGGCGGTAAACTATCCGACCGACGGCTCGATCCTGATCATTTCGCCCTCGTCGATCGTGAAGGGGACCAAGCATCCCAACGCGGCGAAGCTCTATATGGAGTTCTTGATGTCGCCCGAGGCGTCGGAGGTCAACGTCAAGCATTTCGGCATCCCGATCCGCCCCGAGGTCAAGGGCGCGCCCGGCACGCAGCCGATCGACAAGATCAAGGTCATCCGGCCGTCGGTCGCGGAGATCGACAAGGGCATTCCCGTGGTGATCGAGGACTGGCGCGACACGTTCGGGAACTGAGCGTGACAGTCGTGTCCGGATTTCGGCGTTTTTCGCCTGTGCCGTCCTTCCTCATATCTCCCTCCCCCGTCTTCGGGGGAGGTGGCCGCGTCTTACGCGGACGGAGGGGGGCGGACTCTAGCGCGCCGACCACAACCCAACCCCCCCCGCCCGGGGTAACCCCCCACCACCCCCCCA
>CAMFJT010000379.1 GCA_945957125.1 uncultured Rhodospirillales bacterium | reverse complement strand
CAGCGTCAGATGTGTATAAGAGACAGCAGGATGATCGGGCGCCTTCTCCAGGCCCGCCGCGATGAACCATACACACCGGCGTTCTCGACCTTCACGGGCTCGTCGGCGCGCTCCTTCCCGATGCTGGCGAGCAGTGCACCGGTTCGCGACACGCTTTCCCACGCCGCCCGATTGCCCGGAACCTCCAGCCATGCCCGGAACTCCGCGCGCCGGCCGCCGTCATCGGGCTCGTCCTGGAGCAGGATCAGCCAGCCTGCCGCCTCAACCCTCGCCCGCTCTTCGTCATCCTCCATGGAGGAATGTCCCGGCCGCAGGGATGCTGTGGCCGATCGCGCGAGGCGTTGCCACGACGGCGATACGCGAAGACCGAAAAGGCCCATGGACTGTTGACGATCCGGCGGCCGCGATTTTCCCCGCTGCGCTCATTTCGCTCCGGCGGCAGCGGCGACGGCGCGGGCTCGCCAGCGATCGCAATGGGCGACGCCTTCGGCGACGATCGTGAAGGTGCGCGTCACGGAGAGATCGAGGTGATTGGCCACTTCCTGCAGCGTCCTGCCCTCGATGCGGTTCATTCGGACCGCGATCTGCGTGCGTTCGGGCAGCGCCGCGAGCGCCTCGAGCACCAGCCGAAGCTCGTCCTTTGCCGCCGCTGCGCGCTCGGCGGAGGGTGTTTCGTCGGCGATGCCGAGCGCCGAATCTTCGGCCTGGCCCCGCCCGACTTCCCGCGACAGCTTCCGCCGCGTGTCGATCGCGAGGTTGCGGACCAGCCGGTACAAATAGGCCACCGGCTCGAGAACCGTGCGCTGCTCTTCGGCGAGGCGCAGCTTGAGCCAGGCTTCCTGCACCACATCCTCCGCCTGCACCCGCGATCCCACGATCCTGGCGGCATAGGCGATGAGCGAGCCCCGATGCTGGGCGAAGAGAGAGGCGGTGTCGGAAGGCAAGTCTGGCCCAGCATTCCCAAAGCGCGGACAGGACGCGACCGCGGCTGGGCGACGCTACCGCTTTTGCGAATCAATCGCAAATGCAACGCCCATGTCCTCTCTCGTCCGGCGTCGGCACGGACCTAGTCTAGGCCACTTCGATGACGCCCTCGCCGCCTGCATAGAGCTTTTCCACCAGCGCCTTGCGGCGTTCGAGCGTGGCGCGCTGGTTGATGTAGCCCTTGTCGGTGATTTCCTGGCCGTCGACCTGGGGCGGCTCGGTCATCAGCAGGACGCGCTTCACCCGCATCGACGAGCCGCGGCCTTCGGCGTTCATTCTCTCGAGGCCCTTCTTGAGAGTGCCGACCACGGCAGGATGCGCCAGCAGTTCGGCCAGCGGCAGTTGCGCCCCGCCGTCGCCCGCAAGCTGGCGGCAGGCCGCGACGTTGGGGAAGCCCAGCAATCCGACATACTCGCGGTCCTGGCCGCAGACCGCGGCATCCTGCAGCACCGGCGAGGCAGCGGCGATCGCGGTCGTGCGCAGGGTGCCGACCAGCACGAAGGTGCCGCTGGTCAGCTTGAAATCCTCCACGACGCGGCCATCGAAGATGATCCCCTGGCTCGGATCCTCGGGATCGACGAAGCGGCCGGCATCGCCAATCCTGTAGAAGCCCTCCTCGTCGAACATCTGGGCCGTGAGATCGGGTTGCTTGTAGTAGCCCGGCGTCACGATCACGCTCTTCAGCCGCAGCTCGTAGCGGCCCGCCGCCGGCGTGGGCGCCATCTTGAGCTGCACACCGGGATAGGGCAGGCCGATCAGACCGACGCGCTCGGAGGCCCAGTGCACGCTGGTCGCCGTCGGCGCGGTCTCGGTCGATCCCCAGCCGGTGACGAAGGGAATGCGGTAGCCGGTGTGCTTAACCGCCAGCGCCTCCATGCGTTCGTAGAGATCGTCCGGCAGGGCGGCACCGCCATAGGACAGTACGCTGATATTGGCGAAGAACCGCCGGGCGAGGCTCTCGTCCTTCTCCAGCGCCGTGGCGAGCATCGCGTAACCCGCCGGCACGTTCGAGAACGACGTCGGCGAGACCTCGCGCAGATTGCGCAGCGTCTCCTCGAACAGGCCGGGCAGCGGCTTGCCGTCGTCGATCCAGGTCGTGCCGCCCTCGTTCAGGTTTCCCTGGAAGGTCGCGTTGCCACCCATCGTGTGGTTCCACGGCAGCCAGTCGAGCATGACCGGCGCCGCGTCAGTCGCCTTGCGCACGCGCGCCATGCTCATCATGGCGACGTTGGCGCACATCATCTCCTGCGTATTGATCACCGCCTTCGGGATCCCGGTGCTGCCGGAGGTGAACAGGAATTTCCCAATAGTCTTCGGCTCGATCGCCTCGATGGACTTGGCCACTGCGCCGGTGGCCTTTGTGGCCACAAGCTCATTCCACGGCAGCGACTGCATTCCGGGCGGTGCCTTGTCGACATGGACCAGTAGCACGCCCTCCAGATCGAGCGCCGCCAGGGCGCGTGCATAGATCTCGCCATTCTGCACGAAGACCAGGCCGGGCTTGATCAGGTCGAAGACGTATTTCAACTTGGCGTGGTCCTGGCTCATGACCGAATAGGCTGGCGATACCGGCGCGACCGGGGCGCGGGCCTGCATGGCCGCCATGGTCAGCAGGGCGAATTCGATCGAGTTCGAGGACAGGATCATCACCGGCCTGTCGGGGCCGAAGCCGCGGTCGAGCAGCGCCTGCGTCACCGAATCGACCTGCTTCCTGGCCTCGCCGTAGGTGACCTTCAGCCAGTCGCGCGCCGGGCCGCGGCGCTGCGCCAGCCACAGGCGATCCGGCACCTCGGCGGCCCACTTGGCGAGGAGCGCCGGCACGTGGCGCGCATAGGGTTGCAGGGGATGATTCGACTGCAGCACCACGGTTCCGTCGGGACGGCGCTCGACCTTGATGTCACGACTGAGGAATTCGATAGGCTTGAACGGAACCTGCATTACACTGTCCAACGACGTTCTCCCCGGCGCTTGTCCTGTTGACGCGATTTAGGGACGGGAACCATCGCAGGGCAAGGGAGCGTTTAGCGAGTGTCGCTCGGCAATTCGTCGGTGCCAGACTCGGTGCCAGCACCGACTGCAGGCCGCTGGCTGCAATTGTGCGCCGGCCTTCTCTGCATGGTCGCGGTCGCCAACCTGCAATATGGCTGGACGCTGTTCGTCCATCCGCTGCACGAGAAATACGGTTGGAGCCTCTCCAGCATCCAGACCGCCTTCGCCATCTTCGTCATCGCCGAGACCTGGCTGGTGCCGTTCGAGGGCTGGGTCGTCGACCGGTTCGGCCCGAAATACGTAGTGGCGGCGGGGGGCGTGCTGGTGGCCGCGGCCTGGTCGCTCAACTCCGTGGCCGATTCGCTGTTCCTGCTCTATGTCGCGGCGGCGCTGGGCGGCATCGGCGCCGGGGCCGTATACGGGACCTGCGTCGGCAATGCGGTCCGCTGGTTTGCCGCCCGCCGCGGCCTTGCCGTCGGCGTCACGGTCGCGGGGTTCGGCGGGGGCTCGGCGCTCAGCATCATCCCGATCCAGGACATGATCGCCACCCGGGGCTACGAGGCGGCGTTCCTGTGGTTCGGGCTGGTCCAGGGCCTGATCGTGCTCGTCACGGCCTGGGCACTGCGGGCGCCGCCGCCCGGGGTGGCGCCCGCGCCGGCCCCGCGGCTCCTCCAGACGCCTCGGGACTTCGCACCGACGGAGATGCTCAAGTCCCGCATCTTCTGGCTGCTCTACTTCATGTTCATCCTGGTCTACTCGGGCGGCCTCATGGCGACGGCGCAAATCGCGCCGATCGCCCGCGACTTCAAGGTCGCGGACATCTATCGCATTCACACATCGTAGTTGCGGGGTGTGATGCGGTTCGATTCTCTGTCC
>CAMFJT010000378.1 GCA_945957125.1 uncultured Rhodospirillales bacterium | reverse complement strand
GTGTTCCTGCACGGCTGTGCCGACGGCACCGACACCTGGGTGGTGTCGGAGCGTGAAAAGCTCGACGCCTCCCCCGCGATCCGCGGCTGTGCCCGCATCGCCCTCGACATGGCGGGCAAGAAGGTTTCCGACATCGACGCCTTCGATCTCTACAGCTGCTTCCCCTCGGCGGTCGAAGTCGCGATGAAGGAGATCGGCCTCGCCGAGGACGATCCGCGCCCGATCAGCGTCACCGGCGGGCTCCCGTTCTTCGGCGGTCCCGGCAACAACTACGTCACCCACTCCATCGCCGAGATGATGAACGTGGTCCGGGCCAAACCCGGCTCCTTCGGCATGGTGACCGCCAACGGCAACTACCTCACCAAGCACTCGGCCGGCCTCTATTCCACCGAACCGACCAAGGGGCCATGGAAGCGCGAGGACCCGAAGAAGTTCCAGGCCGAACTCGACGCCGGCCCCAGGCGCAAGGTCGAGACCAAGCCAACGGGAACCGGCACCATCGAGACCTACTGCGTCACCTACGGCAAGGAGGCGCCGGAGCGCGGCTACATCCTGGGCCGCCTCGACGCCACCGGCGACCGCTTCGTGGCCATGACCCCGGACGATCCCGCCCTGGTTGCCGACATGCTGACCCGCGAGCAGCTCGGGCGTAAGGTGTCGGTCTCCGAAACGGGCGGCCGCAACCTCTTCCGCCCTGTCTGAGACGAGGTGACGATGCCGAACGTCCTGAGCGCGGCACAGACCGCGGAATTCAACGAGAAGGGCTTCACCTATGCACGCGGCCTGTTCGCGCCGGACGAGGTGAAGCTGCTGACCCGCGCCATGGAGGAGGATCCGGCCGTGCGCGACAGTATCCTCGACCGTCGCGACGGCGAGGGCCGCTCGACCCGCATCGCGCTCTGGAACCGCGCCGGCGACAGTGTCTACGGACTGGCCGCGCGCGTGCGGCGCATGGTCGACACGTCGGCGGCACTATTGGGCGGGCCGGTCTATCACTACCAGTCGAAGCTCACGGCCAAGGAGCCCGAGGTCGGCGGTGCCTGGGAATGGCATCAGGATTACGGCTACTGGTACTACAACGGCTGTCTGCGGCCCGACATGCTCTCGATCATGATCGGGCTCGACCGCACCAACCGCGAGAATGGCTGCCTGCAGATCGCCACCGGCTCCCACAAGCTCGGACGCATCGACCATACGCCGCTGTCGCCGACCCAGAACGAGGTCGACCCCAGGCGCATGCCGCACATCCTCGAGAAGTGCCCGATCGAGTATTGCGAACTGGAAGCTGGCGACGCGTTGATCTTCCACTGCAACGCGATCCATCGCTCGGATGCCAACCGCTCTCCCAACCGGCGCTGGACCCTGCTGATCTGCTACAATCGGGTCGACAACGACACCTTCACCAGGGTCGACGACCGCTACTACGTACCGCTGGAACCAGTCGACGACGACGCGATCCGTCGCGCGGGCCTGCGCTTCGCGCGCGGCGACGGGCAGGAGCATTTCGCCAGCAAGCCGTACGTCCCGGACCTCCGGAAGGCCTCGTAGCAAACATGCCCGGTCCCAGGCTGATCGAAATCCTGCTGAAGCAGCGCAAGGCCCAGCTCAATGATGGTGCGCCAACCGCCGAGCAGCGCATCGACCGCCTCAACCGCTGCATAGGCCTGCTGGTCGACCGGCGGCGCGACATCGAGGCGGCCCTCACCACCGATTTCGGCGCGCGCTCGCCCACCGTGACTGCCTTCGCCGACGTCGCGAGTTCGATCGGTCCTCTGAAGCACGCGCGCGATCATGTGCGGCACTGGATGAAGACCGAACGGCGCCGAACGACGCCGCGCATCCTCGGGTTCCTCGGCGCGCGTGCCGAGATCCGCTACCAGCCCAAGGGCGTGGTCGGCGTGATCAGTCCGTGGAACTTCCCGGTCAACCTCACCTTCGCACCGCTCGCCGGAGTCCTTGCCGCCGGCAACCGGGCCATGATCAAGCCTTCCGAGACGACGCCGGCTACGTCCGAGCTGCTGAAGCAGATGTTCGCCAGCGCCTTCGACGAGAGCGAGATCGCCGTCGTCACCGGCGGGCCGGAGGTCGGACAAGCCTTTTCATCCCTGCCCTTCGACCACCTCGTCTTCACCGGCGCTACCGCGATCGGCCGACATGTGATGCGAGCGGCGGCGGAGAACCTCGTGCCGGTGACGCTCGAACTCGGCGGCAAGAGTCCGGTCGTGATCGGGCACTCGGCCGACATGTCCGTTGCCGCGGCGCGGATCATGAACGGCAAGACGCTCAACGCGGGCCAGATCTGCCTGGCGCCGGACTATGTTCTGGCGCCGGCCGACCGACTCCCGGATTTCGTGAACGCGGCAAAGGCGTCCGTCGGAAAGATGTTCCCGAGCATCCGTGAGAGCCCGGATTACACCGCCATCGTCACCGACCGCCATTATGCACGGCTGATGGACTATCTCGACGATGCGCGGGCCAAGGGCGCGGAAATCGTCGAGATCAATCCGAGCGCCGAGGATCTGCGTCAGCAACCGCATCGCCGCATCGCGCCGACCCTGATCCTCAATCCGACCGACGAGATGAAGGTCATGCAGGAAGAGATCTTCGGGCCGCTGCTGCCCGTGAAGGCCTATCACGATGTCCAAGATGCGATCGACTACATCAACGCCCACGACCGGCCGCTCGGCCTCTACTATTTCGGCAGCGACGCGGCGGAGCGCGACCGGGTGCTCGACGGCACGACGTCAGGCGGCGTCACGGTGAACGACGTGGTCATGCACGTCGCGCAGGAGGAGCTGCCGTTCGGCGGCATCGGCCCGGCCGGCATGGGCGTCTATCACGGCTATGACGGCTTCCGAGAATTCAGCCATCGCAAGTCGATCTACCACCAGATCAAGTGGGATCTGGCGCCGTTGCGCATGCTGCGCCCGCCCTACGGTGCGGGGCTGAAGAAGTATCTGGGAATGCAGATCAGGCGCTGAAGGCTGAAGGTCCCTCGCGCGCGAGGGACCTTCCGCGTCACGCCGCCTTGATGTTCGAACGCTTGATGCGGTCGAGATTGGAGGCCTCGATGCGCACGAGCTTCGTCAGACCGTCCCGCTTCGGCGAGTGGACCACGCCGACATCGTAGAAATGGCTGTCGCCGGGCTTCAACACGTACGTCTTCGTGGGTTCGACCAGCGACGGCTCGTCGCCCTCGCCCTTCTTCACGATCCGCCAGTCCGTCATCTCGGTGTCGCCGGTCGCCAGGCCGTAGATTGCCCAGCTCGGGCCGTGATCGTGCGGCGCCCCGTGCGCGGCCGTCTCGTAGACATGGCCGCAGATGCAGAAACCCAGCTCCGGATCTTCGTAGAGCACCTTGCGCGGACGGCACTGGTCGGCGGTCAGGTGCTTCGCGACGAACGCCTCGTCGAGCAACACCTTCGACACCAGCTTGCAGACTTCCTGCTTACCCGCGGTCCCCGAATCGGCCTTGAGGGCCTGTCGGATGTCGGCGCTCAACTGCTCGAGAGTATAGGTCATTCCTTGCCTCCAATCTGAATATCCATAATCGCACGGTGGATACTGGAGATCATCCCTTCGCCACCGCGGGCAATCGCTGTGCGAGCCGCAGCAGCGCCCGCGCTAAGCACCCAACCTCTCCAACGCCGCGCTCAGGCGTGCGCCGGTCTCTTCGGCCTGTGCCCGACGCTCACGCTGCTCCTCGACGACCTCTTCCGGCGCACGGGCGACGAAGGCGGCGTTGGCGAGCTTGGCGTCGATCTTGCCGACCTCGTCGGCGAGCTTCTTGATCTCCTTCTGGAGACGTGCGCTCTCGGCCTTGAGGTCGATCACGTCGCCGACCGGCAGCGCATAGGTCGCCTCGCCGACGACGATCTGCAACGACGCCTTGGGGGCAGAGGCGGCCGCCTCCACAC
>CAMFJT010000377.1 GCA_945957125.1 uncultured Rhodospirillales bacterium | reverse complement strand
TCCTTGATGCCGCCCAGCGACCGCTCGAGCTTGTCGCGCTCGCGCGTGAGGTCGAGCTGCTCCTTCTTGGTCAGGCCGACCACGTCGCCCTTCAGCCGCTCGTCGAGCTCGCGCAGGCGCTTGATCGAGGCAGAGATGGTCTGCCAGTTGGTGATCATGCCGCCCAGCCAGCGGTGGTTGACGTAGTACTGGCCGCAGCGCTTGGCCGCCTCGGCGACGCGATCGGCGGCAGCCGCCTTGGTGCCGACGAACAGCACGCGGCCGCCGTTGGATACGACCTGACGCACCTGCAGCAGGGCCTGCTCGAGCAGCGGCACGGTCTTGGTGAGATCGATGATATGGACCCCGTTGCGCACCCCGAACAGGTACGGCTTCATCTTGGGGTTCCAGCGCCGGGTGTGGTGTCCGAAGTGGACGCCCGCTTCCAGCAATTGACGCATCGTGAACTGCGGCATCGCCATGCCGATTCTCCTTTTCCGGTTGAGCCTCCGCGGGCGTCGTTCCCGGATGGGAACACCGGAGCGAGCGGCGGGATTTCTCCCCGTCGACCGCAAACCCGCGTGCGAAGTGGCGCGTGTTTAGGCGGTTGGCGGGTCGAATGCAAGCCTCTCGTCCTCCCCCGTCTTCAGGGGCGGGAGAAGAGGATCAAAGCTCGCCCGCGATCTCCTCGGCGAGCTTGAGCAGCGACAGCGGCGCGCTGCCCTCGGCCTTGTTGTTGGCGGTTATCCACACTTTGCGCCCCGCCTTGAAGGCACGTGCGGCCATGCGGGCGAGGACCCGGCGGGTCTCGGGGTCCTCGTCGACCAGCCGGTCGAACGGGTCGTAGCGTTGCTTGGCCGCCTGGTAGAGGAAGCCACGATGCAGGTTCCAGCGCACCACGAGGTCGCCCGGCGTGCCGCTGTCGAGCGCCTCGAGCGCCCTTTCCTGTCGCTCGACCTCCGGCATGCGGTCGTGCAGGCCGACGCAGTAGCGCACCCCCTGCTCGCCCAGCATCCGCATCAGCCGCGGCGTCAGCAGCTCGGCGTTGCGCAGCTCCAGGGCATAGATCGGCCGCTGCCTGCCCAGCTCCCGGGGCAGCGCCGCGAAGAACGCCGCCAGCCGTTCGATCAGCAGCGCGGCCTCCTCCACCAGGCCGCGCGGCAGCGGCGAGACCTGGAAGACCAGCGGTCCCGCCTTGGCGCCCAGGCCCTCCAGGCAGGGCACGACGAGCTCGCGCGCCGCGATCGCGGGATCGAGAAAGTGCGGATTGGGCACTTTCCCACGCCCCTCCTCATCGCGCATCACGGCGTCGCAGACCAGCGCCGGCGCCTTCACGACGAAGGAGAAGTGGTCCGGTACCTGTTCGGCATAGCGGGCATACTCGACCGTCGTGATCGGCGCGTAAAAAGTGCGGTCGAGACTCACCGTCCGCAGCAGCGGGATCTGCGCATAGGCCGCGAGGCCCTTCTTGCTGAGCGCCGTCTGCGGATGCACGCCGTCATAGACGAGCCCGCGCCAACCGGGGAAGAACCATGACGAGGTGCCGAGCCGGATATCGGTCGGCAGCACCGGCGCCTGCAAGAGCGGCGAGTCGCGGGCCGGCGCCACCTGGCCGGGCGCGGGCTTCGGCCGCGCGGGCGGTATCGACTGTTCGAAGAGCCCGGGCTGGCGATTCACGGCATCGTCCGTGCCGGCGATTTTGCCGGTACACTGACGCGATGTGGCGCATCCCTCTCCTTGGCCTTGGTCTGGTCCTCGCCCTCGCCCTTGCCGTCCAGGGCGCACTCGCCCAGCCCGGCCCACGCCGTCCGGGCGGCGCGAATGGACCCGGCGGCGGGCCACCGGCCAACGGCCTCCCCGCGTCGAGCGGTGTGGCCTGGACCGACGTCCAGGTTCACCTGCGCGCCGCCCCGGGCCGACAATTCGACGTCGCGATCGAGAGCGCCCTGTCCGCTACGGCCATGCTCGGCCGCAAGACGCTCGTGCTGGTGCCGCCGCCCTTCCCGTCGGGCGCGGCCAACGCCAATGCGCATGACTACGAGGTCTTTCTGCCATCGGTGCGCCGTCATCCGGGCGAGCTGGCCTTCCTCGGTGGCGCGCAACTGAATGCCAGCCTGCAGGCGACCGACCCCGCCGCCGTCGGCCCGGATGCCAAGCGCGCCTTCCTGGCCCGGGCGTCGAGAACTCTCGACGACGGCGCACGCGGCTTCGGCGAGCTGGCCCTCCTTCACCTTTCCGAGTTCGACGGCCACCCCTACGAGCGCGCGGCGCCCGATCACCCGTTGCTGCTCGCCCTGGCCGATCTTGCTGCGAGCCGCAACGTGCCGATCGCGGTCCATATGGAGGCTGTCGACACCGACATGAGCCTGCCGCCGGGCCTCGCTTCGCCTCCCAATCCGCCGCGCCTCGCCGCGAACATCGCGGCCTTCGAGCGCCTGCTCTCGCACAATCCGGCCGCGCGGATCGTCTGGCTGCACAATGGGTGGGACAATACCGGCCAGCGCACGCCCCAGCTCGTCCAACGGCTGATGGCGGCCCATCCAAACCTCGCCTTGGCACTCAAGTTCCAGCGTGCCCGCGTGCCGCAGAACCAGGTGATGTCTCCCGCTGGCCCGAATCCCGAATGGCTGGCGGTGATCCGAACCTATCCCGACCGGATCGTCATCGGCAGCGACAGCTTCTTCGCCAGCCCCGACAGCCGGGCCCCCACCGTCTTCCAGCCGCAGCCGATCCTCGGGCTGCTGGGCCGCCTGCCGCCACCGCTGGCGGATCGGGTCGGCTCCCTCAATGCCGCGCGGCTCTATGGACTCGATGCGCGCTGACGCGATCAAATCTCCTCCACCTGCGAGACGCCCGGCAGCATGCCGATGATGTCGCGCAGGCCGCCGGCGATCGAATAGGTGCCCGGCAAGGTCACCTCGACCTCGCTCTCCTCCTTGTCCAGCGGCACGACCAGCGTGACCTTGCCGCGCCCGCGCTTGCCTTCCAGCGATTTGCGCAGGGCATCGAGCGCACCGGGATCGGTGATCACGATACGCAGCCCGGCCGCGGAACTGGCGACGGCGTCTTCCAGCTTCTGGACGGTCTGCGCCATCAGCTTGATCTGCTCGCCGTCGAGCCGCCCGTCGCAGGAAATCAGCACCGCCTGCCCCGCTTCGAGGAGATTGCGGTTGGCGCTCAGCACCTCGCTGAACACAGTGACCTCGAAGGCGCCCGACTGGTCCGAGCATTGCACGAAGGCGAAGCGGTTGCCCTTCGCCGAGGTCCGCTCCGCCTTGTCGACCACCGTGCCGGCGAGCTTTATGCGTCCTGCCGTGCCGCGCTGCAGGAGGCCCAGCAAGTCGGCCGCGCGCGTCACGCCGAGCCGCTGCAAGCTCTTCTCGTAGGCCGCCAGCGGATGCGACGAGAGATAGAAGCCGATGGCGGAGAATTCCTGCTGCAGCCGCTCCATCGGCGCCCAGTCGGGCACCTTGGGAAGCTGCGGCCGGCGTTGCGCGGTGTCGTCGCCGAACAGGCTGTTCTGGTTGCTGCCGCGCGATTCGTGCGTCGCCTGCGAATGGCGCAGCAGCGCCTCGACGGCGCCGAATGTCTGGGCGCGGTTCTTGTTCAGCGTATCGAAGCAGCCGGCCTTCACCAGGCTCTCGACCAGCCGCTTGTTCAGCACCCGCTGGTCGAGCCTCTCGGCGAAGTCGAACAGGTCCTTGAATTGGCCGTTCTCCTCGCGCTCGGCGGCGAGCCGCGCCATGGCCTCGCGGCCGACGCCCTTGATCGCGGCGAGCGCGTAGCGGATCGCCTTCTTGCCGTCGGCCGTGCGCTCGACGGTGAACTCCGCGGTCGAGCGCGTCACGTCGGGTGGCAGCAGCTCGACGCCGATCTTCTCGAGGTCGCGGCGATAGCCGTTGAGCTTGTCGACGTTGCCCATGTCGAGGGTCATCGTCGCGGCGAAGAACTCGACCGGATGGTTGGCCTTGAGATAGGC
>CAMFJT010000376.1 GCA_945957125.1 uncultured Rhodospirillales bacterium | reverse complement strand
CCGGCGCCAAGTGCGGGTTCACGCCGCAATGGCAGACCTGGACGATGATCGAGAACTACGGCGCCTGGCACGACCTGCCGTTCGCCACCAAGGCCAACGGCTTCGGCGGTACCGACATCGAGCTGAAGTTCAACGACGAGCCGCGCATCAAGCACATCCAGCGGCTGGCCGACTGGGGCAAGGACAAGCGCTTCGTCTATGGTGGCCGCGAAGGCAAGTCGGACACGCTGTTCAACGGCGGCGAGTGCGTCTTCCGCGTCGGCTCGTCGGGCTCCGCCGCGGGTGCAGAGAAGGCGCTCGGCCAGGACAAGGTCGGCATTGCCATGATGCCGTACGATCCGTCGGTCCGGGCCAAGCCGCAGAACTCCATCATCGGCGGCGCGACGCTGTGGGTGCTGCAGGGCCGCCCCAAGGCCGAGTATGCCGGCGTCGCCAAGTTCATGACCTACCTGTCGAGCACGCCCGTGCAGGCCAAGTGGCACCAGGAGACCGGCTACGTGCCGATCACGATCGCCGCGGCGAAGGCGACGGAGGAATCGGGCTTCTACAAGAAGTTCCCGGGACGCGACGTGGCGGTCAAGCAGCTCACGCTCAACCCGCCGACCGACAATTCCAAGGGCCTGCGCATCGGCAACTTCGTGCAGATCCGCGACGTGGTCGACGAGGAGCTGGAATCGGTGTGGTCGGGCAAGAAGGACGCCAAGACCGCGCTCGACGACGCCGTGAAGCGCGGCAACGAGCTGCTGAAGAAGTTCGAGGCGGCGAACAAGTAGGACGAGGAGCCTGCTCTCCTCATGTTCCTCTCCCCCGCTAGGGGGAGAGGCTAGGTGAGGGGGCGTCCAAGACCATGTGCAACCCCCTCACCCCACCTCTCCCCCTAGCGGGGGAGAGGAGCACGAGCCGCTAGCCTGCAGATGGAAAAACGCGTCACCTTCAACGAGCGTCTGCTGCCTTACCTGCTGGTGGCGCCGCAGATCGTCATCACCGTCGTCTTCTTCTTCTGGCCATCGGGCCAGATGCTCTGGCAGTCGGTGCTGCTCGAGGATGCCTTCGGCGGCAACAGCAAGTTCGTCTGGTTCGACAACTTCATCAGCCTGCTGCAGGAACCCGCCTATTACGAATCGGTGCGGGTCACGGTGGTGTTCAGCTTCCTGGTCGCCACGATCGGGCTGGCGCTCTCGCTGCTGCTGGCCGTGATGGCCGACCGCGTCATCCGCGGCGCCTCGCTCTACAAGACGATCCTGGTCTGGCCCTACGCGGTCGCCCCGGCCGTCGCCGGCGTGCTGTGGGGCTTCCTGTTCAACCCCTCGGTCGGCACCGTCTCCTGGATGCTCAAGGCGGTCGGCATCGAGTTCAACTTCGTGAGCAACGGCACCCAGGCGCTGATCCTGATCGTCATCGCCGCGGTGTGGAACCAGGTCAGCTACAATTTCCTGTTCTTCCTCGCCGGCCTGCAGTCGATCCCCCGCTCGCTGATCGAGGCGGCCGCGATCGACGGCGCCGGGCCGGCGCGGCGCTTCTGGGACATCGCCTTCCCGCTGCTCTCGCCGACCGGCTTCTTCCTGCTGGTGGTCAACATCATCTATGCCTTCTTCGGCACCTTCGGCGTGGTCGCCTCGCTGACCCAGGGCGGGCCAGGGCAGGCGACCAACATCCTGGTCTACAAGGTCTGGAACGACGGCTTCCGGGGACAGGATCTCGGCGGCTCGTCGGCCCAGTCGGTGATCCTGATGGTCGTGGTGATCCTGCTGACCGTCGTGCAGTTCCGCTTCATCGAGCGACGGGTGCACTACTGATGCCCAGCTTCAAATGGTAGAGAACCGGCCCTGGCTGACGGCCTTCAGCCATCTGGTGGTGATCCTCGGCCTGGTGGTCATCGCCTTTCCGGTCTGGATGACCTTCGTTGCCTCGACTCACGACCAGGCGACCATGCTGCGGCCGCCGGTGCCGATCTGGCCCGGCACGCACCTCTACGAGAACTACCGCGAGGTCATCCTGAACGGCTACGGCGGCAAGGTCGGCAGCGTGCCGCTGTGGCTCACGCTCTTCAACAGCATGGTCATGGCGCTGGGCATCGTGTTCGGCAAGCTGCTGATCTCCATCCTCGCCGCCTTCGCCATCGTCTATTTCCGCTTTCCCCTGCGCATGACCTTCTTCTGGGCGATCTTCGTGACGCTCATGCTGCCGGTCGAGGTCCGCATCGTGCCGACCTACGGGGTCGTCGCATCGCTGGGCATGCTTGATTCCTATTCGGGCCTCATCATCCCGTTGATCGCCTCGGCGACGGCGACCTTCCTGTTCCGCCAGTTCTTCCTCAGCGTGCCCGATGAACTCACCGAGGCGGCGAGGGTCGACGGCGCCTCGCCGATGCGCTTCTTCTGGGACATCCTGCTGCCGATGAGCCGGACCTCGATCGCGGCGCTGTTCGTGATCCAGTTCATCTACGGCTGGAACCAGTATCTCTGGCCGCTGCTGATCACCACCAAGGAGAGCTTCTACACGGTGGTCGTCACGGTCTCGCGCCAGGTCCAGGTGACCGACGCGGTGCCGCAGTGGAACCTGCTGATGGCGATGGCCATGCTCGCCATGCTGCCGCCGGTGCTGGTGGTGATGTTCATGCAGCGCCAGTTCGTGCGCGGCCTGGTCGAGACGGAGAAATAGGACGATGGCCCAGGTCCATCTGCGCGGCGTGAAGAAGACCTACGACAACAAGGTCGAGGTGATCCACGGCATCGACATGGAGATCGCCGACGGCGAGTTCATCGTCATCGTCGGCCCCTCGGGCTGCGGCAAGTCCACCCTGCTGCGCATGGTGGCGGGGCTGGAGCGCATCACCGGCGGGCAGGTGTCGATCGGCAACCGGGTGGTCAACGACCTGGAGCCCAAGGATCGCGACATCGCCATGGTGTTCCAGAACTATGCGCTCTATCCGCACATGAGCGTGTATCGCAACATGGCCTACGGCCTGAAGATCCGCGGCCTGGCGAAGGACGACATCGACCGCCGTGTGCGCAAGGCGGCAAGGATCCTCGAGCTCGAGGCGCTGCTCGAGCGCCTGCCGCGCCAGCTCTCCGGCGGCCAGCGCCAGAGGGTCGCGATGGGCCGCGCGATCGTGCGCGAGCCGGCGGTCTTCCTGTTCGACGAGCCGCTCTCCAACCTCGACGCCAAGCTACGCGTGCAGATGCGGCTCGAGATCAAGCGGCTGCAGCGCGAGCTCGGCGTGACCTCGATCTACGTCACGCACGACCAGGTCGAGGCGATGACCCTGGCCGACCGGCTGATCGTCATGAATGCCGGTGTCGCCGACCAGATCGGCACGCCGATGGATGTCTACGACCGGCCGGCCTCGGTCTTCGTGGCGGGCTTCATCGGATCGCCGGCGATGAACTTCCTTGCCGCGAGAGTGGCGACCGGCAGCCGGGCGGTGGAGCTGACGAGCGCCGGTGCACAGCCTGTCCTCCTGCCGCTGGCGACCGCCACGGCCGCGCCGCCGGGCACGCCGGTCGCGCTCGGCCTGCGGCCCGAGCACCTGCTGCCGTCGACCGACGGGCCGCTGGAGTTCCAGATCGAGATGGCCGAGCCGCTCGGCGCCGACACGCTGCTGCATTGCCGCTTCGGCGACGCGCGCGAGCTGGTCACCGTGCGCGAAGGCGGGCACGTCAAGGCCCAGCCCGGCGAGAAGCGCCGCTTCGCGATCGGCGTCACGCGCCTGCATCTCTTCGATTCCCAGACCGGCCGCCGTATCGCCGACGCGTGAACCCAAGGCATTTGTCTCCCATTCTCCCGGTTGCTAAGCCGTTGGCGATGGACGGGCTCGATCCCCAGCTTTCGCGTGCCGTGTCGGCCGCTTCCACGACTCGCGACGTGACGATCGCGGCCGGCGGCCTGGCCGCGCTGCCGGCGGTGCTGCGGCGCGCCGCGCCGGCGGCGCGCTACGTGCTGGTGGCCGACGACAACACCTGGGC
>CAMFJT010000375.1 GCA_945957125.1 uncultured Rhodospirillales bacterium | reverse complement strand
CGTGCGGGTGATACTTGCCCATCACGTCGCCGACGATGCGCGCGGACTTGCGGAACGGCCGCGTCGAATCGTAGCCGCCCTCCTTCATCGCGTAGAGGATGCGCCGCTGCACCGGCTTGAGGCCGTCGCGTGCATCGGGCAGCGCACGCGACACGATCACGCTCATGGCGTAGTCGAGGTAGGAGCGCCGCATCTCCTCTTCGATGGTGATCGGGGCGATGTCGTGCGGCGACGGCGGAGGCGTTTCGGGCGCGCCCGGAGGCGGCGGCGCCGGCGGAAGGGTCGTATCGTCGCTCACGGAGACCTGGATTTTCGCTCGTTTTCTCGGGCGTGCCGAGGCATTTCGCAACCTAGCAAACGAGGCTCGAAAGACCAACAGAAAACGACTCGGGGAACACTCTTTAACATCCTGATTTTATTGGTAAAAATCGGCCCGGAATTCATCCCCGGAAAGACCCTGGCTTGTCCCCTCCAAAACCCTCCGTCGCGATCTTCGATTTCGGCGGCGTGCTGATCGACTGGAACCCCCGTCACCTCTATCGCCAGCTCATCGCGGACCCCGCCGAGATGGAGCGGTTCCTGGCTGAGGTCACGACGCGCGACTGGCACATGGTGCAGGATGCCGGCGGCGATCCCGCCGAGGCCACAGGACGCCTCCAGGCCCTCCATCCCGACAAGCGCGAGTTGATCGGCGCCTTCTACGGCCGCTTCGACGAGATGTGCGCGCACGCCTTTCCCGAGATGGTGGCGCTGGTCGAGAAACTGCACGCCGCGGGCACGCCGCTCTACCTTCTGTCGAACGCGCCCAACCTGCTCGATCCATGGCTGCGCGGCACAGGGCGCGAGAGGCATCCGTTCCTCGGCCTGTTCCGCGACTATGTCGTCTCGGGTCTGGTCGGCCATTCCAAGCCCGACCGGGCGATCTACGACCTGACCTGCCGCACCGGTGGATTCCGACCGGAAGAGGCCGTGTTCATCGACGACGTGCTGGCCAACGTCGACGGCGCCCGCGCCGCCGGCATGTCGGCTGTCCACCACCGCTCGGCCGGCGAGACGATCGAGGCGCTGCGGGCGCTGGGCCTGCCGGCTTAGCAAGGGGCGGATCGCCAGACCCGGGTCGCCCGCCAATGGTCAGCGCAGGCCGTAAGCGAATTTCAGCATTTCAGTCAGCCCTCGACGCGCCTCATTGGGGTCGAGGCCGAGAGACGCGAAGAACCCGACCAGCCGCTCGATACCGCCGGCATCGGCGGGACCTGCGGGCGGATTCTGGTTGGCGAGCTTGGCACAGATCACCCAGCTCATCGTGCGCCGCAGCCGGTGCTGGTTGGCGTAGAAGCGCGGGGCGCTTGCCGCCTTCTCGAACAGTCCGCCCCAAGCCCGGTTGACCGCCGTATTGATCGCTTCGATGCGGATAAAGCCCGCGCCGCCCGGGCTGCGAGCCCGATTGAGCAGATGGTCGATATCATAGCCGACGAGATCGGCCTGCGTGGCCTCCGTGCCATAGACCTGGTCGAGGAAGCCGATATACGCCGTGCGGTAGCCAACGTACGTCGCTCTGACCCAGACACTGGCATTGCGATCGGGATCGCCCGGACGCGAGACGATCACCGTGTCGGTCTGGCGGCGCCGGCCGACAGCGCCGACTTCCGCCTTCTCGCCAAGATCGTCGAGGAACACCAGCACCGGCAAGGCGTCAGGCGATTCCACCTGCACCATGACGAGTGGATCTCGTATCCATTGCGCGATCAGCGCCTTGCGCCGCCGCTCCATGATCGAGATCGGACTTTCTGCCATGCCGGCCTCCCCGTTTCCGCGGAAGCCCGACATCGTGTCCGAACTGAATCACCGATCCTGCGGACAGTCACAGGCGTCCCAACGGTCGCACCTTCGGTCACGGCAGCCTAGAACGGGATGTCGTCATCCAGATCGGCCTTGCTGCGGGCCGGGGCCGCAGGGCGGGCGCTGCCGCCCATTCCGCCTCCACCTCCGCCGCCACCGCCCATCGGGGCGCCGTAGTCGTCATCCATGCCGCCGCCCATCGAACCGCCGCCGCCACCGCCCTCGCCGCGGCCGTCGAGCATGGTGAGGGCGCCGCCGAAGCGCGGGATCACGACTTCGGTCGTGTAGCGTTCCTGGCCGCCCTGGTCGGTCCATTTGCGGGTCGAGAGCTGGCCCTCGACGTAGATCTTCGAGCCCTTGCGGATGTACTTCTGCGCCACTTCCGCGAGCTTTTCGTTGAAGATGACCACGCGATGCCACTCGGTGCGCTCCTTGCGCTCGCCGCTCTGGCGGTCGCGCCAGTTCTCCGACGTGGCGACCGACATGTTGACCATGGAGCGGCCGTCCTGCATCGACCGCACCTCGGGATCGCGGCCCAGATTGCCGACCAGAATGACCTTGTTGACGCTGCCCGCCATGGGGGCCTCCTTCGCTTTCCCGGTGCCCGCGGGACGCAGGCACCTACCTCACGTGCGGCAACCTAGCGCCGCCCGCCTGTGAACAGCCACCGATTTCGGGTTGCGAGCGCGGCAGGCCGCTCGGAGGCACCAACGTCTTGCCGGAGCGCGGGCGAACCCAGCTCATGTGCGCCCTCCGACAATTCATTCGTCGTGCGGCGGGACGTTCCCTACTTTCGCCCGCCATGAGCAATTCCTATCACGTTCCGCAGGTCTCGCGCGGCCAGGCCTACGCCATGCTGGGCGGCGCGGCGCTGATGATGACCCTCGCTATGGGCGTCCGCCAGAACCTCGGCCTGTTCCAGGCGCCGGCCGCGCGCGATCTCGGCATCGCGATCTCCGATTTCGCGCTCGCCATCTCGGTGCAGCAGGTCGCCTGGGGCGTCAGCCAGCCCTTCGCCGGCATCCTCGTCGACAAGCACGGCACCCGGTGGGTGTCGCTGATCGGCAGCCTGCTCTACATCGCCGGCATCGTGCTGACGGCGACCGCGACCGGCCAGGCCGCGATCGTGCTCGGCTCGGGCGTGATGATCGGCGTGGCGCTGGCCTGCACCACCACCGGCGTCACCGCCAACATCGCCGCCCGGGTGGTGGCGCCGCATCGCCGCACACTGGCCTTCGGCATCGTCTCGGCGGCGGGCTCGGTCGGCACCATGGTCACCGCGCCGATCGCTGCCCACTTCCTCACCCATGACGGCTGGCGCGCAGGGCTGTGGGCCTTTGCCATCCTCGCGCTCGCCATGCTGCCGGCCGCCTTCGTCGGCAGCGGCGCCGACCGGCTGCCCAACAGCCGCGTCGCCGACCGCAACATGACGCTCGCGAGCGCACTGGAGGAGGCCCGCCGGCACAGCGGCTATGTCGTGATGTCGCTCGCCTTCTTCGTCTGCGGCCTGCAGCTCGTCTTCATCACCACCCACCTGCCGACCTACCTCGCCCAGTGCGGCATCGACCCGGGCTACAGCGCCCTGCTGCTGATGCTGGTCGGCGGCTTCAATATCCTGAGCTCCTGGCTGTTCGGCTCGCTCGGCGACCGCTATCCGAAGCGGCTGCTGCTGGGCGGCATCTACCTGGTGCGCTCGGCCGCCATCGCCATCTTCTTCCTGCTGCCGCCGACCCCGCTCAGCATCGTGCTGTTCGGCGCCGTCATGGGCACGCTGTGGCTGGGCGTCATCCCGCTGGTCAACGGCCTGGTCGTGCAGCTCTTCGGCCTGCGCTTCCTGTCGACCCTGACCGGCATCTCGTTCCTCAGCCACCAGGCCGGCTCGTTCCTCGGCGCCTGGGGCGGCGGCTACCTGTTCGACCTGATGGGCAACTACGACATGGCCTGGAAGGCCGCCGTCCTGATCGGCCTGATCGCCGGCACCGCCCAGCTCCTGATGAACGACAGGCCGACCGAGCGGATAGCGGCGGAAGCCGCCGTTTGACGGCGATCAGAAGCGCAGTGCCGCGCGCAGCGACAGCGCGTTGCTGACGGTGTGCTCGGAGAACGCGCCGTCGTAGGTCAGCCTGACGTCGAGCC
>CAMFJT010000374.1 GCA_945957125.1 uncultured Rhodospirillales bacterium | reverse complement strand
TCGGCTCTTCGCGGGGACCGCGCCACTCCGTGGCGCTCATCGCCATGAGCGCCACGGAGTGGCGCGGTCCCAGCCCATGACGTTCGAGCGGAAGCCGGCGCGATGAGGCTGATCGGCCTCGACCCCGGTCTGCGGTTGACCGGCTGGGGCGTGATCGACGTCGAAGGCAACCGGCTGCGCCATGTCGCGCACGGCGCGGTGAAGGTGCCGGGCGAGGGCTCGCTCGCCGAACGCCTCTGCGCGCTGTTCGAGGCGGTCGCGGCGGTGATCGCCGAGCAGCGGCCGACCGAGGCGGCGGTCGAGGAGACTTTCGTGAACGTCAATCCCGGCTCGACCCTGAAGCTCGGCCAGGCGCGCGGCGTGGTCATGCTGGCGCCGGCTCGGGCCGGCCTGCCGGTGTTCGAATATTCCGCCAACCTGGTGAAGAAGTCGGTGGTCGGCGCGGGCCACGCCGACAAGCGGCAGGTGGCGATGATGGTCGGGCGGCTGCTGCCCGGCGTGGTCGCGACGGCCGACGCCGCCGATGCGCTCGCCGTCGCGATCTGCCATGCCCACCACCGCGCCACGGCCAAGCGGATCGAGGCGGCGCTGTGATCGCCCGCCTGAAGGGCATCGTCGAGTCGATCGACGAGGGCAGCGCGATCATCGACGTGAACGGCGTCGGCTACCTGGTCTCCGCTTCCGGGCGCACCCTGCGCGAGCTGGTCGTCGGCGGCCCGGCGACCGTGCTGGTCGAGACCGTCGTGCGCGAGGACGCCATCGCGCTCTACGGTTTCCTGAAGACGGCGGAGCGCGACTGGTTCCGCATCCTCACGACGGTGCAGGGCGTCGGTGCGCGCGTGGCGCTGTCGATCCTCTCGACCCTCCCGCCCGACGCGCTGGCGCGCGCCATCGCCGCCGGCGACAGGGCGAGCCTCAGCCGCCCGCCCGGCGTCGGGCCCAAGCTCGCCGCCCGGCTGGCGACCGAACTCAAGGACAAGGCGGCCGCGTTCGGCGTCGCGCCGGCGCCGGCAGGGGCCCGCGAGTCGGCCATGCCCGCGACCGCCGCCGCGTCGGTCAACGAAGATGCGGTGTCGGCGCTGGTCAATCTCGGCTATCGCCGGGTCGAGGCGTTCGGCGCCGTCGCACGCGTCACGCAGCGGCTGGGCGCCGACGCGCCGCTCGACGCGGTGATCCGCGGCGGGCTGCAGGAGCTGGCGCGATGAAAGGACCGACGCCCGCGCCGCCCCCCGACCGCCTGGTGGCCGGCAAGCGCGCCGAGGAGGATGCCGCCGAGCTCGCGCTCCGTCCGCAGACGCTCGACGACTTCATCGGCCAGAAGCAGGTGCGCGAGAACCTCAAGATCTTCATCGCCGCCGCCAAGGGCCGCGGCGAGGCGCTCGACCACGTGCTGTTCCATGGGCCGCCCGGCCTGGGCAAGACGACGCTGGCGCAGATCGTGGCGCGCGAGATGGGCGTCGGCTTCCGCGCCACGTCGGGCCCGGTGATCCAGAAGGCGGGCGATCTCGCCGCGCAGCTCACCAACCTGCAGCCGCACGACGTGCTGTTCATCGACGAGATCCATCGCCTCAACCCGGCGATCGAGGAAATCCTCTATCCGGCGATGGAGGACTTCCAGCTTGACCTGATGATCGGCGAGGGGCCGGCGGCGCGCTCGGTGCGCATCGAGCTGCCGCCCTTCACGCTGGTCGGCGCCACGACGCGCTCGGGGCTGATGACGCGGCCGCTGCGCGAGCGTTTCGGCATCCCGCTGCGCATGGTGTTCTACGAGCCGGCCGAGCTCGAGACGATCGTCCATCGCGCCGCGCGCGTACTGAAGATGCGCATGGCGCCGGACGGCGGCGCGGAGATCGCCCGGCGCTCGCGCGGCACGCCGCGCGTGGCCAACCGCCTGCTGCGCCGGGTGCGCGACTTCACCGATGTCGGCGGCACGGCGATCGTCGACGCGGCGGCTGCCGACTTCGCCCTGACCCGGCTCGAGGTCGACGCCCGCGGGCTCGATTCGATGGATCGCAAGTACCTCGCCTGCATCGCCGAGAACTACGGCGGCGGCCCGGTCGGGGTCGAGACGCTGGCGGCGGCGCTGTCGGAGCAGCGCGACGTGATCGAGGACGTGATCGAGCCCTACCTCATGCAGCTCGGCCTGCTGATGCGCACGCCGCGCGGGCGGCTGTTGTCGGAGGGCGGCTATCGCCATATCGGCAAGAGCGTGCCGAAAGAGCAGAAGCAGCAGCTCGACCTCCTCGCCGGCGTGCAGGGCGACGAGGCGTGAGCGTACCGACCTCGGGCCGGATCGACGGCGGCTGCCATATCCTGCCGCTGCGGGTGTATTACGAGGACACCGATGCGCAGGGCATCGTCTACTACGCCAACTGGCTGCGCTTCTTGGAGCGCGGCCGGACCGAGCTGTTGCGCCTGGTCGGGCTGGAGCACGGCGCGCTGCGGGCCGAGCGCGGGGTGAACTGGGTCGTGCGCCGCTGCACCATCGACTACCTGAAACCTGCACGGCTCGACGAGACGATCGACGTCCACACGCGCTGCGGGGAGATGCGTGGCGCCTCGCTGGAGATGCTGCAGGAAGCGCGCCGCGGCGAGGAGGTCCTGCTGCGCGCCGGGCTGCTTGTCGCTTGCATGAGCGACGCCGGTCGGCCAATGCGGATACCAGCCGATGCCCGGGCGGCGTTGGACGCGGTTGCAGTGCCCGTGGAGTCGCCCCGCTCACGCCATATTCGGATATGAAGCTCTGAACGACGGAGAACGAGATAATGGACGCGTTTGCGCAGGTCGCCAGTACCCCCCTTGGCGGCAGCACCCCTCCGATCGACATGTCGGTCTACGGCCTCTTCATGCAGGCCGACTGGGTCGTCAAGGCGGTGATGATCGCGCTGCTCCTGGCGTCCTTCTGGTCGTGGGCGATCATCTTCGAGAAGGTGATGCGGCTGCGGTCGCTCAAGAAGAGCGCGCAGGCGTTCGAGGACACGTTCTGGTCGGGCGTGTCGCTCGAGGACCTCTACGATCGTGTCGGCGCCAAGCCCGACGATCCGATGTCGAGCATCTTCTCCGCCGCCATGCGTGAATGGCGCCGCTCGGTCTCCAAGGGGCTGGCGACCACGGCCACGGCACGGGCCGCGCTGCGCCAGCGCATCGAGCAGGTCATGGGCGTCACCATCCAGCGCGAGATGGAGGCGATCGAGAAGCGGCTCGGCTTCCTCGCGACGGTCGGCGCCAATGCCACCTTCGTCGGCCTGTTCGGCACGGTGTGGGGCATCATGAACAGCTTCGGCCACATCGCGCAGTCGAAGAACACCTCGCTGGCGGTCGTGGCGCCGGGCATCTCCGAGGCGCTGTTCGCCACGGCGATCGGCCTGGTCGCGGCGATCCCCGCAGCGGGCGCGTACAATATCCTGTCGGGCCAGGTGCAGCGCTACGCCCAGCAGCTCGAGGCCTTCGCCGGCGAGTTCATCACCATCCTGTCGCGCCAGCTCGAGGAGCAGGGCTGATGGCCGGCATCGTTCCGGCCGGCGGCGGGGGCTCGTCCTCCGGCCGTTTCCGGCGGCGGCGCTTCGCGCCGCTCGCCGAGATCAACGTCACGCCGCTGGTCGACGTCATGCTGGTGCTGCTGATCATCTTCATGATCACCGCGCCGCTGTTGCAGGTCGGCGTGCCGGTCGACCTGCCCAAGACCAGCGCGCAGCAGGTCGGCGGCAAGGACGAGCCGCTGGTCGTGTCGGTCAACTCCAAGGACGAGGTGTTCCTCGGCGAGACCAAGTTCGAGCTCGCCGAGCTCAGCGCCAAGCTCAAGGCGGTGCACGAGGAGAAGCCCGACCAGCGCGTCTTCATCCGCGGCGACAAGGCGATCAACTACGGCCGCATGATGGAGGTCATGGGCGTGGTGATCGATTCCGGCTTCCGCCAGCTCGGCCTGCTCGGCGAGCAGGCCGGCGGCGGCGCGCCCGTGCCGGCCGCCCCGGGCGGCGGTGCGGCCAGGCC
>CAMFJT010000373.1 GCA_945957125.1 uncultured Rhodospirillales bacterium | reverse complement strand
CGCATCGCCTACGAAACCTTCGCTAAGATCGCGCCGCTCGCCCAGAGTTCCCTGATCGCCATGGGGCGGCAGGCCGAAGCGTCGGGGATCGACAAGACGATCATCGAGCTGATGAACCTGCGCGTGTCGCAGCTCAACAACTGCGCGTTCTGCCTACAGATCCACCTCAACTACTCGCGCAAGGGCGGCGTACCGCAGGAAAAGCTCGATCTCGTCGCGACGTGGGAGGAAGCGGGCATCTTCTCCAAGAGGGAATGCGCTGCGCTCGGCTGGGCGGAAACGCTGACGCGCCTCGCCGGCCAAAGCGTGTCCGATTCGGCCTATGCGGCCGTCCGTGCGCATTTCAGCGAGGAAGAGGTGGTGTTCCTGTCGGTCACGATCGCGACGACCAATGCCTGGAACCGCCTCGGCGCCGCCTTCCGCTTCGCGCCGCCGATCCCGAACAAGGTCGCGGCGGCAGCGTAGGCCGGCGCGCTACAGCCACCGCTTGCGGCGGCGGTAGTGCTTCACGTCGCGGAACGAGCGGCGGCCCTCGCCGCCGACGCCGAGATAGAACTCCTTCACGTCCTCGTTCTCGCGCAGGGCCGCGGCGTCCCCGTCGAGCACGACCCTGCCGTTCTCCAGGATGTAGCCGTAATGGGCGTACCGTAGCGCCACGTTGGTGTTCTGCTCGGCCAGCAGGATCGAGACCTTCTCCTGCTCGTTGAGGTTCTTCACGATCTCGAAGATCTCCTCGACGAGCTGCGGCGCCAGCCCCATCGACGGCTCGTCGAGCAGGATCGTGCTCGGCCGGCTCATCAGCGCGCGGCCGATCGCCGTCATCTGCTGCTCGCCGCCGGAGGTGTAGCCCGCCTGGCTCGAACGCCGCACCTTCAGGCGCGGGAAGTAGTGGTAAACCTTCTCGAGGTCCTCGGCGACCTGGCGCTTGCCGCCATGGATGAAGGCGCCGGTCAGCAGGTTCTCCTCGACCGTCAGATGGCCGAAGCAATGACGGCCCTCCATCACCTGGATGACGCCGCGGCGCACGAGATCGTTGGGCGTCAGCCCGTCGACCCGCTCGCCGCGATAGTGGATGCGGCCCTTGGTGACCTGGCCGCGCTCGCTCAGCAGCAGGTTGGAGATCGCCTTCAGCGTGGTCGACTTGCCCGCACCGTTGGCACCCAGCAGGGCGACGATCGAACCTTCGGGCAGCGACAGCGACACCCCCTTCAGCACGAGGATGACGTGATTGTAGATCACCTCGATGTTGGCGACGTCGAGGACGTTGGCAGCGGCGGACTTCTGCGCGGGTACGGTCATCGTCTCCTCCCGCCCATCGGACTCCTCTCCCCCGCCAGGGGGAGAGGGTGGGTGAGGGGGTTGCAAGTGATGTGCGCCACCCCCTCGCCCAACCTCCCCCCCTGGCGGGGGAGAGGAGCGAGAAGGAGGATGGAGCGATCGGTCTCGATCGTTCAGCTCTCCTTCGAGCAGTCGCGCGGCGTGATCTTCTTCTCGGCCGCGTACTTGCCGGCGACTTCCTTCACCAGCGGCTTCAGCACCTCGTCGTCGCCGGTGTAGTAGTCGGAGATCACCTTCCACTCCTTGCCGTCCCACTGGTGGACGCGCGCCAGCCGCGTGCCCTCGTGGTCGGTGCAGGAGGCCTTGAGCGGGCCCATCATGCCGCCGAAGCCGAGCTGCTTGATGCGGTCGGCGGTGAGGTCGAGATGCTCGAAGCCCCAGCGCACCTGCTCGCCGGTCAGGGGCTTGTTGCCGAACTTCGCCTGGGCGGTACGGATCGCCTCGACACCGACCATCGAGTTGATCAGGCCGCGGTTGTACAGCACCTGTCCCACCTCGTCGGCCTTGGTCAGCGACTTGCCCTGGCCGGTCACGTACTTCTCGATGTCCTTGTGCACGTCGAACTTGCCGGCGCCGTGCTGCATCATCAGCGCCTTGTAGCCCTTGGCCTTGTCGCCGGCCGGCAGCACGTCGGGCTCCGCACCCGACCACCACACGCCCAGCATCTTGTCGCGCGGATAGTTGACGTTACCCGCCTCGCTGACCGCCGCCGAGTTCATGACGCCCCAGCCCCACAACAGCACGTAGTCCGGACGGGCCTGGCGGATCTGCAGCCATTGCGACTTCTGCTCGCTGCCCGGCGCCGGCACCGGGATCTGCAGGAACTCGAAGCCGTACTTCTTGGCCATGATCTCGAGGGCGGCGATCGGCTCCTTGCCGTAGGGCGAGTCGTGATAGAGCAGCGCGATCTTCTTGCCCTTGAGCTTGTCGAGGCCGCCCCATTCCTTGGCGATGTGCTGGATGGCGACGCTGGCGGCGGTCCAGTAGGTGCCCATCAGCGGGAAGTTCCAGGTGAAGACCTCGCCGTCGCGGCTGTCGGCGCGGCCGTAGCCCATGGTGAGCAGCGGAATCTTGTCGCCCGGCGCCTTCTCGGTCAGCGCGAAGGTGATGCCGGTCGAGAGCGGGCTGAAATAGGCCGCGCCGGTCGGGCCCTTGCCCTTGAGGCGCTCGTAGCACTCCACGCCGCGGTCGGTGGCGTAGCCCGTCTCGCATTCCTCGAAGGCGATCTTCACGCCGTTGATGCCGCCGTCGCGCGCGTTGACCAGCGCGATGTAGTCGGCCACGCCGTTGGCGAAGGGGATGCCGTTCGGCGCATAGGCGCCGGTGCGATAGACGAGCCCCGGGATGAACTGCTCGTTCTGCGCCCATGCCGGATTAGGGGCGGTCGCGGCGACGGTCATGCCGGCGGCCAGTGCCGCCGCGCCCATGACCAGCATTTTCCTCAGTTGCATGCGTTTCCTCCTCTGTTTTCCCCGTTTGCCGGACCCTAGCTTTCCGCACTCAGTGCGGGAAGGGCCAAAGCCTGAGCTTCTCCTTGGCGATCGACCACAGGCGCGCCAGCCCGTGCGGCTCGACCACCAGGAAAAAGACGATCAGCGTGCCGAAGATCATCGCCTCGAAATGCGACACCGTGGCGGTGCTGATCTTCCAGCCGACCAGCGCGCCGAGCGGCGGCAGGGCCTGGTTGAGGAAGATCGGCAGCAGCACGATGAAGATGGCGCCCAGCACGCTGCCCAGGATCGAGCCCAGCCCACCGATGATCACCATGAACATGAGCTGGAAGGAGCGGTCGATCGAGAACGCCGCCGGCTCCCACGAGCCGAGATAGAGGAAGGCCCACATCGCCCCCGCCACGCCGATCAGGAACGAAGAGACGGCGAAGGCGGAGAGCTTGGCGTACATCGGCCGCACGCCGATGATCTCGGCGGCGATGTCCATGTCGCGGATCGCCATCCATTGCCGGCCGATATGGCCGCGCACGATGTTCTTGGCGGCGAGGCCCAGCACCAGCGTGAAGCAGAGCGCGATGAGGTAGGTCGCGGTCGGCGAGGAGAGGTCGGCGCCGAAGAGCTGGATCGGCGGCGCGTTGACGGAGCCCGACGGGGTGTCGTTGGTGATCCACTTGATGCGCAGGAAGGCCCAGTCGCCGAAGAACTGCGCCGCCAGAGTCGCGCAGGCGAGATAGAAGCCCTTGATGCGCAGGCTCGGGATGCCGAAGGCAATGCCGATCGCCGCCGCCACGAAGCCGCTCAGCAGGATGCAGACCAGCGGGTTGAGGAACGGCAGGCGGATCGCGAGGTTGTAGGCGGCATAGGCGCCGACGCCCATGAAGGCGCCCGAGCCGAGGGAGACCTGGCCGCAATAGCCCATCAGCACGTTCAGCCCGATCGCGGCGAGGGACAGGATGACGACCGGGATCAGCACCGCGCGATAGGTGTACTCGCTGGCCACGAACGGCACGACGAGGAAGGCGACCGCCAGCAGCGCGAGCATGGCGACACGGTCCTGGGCGATCGGGAAGATCGCCTGGTCGGCCTCGTAGGTGACCTTGTATTGGCCCGCCTCGCGGTAGAACACGCCCGGCCTCCTTATGCGCGATTCAAACCCCTCCCCCGTCTTCGGGGGAGGTGGCGCGGTAATCCGCGACGGAGGGGGTCA
>CAMFJT010000372.1 GCA_945957125.1 uncultured Rhodospirillales bacterium | reverse complement strand
TGTAGCCGTGGTCGCGCGTGACGTAGGCCGTCGTCCAGATCGGATCGAGGATCGTGAGGTTGCCGTTCTGCACGAAGCGCAGGAGCTTCCTGTTCTGGGCGCTCGCCACGCCCGGCGCGAGGGCGAGCGCAGCGCTGCCGGCCGCGAAAGCGCGGCGATTGATCTTGAGCATGTTTCGTCTCCCAGCCGTTTATTGATCGTTGTCGATAACGTTTCCCGGAAGGGTTGCCATTTTGACGATGTGAGTCAATCGCAGCCGCTCGCCGGAAAATCGTTCGTCGTGTCAGCGGACTGTCAGGCAAGAGGTGCCTAATGTGCTCGGGGAGAATTGGGGGAGCAGGAAAGGAACTCCACCATGACTCGTACACTCTCAATCGCCTTGATCGCATTTCTCGGGCTGTCGGCCGCGGCGCACGCCCAGGCACAGACCTCGTCTCCGGCCTGCGGCGCGGAGACATGGTCGACCGAGAAGATGGCCTATGTCGGCATGCCGTGCAGCGACACCCCGGCACGGGCGCCACAGCAGGCCGCGGCGCCCTTGAGCGACACCCAGTACTGCAGCGCGCTGGTTGCGCGTTACGATACCTACCTGAACAAGGACGGGCGTCATGGCGGGATGCTGTCGACCGACGTGGCGGCCAATGTCGCCGCCGCGAAATGCCGGGCAGGCGACGCCAGCGGGATCGCCGACCTCGAGCGGGCGCTCAAGGACGCGAAGGTCGATCTTCCGTCCCGCAGCTAGACGGAGCACCGACGCTCGCCGCTGCGGCGGCGGGCGTCGGTTCCCGCTTGACCGGTGGCTCGATCCTCCGGAACATGCGGGCGTGACCGCCGCTTCTTCCATTCTCCCGATCCGACGTCGATCCGGCATTCCGGTGCAGGTCGTTGCGTCGCCAGGGCGACGACGACGAGGGGATCGCTGATCGCCCGTCGTTTGTCGCATCGAGCCCCGCAACCTGCCCACCTCACGGTCGGCGGGTTTTTTGTTGTCCGAATGGGAGAGTAGCGTGTCGAATTTGTCCTTCAGGAAGGCCGGTCCGCCGGATGTCGAAGCCGTGCGGTCCCTGGTGCGCGCGGCCTACGCCCAATGGGTCCCCGTGATCGGCCGCGAGCCGCTGCCGATGCAGGCCGACTACGAGAAGGCCGTGCGCACGCACGAGATCGACCTTCTGCATGCCGACGGGCACCTCGTCGCGCTGATCGAGGTCTTCGCGGCGGTCGACCACCTGTTCATCGAGAACATCGCCGTCCTGCCCGCGCATCAGGGCAGGGGCCTCGGCCATCGCCTGCTGAGCCATGCGGAGACGAAGGCCATAGCCATGGGGCTACGCGAACTGCGCCTGCTGACCAACCAGGCCTTCGCCACCAACGTCCGGCTCTACCAGTCGGTCGGCTTCCGCATCGATCGGACCGAGCCGCACTTCGGCGGCGGCACGACGGTCTACATGAGCAAGACCCTGGCTTCCGGACTAAATGAGCAGGCGAGTTGACGGGACGGGGCCTGTCCGCTACCCCCAGCGCGCTCCGAACAGCCAGGTCGAAAAGTGCCCGATTCCGTCGTTTCTCCCGAGTCCGACGCCCGCCTGGCCGGCCATCCCGCCGGCCTGCGGCGTACGTTCGCGATCATCTCGCATCCCGACGCGGGCAAGACGACGCTGACCGAGAAGCTGCTGCTGTTCGGCGGCGCGATCCATGTCGCGGGCGCGGTCAAGGCGCGTGGCGAGGCGCGGCGGGCGCGCTCGGACTGGATGAAGATCGAGCAGCAGCGCGGCATCTCGGTCACCACCTCTGTGATGCATTTCGAGTATGGCGGCGCCGTCTTCAACCTGCTCGACACGCCGGGCCACGAGGACTTCTCCGAGGACACCTACCGCACGCTGACCGCCGTCGATTCGGCGGTGATGGTGATCGACGCCGCCAAGGGCATCGAGGCGCGCACCCGCAAGCTGTTCGAGATCTGCCGCCTGCGCGACGTGCCGATCATCACCTTCATCAACAAGATGGACCGCGAGTCCAAGGACCCGATCGAGCTGCTGGACGAGGTCGCCTCGACCCTGGCGCTCGACGTCTCGCCCATGACCTGGCCCACCGGCTCGGGCCAGAGCTTCAAGGGCACCTACGATCTCGCCAACAACCGCATGCTGGTGTTCGACAACACCGACAAGACGCGGATCGGCGAGGTGATCGAGAACTACCAGATCGCCGATTCCGACTTCGCGGAAGAGGTCGAGCTGGTGCGCGCGGGCTATCCGGCGTTCGATCTCGAAAGTTACCGCGCCGGGCATCTCTCGCCGGTGTTCTTCGGCTCGGCCTACAACAATTTCGGTGTGAAGGAGCTTCTCGACGCGATCGCCGCCTGGGCGCCGCCGCCGCGGCCGCAGCCCGCCGAACCGCGGCCGATCGAGCCGACCGAGCCCAAGGTCTCGGGCTTCGTGTTCAAGGTCCAGGCCAACATGGACCCCAACCATCGCGACCGCATCGCCTTCCTGCGCCTGTGCAGCGGCAAGTTCCGCCGCGGCATGAAGCTGACGCAGATGGGCACGTCGAAGACCCTGTCGGTCAACTCGCCGATCCTGTTCTTCGCCCGCGAGCGCGAGATCGTCGACGAGGCCTGGCCGGGCGACATCATCGGCGTGCCCAACCACGGCGTGCTGCGGGTCGGCGATACGCTGACCGAGGGCGAGACGATCAAGATCGTCGGCATCCCGAACTTCGCGCCGGAAATTCTGCGCCGCGTGAGACTCGAGGACCCGATGAAGTCCAAGCAGCTCAAGCGGGCGCTCGACGACCTCGCCGAGGAGGGCGTGACCCAGGTGTTCCGTCGCGTGATCGGCGGCGACAGCATCGTGGGCGTGGTCGGCGAGCTGCAGCTCGACGTGCTGAAGACCCGCGTCGAGGCGGAGTATTCGGTGATGATCGACCTCGAGCCCGCGCCGTTCGAGACCGCGCGCTGGATCTCGGCCGAGAGCAAGGCCGATCTCGAGGCCTTCATGTCGGCCAATCGCGGCGGCATGTCCGAGGACCGCGACGGCTCGCCGGTGTTCCTGGCGCGCAACGCCTGGGAGCTGGGCTACATCGCCGAGAAGAGCCCGAAGATAAAGTTCTCTGACATCCGCGAGCGGTCGTAGCCTTCCCTCATATTCCTCTCCCCCGCTAGGGGGAGAGGCTCGGTGAGGGGGCATCGAAGGCCGTGCGCAAGCCCCTCACCCCACCTCTCCCCCTATCGGGGGAGAGGTGGGGTGAGGAGTGGGCGACCAGCCGTAGGCCTTGGCGCAGGCGCCGCCCATCAGCATGGCGCGCTCGGAGTCGCTGAGGCGCTTGGTCTCGAGGAACGGCTTCACCGCCTGCTCGTAGTTGACGACGGCGAAGGCGCGCGTCCAGTCGGTGCCCCACAGGCAACGCTCGAAGCCCCAGGCGTCGAACACGCGCTGCAGCGGATCCCAGATGTCGGGAAACGGGTAGGGCTGCTTCGACAGCGTGCAGGCGCCACTGACCTTGATCACCGCGTTCGGACGCTTGGCGAGCTCCACGATCTTGGGCAGGTCGGCCCACGGCTCGGCCGGCGCCGGCGGGACGCGCGGCTGGAGCAAGCCGAGATGGTCGACGATGAAGCGCACGTTGGGATGGCGGTCGATGATCTGCATGCCTTCGTCCACCCGGCCCCAGAACAGGAAATTCAGTGGCAGGTCGTATTGCACGGCGGCCTTGCAGATGCGGTCGATGCCGGGGTCGTCCGCGGCGCGCTTCTCCTCCTCGCGCAGGAAGATGCGGATGCCGACAGCGCCCGGCGTGCTCTTCCACTTGGCGACCACGTCGGCCACGGCCTTGTCGTCGGGATCGACCGGCTTGACGATGGCCATGCGGCCGGGATGGGCGCGCGCGACCTCCTCCGCGTAGCTGCCGTCGTAGCGGTACATCGAGAACGACGAGATGAAGATCGCGCCGTCGACGCCGACCTTGTCCATCGCCGCGACCATCTCGTCGCCGGTGACGTGCGGCGGCCAGTT
>CAMFJT010000371.1 GCA_945957125.1 uncultured Rhodospirillales bacterium | reverse complement strand
ACGCCCGCGGTCCGGCAAGACGACAAAGCGCCGATAGCTTCACAAGCCTCCGGGATGACGAGGGGGATGCTTGATGTGGCGGCCATGAGCCGCGACACTTGATCATGCCCGACCGTGACGATCTCGGCGCCGCCTGGCGCGTGCCGCCCAGCCGCTACCTTGCCGGACGTTCGGCCGAACACTCCGTCGGGGCGCCGACCTCGGTCTATGTCACGATGGCCGACGGCTGCCGGCTCGCGGTCGACGTTTTCCTGCCCGACGGCGATTCGAGCCGCCGCTGGCCGACGGTTCTGATCCTGACGCCGTACGTCCGCCGCTTCGAGCTGGCGCCGGGAACGACCGGGGTCGACCCGTCGCCCAACACCTACCGCTATCGCGAGATGTTCGTGCCGCGCGGCTACGCGCTCGTGGTGGTCGATGCGCGGGGCACCGGCGCTTCGTTCGGCACGCGCGATTCCTTCCGCAGCCCGCGCGAGCGGGCCGACTACAAGGCGATCGCCGACTGGATCGTGGCCCAGCCGTGGAGCGACGGCGCGATCGGCGCGACCGGCATCTCCTATCTCGGCGCGGCGTGTGATTTCCTGGCGAGCACGGGGCACAAGGCGGTGAAGGCGATCGCGCCGCTGTTCGCCGTCTGGGACACGTGGGCGGACAACTACTATCCGGGCGGAATGCTGATCAAGCGGCTGGCGCTGGTCTATGACGAGCTGATGCTGGCGCTCGACCACGACAAGCGCGAGCTGCGCCGGCAATTCTCGTACTTCGCCAATCCGGCGTTGCTCGGGCCGCTGCCCGTGGACGACGACCGCGGCGGCGCGCTGGCGCGCGAGGCGGTGAAAGGGCATCTCGCGAATTTCCGCATGCCCGACTTCATCACCGAGTTCAAATGCCGGGACGATGCGTTGCCCTACGATCCGGGATTCACCTCCGCATCGTTCAGTCCCTACAACTATCTCGACGAGATTCCCGAGGACGTCGCGGTCTATGCCGTCTCCGGCTGGACCGACGGCGCGGGCTACGCCAACGGCGTGCTGTCGCGCTATCTCTCGCTGCCGAACAGCAACAAGCGTGTGCTGCTGGGGCCGTGGGACCATGGCGCGCGGGTGAATTCCTCACCCTGGCGCGCGCGGCAGGAACCGGAATTCCCCGTGCTGGGCGAGGTGCTGCGCTTCTTCGACGAGTATCTCGCGGGCCGTGATACCGGGCTCGATGCGGAGGATCCGATCCACTACTTCGCCGTCCATGCCGAGGAATGGCGCTCGGCCGAGACGTGGCCGCCGGCGAGGGGCAGCCGCCGCTTCTACACCGGGCCGGGACGCACGCTGTCCACGGCGCAGCCGAATGCCGCCACGGCCGATGCGTTCCAGGCGGACTTCACGGCGGGAAGCGGCACGCAGACGCGCTACGAGCGCATCGCCGGGATCGACGCAACCAACTACTACGACGACTGGCCGATGCGCGAGGCGAAGCTCGCGAGCTTCACGACGGCTCCGCTGGAAGCAGCGCTGGAGATCGCCGGCCATCCCGTCGTCTCGCTGTGGCTCGCCTCGAGCGAGCCCGACGCCGCGGTGTTCGTCTATCTCTCCGAAGTCGAGGCCGACGGCACCGTGCGCTACGTCACAGAAGGCGTGCTGCGCGCCATCCATCGCGCCGAGGCGCCGGCGCCGCGCGACTATCGCACCACCTGGCCGTGGCGGAGCTTCGCGCGCAAGGACGCCAGACCGATGCCGATCGGCGCGCCGCAGCTTCTCCGGTTCGCCCTGCTGCCCGTCGCCTGGCGCTTCGCCGCGGGCAGCCGGCTTCGGTTGTCGATCAGCGGCGCCGATGCGGACCATTTCGTGCAGACGCCGCACGGTCGCCCGCCGCTCCTGACGCTATCGAGCGGCGGGGCCGAGGCCAGCATGCTAGAGCTGCCGACCGCGGAGTAGGAGGGAGCTCGATGGTGCTTGTTGGCCGGCGTGAAGTGCTTGGCGGTTTGCTGGCGGCGACTGCGACCGGCGCCCGCGCGGCGGGATGGCCCGAGAAGCCGGTGGTCTGGATCGCACCGGCCGCGCCGGGCAGCCCGTTCGATGCGTTCGGACGTCCGGTCGCTGCCCATGTCGCCGAGAAGCTCGGCCAACCGATCGTGGTCGACAACCGCAGCGGCGCCGGCGGTACGATCGGCGCGGCGATGGCGGCACGCGCCGCGCCCGACGGCTACACGATGCTGCTGGGTGCCACCAGCATCACCTACCTGCAATCGATCTATCCCAGTGCGGGCTTCGACTTCGCGCGGGATTTCGCGCCGATCAGCGCGCTCGCCCGCGTCCAGCTCGCGCTGGCGGTCAACCGTGAACGCCTCGATGTCTCGACGATGGCGCAGTTCATCGAGGCCGCGCGGCAGAAGCCCGATTCGATCGAAGTCGGCACGCCGGGGCTCGGCACGGTGCCCCATCTCGCCACCGAGCTGCTGCAGGACCGCGCCGGGATCAGGCTCCACCACGTGCCCTACCGCAATGGCGGGCAGGCGCTGCAGGACACGCTAAGCGGTCAGGTCGCGGCGACTTGGATCAACGCCGGCGCGATCGCGGGCCACCTGAAGGACGGCAAGGTGCGCGTGCTGGCCATCGCGGGCCGCCGCCGCGAGCCGCTGCTGCCCGACGTACCGACGATGGACGAGGCCGGGCTCAAGGATTTCCGCGCAGTCGCGTGGTTCGCGCTGTTCGCGCCCCGGCGCACGCCGGAAGCGATCCTCGACCGCGTCCACGGGCTCGTCCAGGCAGGGCTCGCGGCCGAAGAGGTGAAAGCCGCGTGGGCGGAGCAGGGGGCCAAGGTCGAGCTCGAGAGCCGTGCCGACTTCGCCCGCTTCGTCGATCAGGAAACCGTGCGGTGGAACGCCATCGCGAAAGCCGCCAACATCCAGCTCGAGTAGGCACCGATGAAACCCAACCGACGCGCCGTCCTGGCCGGTCTTTCCATCGCCTTGTCCGCCCGTGCGGCTGCCGCGCGCGACTGGCCCGAGAAGACCATTACCTGGGTGCTGCCCTTTCCCGCCGGCGGTCCCAGCGACGGCTTCGCCCGCGTCATCGCCGAGCTTGCCGGCGCGGAGCTCGGCCAGACCATCGTGGTCGACAACCGCAGCGGCGCGGGCGGCAGTGTCGGCGCGGCGGTCGTGGCCAATGCGCGGCCCGACGGCTACACTATGCTGGTCGGCTTCACCGGCCATACCTATGCGTCCCTGATCTACGCCAATCCCGGTTTCGACCTCGCGCGCGACTTCGCGCCGATCGCGGCGATCGATCGCGTGCAGTCGGTGCTGCTGGTCAATCCCAAGCGGCTCGATGTCTCCTCGCTGCAGCAGTTCCTCGAGACGGCGCGGGCCAAGCCGGACTCGATCGACATGGCATCGGGCGGCCTCGGCACGATCCCGCACCTCGCCATGGAGCTGTTGCAGATCCGGGCGAAGGTGAAGCTGCGCCATGTGCCGTATCGCGGCGGAGCGCCCGCGTTGCAGGATCTGCTCTCCGGCCAGGTCGGTGCCATGTTCGGCACGGCGGGCCTCGCCCAGGGTTACGTCAAGGGCGGCCAGCTGCGCGCATTGGCCGTCGCCGGCCGCCGCCGCGAGCCGCTGCTCCCGGACGTGCCGACCTTCGACGAGGCGGGCCTGCCCGACTTCCGCGCCATCTCGTGGGACGGCATCTTCGCACCCAAGGCGACGCCCGAGCCGGTGCTCGACCGCATGCACGCGGCCATCCAGAAGGCACTGGGTTCCGACAAGGTGAAGCGCCAATGGGCCGAGCGCGGCGCCCGCGTCGAGCTCGAAAGCCGCGCCGAGTTCGCCGCCTTCGTCGCCCAGGACGGCGCCCGCTGGAGCGCCGTCATCAAGGCCGCCGGCATCAAGCCGGAGTGATCATCGATGCGCTGGGACCGCGCCACTCCGAGGTTGTGAATTTATTGCCGGACATTGGATCATAGCGGTCCCGCTACCCAATCACCTCACCCTGAGCCAGCAGCGCCACAGGCGCTGCGCACGGACCATGAACTGGTT
>CAMFJT010000370.1 GCA_945957125.1 uncultured Rhodospirillales bacterium | reverse complement strand
CGCCTGGGATGACACCACGGGTGCTCTACTCGAAGAACAGGTCGTTCGATACCGGCTTGAAATGGGCGTCGACCATCGCGCGCGTGACGCCCTCGACGGTCGCCGGATTCCATTTCGGCTTCTGGTCCTTGTCGATCAGCAGCGCGCGGACGCCCTCGAAGAAGTCATGGTCGGGCCGCATGGCAGCCTGCGACATGCGGTACTCGATCGTCATCGAATCCTCGAACGAGCGATTGGCGCAGCGCTTGAGCTGCTCCAGCGTGATCGACATGGCCAGCGGCGACAGCTTCATCAGCGCGGCGAGCTGCCTGTCGGCCCACTCCCCGCCCTGCTTCTTCAGCTTGGCGACGATCTCGGCCACCGATTCCGCCGAGAAGCAGCGGTCGATGTCGGGCATCATGGCCGGCAAGGTCGGCAGGCCCGGATCGGCCGCGAAGTCGGCGATGACACGATCGACCTTGCGATTCGCATCGACACCCGACAGATCGGCGGCGCCCAGCGCGGCCTGCAGGTCGTCCATCCGCGCGCTCGGGACATGGGAATCGACGATGCCGGCCCACACGCCGTCGGCGATCTTCAGCCGATGGCTGGTGAGCGCGAGGAACGCGCCGAGCGCGCCCTGCAGGCGGGTCAGGAAGTAGCCGCCGCCGACATCGGGAAAGAGGCCGATGGTCGTCTCGGGCATGGCGAACAGGAATTTCTCGCTCGCCACCGAATGCGAGCCGTGCACCGACAGGCCGACGCCGCCGCCCATGTCGATGCCGTCGATCAGCGAGATCCACGGCTTGGCGTAGCGGTAGATGCGGCGGTTGACGATGTACTCGTCGCGGAAGAAATCGCGCCGCAGCGTGCCCGACGGATTGTCGCGGCTCTCGCGATAGAGGTTGGTCACGTCGCCACCGGCGCAGAAGGCGCGGTCGCCGGCGCCGCGCAGCACCACCGCCTTGATCGCCGGGTCCTTCTCCCAGCCGGGAATGACCTTCTCCAGCTCGAGGATCATGCCATGCGTCAGCGCATTGAGCGCCTTCGGCCGGTTGAGCGTGATGAGGCCGAGGCCGTCCTTCACATCGAACAGAATTTCAGGCTCTGACATCCAAGCTCCAGTCCTGCGCCCCTACCCCATCAACAGGCGGCGCGAGATGATCACGCGCATGATCTCGTTGGTGCCTTCGAGGATCTGGTGCACCCGCAGGTCGCGCAGATACCGCTCGATGGGAAAGTCCTTCAAGTAGCCGTAGCCGCCATGCAGTTGCAGCGCGTCGTTCACGACCCCGAAGCCCACGTCGGTGGCGAAGCGCTTGCCCATCGCCGCCGCCTGCGTGGCCTCCGGCGACTTCGCGTCGAGCAGCGCCGCCGCCCGCCAGATCATCAGTCGCGCCGCGTCGAGCTCGGTTGCCATGTCGGCGAGCTTGAACTGCGTGGCCTGGAAATCGGCGATCGGCCTGCCGAATTGCTTGCGCTCCTGGACGTAGCGGGAAGCCGTCTCCAGGCAGGCGCGAGCGCCGCCCAGCGAGCAGGCGCCGATATTGATGCGTCCGCCGTCGAGCCCCTTCATCGCGATCTTGAAGCCGTCGCCTTCGAGACCCAGCCGGTTGGCGACCGGAACCTTGCAGTTCTCGAAGATCACCGCCGCCGTCGGCTGGCTGTTCCAGCCGAGCTTCTGTTCCTGCTTGCCGAACGACAGGCCGGGCGTGCCCGCCTCGACGACCAGCGTCGACACACCGCCCGCCCCCGGTCCGCCGGTACGCAGCATCACGACGTAGATGTCGCTGCGCCCGCCGCCGGAGATGAACGCCTTGCTGCCGTTCACGACGTAATGGTCGCCCTGCCGCTCGGCGCGCGTCGACAGCGCCGCCGCGTCGGAACCCGCCCCCGGCTCGGTCAGGCAATAGCTGGCGAAATGCTCCATCGAGCAGAGCTTCGGCAGGAACCGCCGGCGCTGGGTGTCGTCGCCGAAGGCGTCGATCATCCAGGCGGCCATGTTGTGGATCGAGATGTAGGCCGCCGTGCTCGGACAGGCCGCCGCCAGCTCCTCCATGATGAGCGCTGCGTCGAAGCGGCTGAGGCCGCTGCCGCCGACATCGTCGCGCACGTAGATGCCGCCGAAGCCGAGTGCCGCGGCCTCGCGCAGCACCTCCTCCGGAAAGATCTTCCCGGCATCCCAGCGCGCGGCCTGGGGCAGCATGCGGTCGGTCGCGAACTGCCGGGCCGTATCGCGGAAGGCCTGCTGGTCTTCTGAAAGCGTGAAATCCATCGGCGGGACCGTATCAACTCTGGCGACAGCTTTCCGCAGGAAAAGGAGCCGCATTGCGGGCCCTGGCGGTTCGCGCGATAAGGCGGGTCATGTCCGCCCGTTTCACGACCCTCGGCCGTTTTCCCACGACCCGCCTGCGTCGCAATCGCGGCGAGGAATGGTCCCGCCGCCTCGTCGCCGAGAACAAGCTCTCCGTCGACGACCTGATCTGGCCGGTCTTCGTCCAGGAGGGCCAGAACACCCGTACGCCCGTCGCCTCCATGCCAGGCGTCGACCGCCTCTCGATCGACCTGTTCGCGGAAGCGGCCAAGGAGGCACGCGACCTCGGCATTCCCGCCATCGCGATCTTTCCCGAGACCGATCCCAAGGCCAAGACACCCGACGCGCGCGAGGCCTACAACCCGGGCAATCTCGTCTGCCGCGCCATCACGGCGGTGAAGAAGGCCGTCCCCGACATCGGCATCGTCTGCGACGTGGCGCTCGACCCGTTCAACAGCGACGGCCATGACGGCATCGTGCGCGACGGCCGCATCCTGAACGACGAATCGGTCGAGGCGCTGGTCAAGCAGGCGATCGTGCAGACCGAAGCCGGCGCCGACGTGCAGGCGCCGTCCGACATGATGGACGGCCGCATCGGCGCGATCCGCAAGGCGCTCGACGCCAAGGGCTACCAGCACGCCCAGATCATGTCCTACGCCGCCAAGTACGCCTCGGGCTTCTACAATCCCTTCCGCGACGCCATCGGCAGCTCGGGTGCGCTGAAAGGCGACAAGAAGACCTACCAGATGGACCCGGCGAACTCCGACGAGGCGCTGCGCGAGGTCGGCTTCGACATCGAGGAAGGCGCCGACATGGTGATGGTCAAGCCCGGCCTGCCCTATCTCGACATCGTGCGCCGTGTGAAGGACGCCTTCGGCGTACCGACCTACGCCTATCAGGTGAGCGGCGAGTACGCGATGCTGCGCGGCGCGGCCGACCGCGGCTGGCTCGACTGGAACAAGGTGCTGCTGGAGACGCTGGGCAGCTTCAAGCGCGCCGGCTGCGACGGCATCCTGACCTACGGCGCGGTCGACGCGGCGAAGCTGCTCAAGGCGAAATGATCGCAGCGCGATGATCGAACGACCGTCGGCCCGGTTGATCCTGCTCGACCCGCAGGATCGCCTTTTCATGTTCAAGGTCCACAACCCTGCGGTCTACGACCCCGCCGATCCGTTCTACGACCCGTTCTGGGTGCTGCTCGGGGGCATGGTCGATCCGGGCGAGGACTATGCCGAGGCTGCCCTTCGGGAGGCGCAGGAAGAAGCCAACCTCCGTATCGAGGGCGACGTTCATTGGGTCTGGAAGCGCGAGCGCGTCATGCAATGGCGCGAGCGCAAGGTCCTGCATCGCGAGCGCTTCTTCCTCGCCCGCGCGGCATCGGTGGCCGTCGATACGTCGGGCCTCGACGAGCGGGAAAAGAGCTGGACCCTCGAACACCGCTGGTGGTCCGCCGACGAAATCGCCGCCTCGTCCGACCGTTTCGAGCCCGGCGGCCTGGCCGCGCGGCTCGCGGCCCTGCTCCGCAACGGCCCCCCCGCCGAGCCGATCACCCTGTCTTGAGTCTTGCGCTGGGACCGCGCCACTCCGTGGCGCCTCATGATCATGAGGTGAGCGCCACGAAGAGCTTGCGAATTTATCGGCCGATGGCAAAAAAAGCGATCTGGCTACCCTCCCACCTCATCCTGAGCCACCAGCGCCATAGGCGCTGCGCACGGACCATGAACTGGTTATCGTGC
>CAMFJT010000369.1 GCA_945957125.1 uncultured Rhodospirillales bacterium | reverse complement strand
TCGAGCACCTTCTCGCCGCGCTTGACGTCGATGACGTTGGTCATGCGGCCCTGGATGTGCGGGCCGGACATGGTGACGCCGTAACCGATGTCGAGGAAGGCGTGCTCGTAGGCCCGCTTGTGGATCGCAGCACTCACCGCCGAGAACTCCTCGCGCGGCGTCAGCAGGAAGGCACGGATGGTGGCAGGGCCCCAGAGGTCCTTGTTCCGCAGCATCGCCTGGTAGCGATCCCAGCGCTGGCCGAGGAAGTACGGGTCCTCGCCGCGGCTCTTGCCCCACGCGATGAAGTTCTCGCGGGTGTCGGTCGGCGGGTTGAGATCCCAGCTATAGGGCTTGATGGTCGCGGCGAACGCGGGGCGAACCAGAGCGGCGGCGGCGAGCGCAGCCGTCCCGGAGACGAAAGTGCGTCTCTGCAAAATATCCTCCTTGGCGCGGGCCCCTTTACGGGAGGGGAAGTCCGGGGTGGCCGCGCATGGAAATTAATAGGCGAATTATGGCGGATTTGCCAGTGCAGCCCGGGTGCGGCACGGTCGCGGCCGAAAAATTGGAGGAAACGATGATCCGCCGTCTCAGCCGCCGCGCCGCCCTGGCCGGCACCGCCGCCCTGCCCGCCGTGACCTTCCTGCCGGGTGTGTCGCGGGCGCAATCTACCTGGAAGCCGGCCCAGGGCGCGCGGATCGTGGTACCGGCCGCGCCCGGCGGCACGACCGACATCGTCGCCCGCCTGATCGCAGCGCATATGCAGCAGGCATGGGGCCAATCCTGCGTGGTCGATAACAAGTCCGGCGCCGGCGGCGTGATCGGCTCGACCGAGGTCGTGAAGTCGGCGCCCGACGGCCTGACCGCGCTGATGGGCAATATCGGGCCGCAATCGATCGCCTACTCGCTCTATCGCAACCTGCCCTATACGCCGGCGAGCTTCATCCCGGTGTCCAACGCCATCACCGCCCCCAACGTGCTGGTGGTCCATCCGTCGGTGCCGGCCAAGACGGTGCCCGAGTTCGTGGCCTGGCTGAAGGCACAGAACGGCAAGGTATCCTACGCCTCCTCCGGCACGGGCCAGTCGCCGCACCTGTCGGGCGCGTGGTTCCTGCAGCTCACCGGGACCAAGGCCGAGCACGTGCCCTATCGCGGCGCGGCGCCGGCGCTGAACGACCTGATCGCCGGCGTGACGCAGTTCTTCTTCGACAACCTCACCAGCAGCATCGAATTCATCCGCGCGGGCAAGCTGCGCGCGCTCGGCCTGACCTCGGCCCAGCCCAACCCGCTGACCCCCGACGTGCTGCCGATCTGCGACACCATGCCGGAGCTGAAGCCGTTCGACGTCTCGACCTGGTTCGGCGTCTTCCTGCCGGCGAAGACCCCGCGCCCGATCGTCGATGCCTGGAACGCCGAGATGAAGACGTGGCTCTCCGATCCCAAGACGCTCGAGCGCTTCAAGGCGATGGCCGGCTTCCCCGCCTACGGCACGCCAGAAGAGTTCGACAAGTTCGTCAACGCCCAGATCGCGCTCTGGAAGGGCGTGATCGACAAGGAAGGGCTGAAGCTGGATGTAAATTGAGCAGCGTACGCGGCCACTCATCCCCGTGGTACGTGGGCGAAAATGCACTTCGCCGGCTTTCCGCGGTGCCGCGATATAGCAGCCGAGGCTACTCCCGCGCCATCAAGTGAGAGGTGGCTTTGAGACGATAGCCAAGGCGCTCGTAGAAGGAGCGCGCGCGCTCGCGGTCGATGCGGGTATAGAGTGAGGTCACAGCGAGACCTCGTCGCGCTGCCCAAGCCTCGGCCTCGCGCATCAGTGCCTCGCCGACACCGCGGCCGCGCATCGTGTCGTCGACCACCAGTGCCTGCACCACCGCTTCGCAACCCTTGTCGAGCGCCGGCCGCTCGAAGACGTGCAGCATGCCCATGATCACGCCCTGGTCCTCGGCGACCATGATCCTATGCGCTGCCGCCGCTGTGACGCTCTCGAAGCGACGGCGAAACTCGGCTTCGTCAGGCGCGTAGCCGAGCTGGCCGATTAGACGGCGGACACCGCTCAGGTCACGCGGCTCGGCATCTCGGATCATCAGGTATACTTTCTTATGTCGTCGATCACCTTGCCGTCGTTGGGCAGGCTGCCGACGGCGGCGAACTCGACCTTGCCGCCGACCTTGCAGACGGTGCGGATGGTATCGGTCATCGCCTTCTCCAGATCGGACGATGGCGCTGCGGCCTCGACCCGGAGTGTCATGATGTCGGCCTGGTTCACCCAGTCGATGACGAGGCGCAGGCGGCCGAGGCCGGGATGCTTCTTGGCGATCTCGGCGATCTGCTCGGGGTCGACGAACATGCCGCGCACCTTGGTGCGCTGGTCGGCGCGACCCATCCAGCCCTTGATGCGCATGTTGGTGCGGCCGCACGGGCTGGGGCCGGCCAGCACCGCCGACATGTCGCCGGTGCCGAAGCGGATCAGCGGATAGGCGCGGTTGAAGGTCGTGACCACGACCTCGCCGACATCGCCGTCGGGCACCGGGTCGCCGGTGCCGGGCCGCACGATCTCGACGATCACGCCCTCGTCGACCGTCATGCCCTGGATGGCCTCCGACTCGTAGGCGATGGTGCCGAGGTCGGCGGTGCCGTAGCTCTGCTGGCAGGTCATGCCCTTGTCGACGAACATCTGGCGCAGCGACGGCGGCAGCGCCTCGGCGCCGACGAAGGCGTGCCTGATCGAGGAGATGTCCTTGCCCAGCTCGGCCGCCTTCTCGATCAGGATCTTCAGGAAGGACGGCGTGCCGACATAGCCCTTTGGCTTGATCGCCGCGATGGCGTCGAGCTGCAGCTCGGTGTTGCCGACACCGCCCGGCACGATCACGCAGCCCAGGGCCTTCAGCGACGACTCCATCATGATGCCGGCGGGCGTCAGGTGATACGAGAAGGTGTTGTAGACAACGTCGCCGGGACGGAAGCCCGCCGCGTGCATGGCGCGCGCCCCGCGGAAATAGTCGGGATCGTCGGTATCGATCTCGAAGATCGGCCCGGGCGACATGAAGATGTGGCGCGCCTTGCTGAGCGGCACCGCGATCAACCCACCCATCGGCGGATCCTTCTTCTGCACCTCGCCCAGCATCGATTTGCGCAACACCGGCAGCTTCGCCAGCGCGGCGCGCGAGGTGACCGATGCAGGATCGACGTCCTTCAGCCAGTGCGAGAAGAACGGCGCATTCGCCTTGGCATGCGCGACCTGCTGCGGCAGCGCCTGCATCAGCGCCTTCTCGCGCTCCTCCGGCGTGCGGGTCTCCAGGGTGTCGTAGTGCTTGGCCATCGGTGCGCTTCCTTCGATTTGCGGGAACCGTACCGGGAGAGGGATTGCTTGGGTAGCCTCAACGCGGCGGCGGCAAGGCCGCCACGATATCTTCCAGAGTCGAGGCCAGTATCGGCGCGTCGCGATTTGCTGTCGTCCAAAGTTCGTCGGAATCCACGCGACCATACTCATGCGCGATGATGTTGCGCATTCCGATCATGTCCCGCCACGCGATCGCCGGATAGGCCTCCCGTGTGCCGACCGAGATTCGCCGGGCACATTCACCGATGAGTTCCGGAAACCGCTCCAGCGAGCGCAGAAACGCCCGGTCGCTGTCGAGATCCTCTCGCTTGCGGCCTTCGATGAATGCGACGACCTCACGGGCAAAACCCAGCATGTCGACCAATGACGCGCGATCCCGCTCGTCAGGAAGCATAGAGCCGCCGCCGATCCCGCCGAATCGATGCGAGCCTGTAGGGATTGGTGACGTTTCGTTCGCGTACCAGGTCAACCGGTCGGCCAAACAGCTCGGCAAGCTCCGTGCGCAGACGTGCCGTATCCAGAAGGCTCCTGTCGGCCGTCGGCTCGTATTCGACCAACAGGTCCACGTCGCTGTCGGGCGTAGCCTCATCGCGTGCCTGCGAGCCGAACAGGCTCAGCTCACGGATCCTCCAACGGCTGCACAACGCCGCCAACTGTTGGGTCGATGGCAAGACAAGTGCGGACATCTCATATCTTGTCACGACGGATAGCGCAGCCCAACTCGGCAATCCTCGCGCCCAACATGGTTGGACATCATATCAGAACTCTGATAACTAA
>CAMFJT010000368.1 GCA_945957125.1 uncultured Rhodospirillales bacterium | reverse complement strand
AGCGGCGGCGAGCTGCCGAAGAAATACTACGACGCGATGGACCCGTTCGTGGCGCTGATGGCGGCGGCGGCCGTGACGAAGACGATCCAGGTCGGCACCGGCGTCTGCCTCGTGGCACAGCGCGATCCGATCCAGACCGCCAAGCTGGTCGCCTCGATCGACCAGCTCTCGAACGGGCGCTTCCTGTTCGGCGTCGGCAACGGCTGGAACAAGGACGAGATGCGCAACCACGGCACCGTCTTCGAGACCCGCCACAAGCTCGCGCGCGAGCGCATCGAGGCGATGAAGGCGATCTGGTCGAAGTCGAAGCCCGAGTATCACGGCGAGATGGTCGACTTCGGTCCGATGATGACCTGGCCGAAGCCGGTCCAGAAGCCGCACCCGCCGATCCTGGTCGGCGGCGCCTTCCCCTACGGCGCGCGCCGCGCCGTCCGCTACGGCGACGGCTGGATGCCGCACCGCGCGCGGCCGGCCTATCCGAACGTGCGCGACTTCCTGCCCGAGTTCCGCAAGATGGCGGCCGCCGCCGGCCGCGACCTGCCGGTCACGATCTGGGGTGCGAAAGACGAGGATATGCTGAAGCGCGATCGCGACGAAGGCGTCGTGCGCGTGATCGTCAGCCTCGATTCGGCGAAGTCCGACGCGATCCTGCCCGAGCTCGACCGCTGGGCGAAGCTTGCGCAGGCCGTCGCGTGAAACGAAAAGAGCGATGCCGGTCGCCGCGGACATCGCTCTAGTGGCCGTAGGTTATTCCAAAAGAAACAGACTGGCAATCGCGCCCATCTGCCAATAGATGACATCCCCTTCGCGCATGAAAGGGGAAGCCATGATCACCTGCGGACTGGATTTCGGAACCTCCAACTCCGCCATCGGCGTGGCGCGCGGCAATACGCTGGCGCTGGCGCCCCTCGAGGAGGGCCGCACGCTGATCCCGAGCGCCGTGTTCTTCGACTACGAGCAGCGCGGCCGGGCCCTGTTCGGCAGCGAAGCCATCGCGGCCTATGTCGGCCAGACCGAGGGACGGCTGATGCGCGCGCTGAAGACGATCCTGGGCTCGCCGCTGATTGGCGAGAAGACCAACGTCGGCGGCCGCATGGTGCCGCTGACCGAGGTGGTGGGCATCTTCGTGCGCCACCTCAAGCGCCAGGCCGAGGCCTTCGCCGGGGCCGAGATCACCAGCGTCGTGCACGGTCGCCCGGTTCGCTTCGTCGACAACGATGACGCAGCCGATGCGCGCGCGCAGGCGGTCTTGCAGAGCGTCGGGCAGGATGCGGGCTTTCGCGACATCGTGTTCGTCCCCGAGCCGATCGCGGCGGCCTATCACTACGAGAGCACCGTCGCGGCGGAAGAGCTCGTGCTGGTCGCCGACATCGGCGGCGGCACGAGCGACTTCTCCGTGATCCGGATCGGGCCGCACCGGGGCGGGCGCGTCGACCGCGCCGGCGATATCCTGGCGACGGCCGGCGTGCGGCTGGGCGGCACGGATTTCGATAGCGACCTGAGCATCGGCGCGGTGATGCCGCTGCTCGGCTTCGGCACGCGGCTGATCGACAAGGACCTGCCGATGCCCAGCGCGCCCTTCCACGAGCTGGCGACCTGGGCGACGATCAACTTCGCCTACACGGCGAAGAACGAGCGCGATCTGGCCGCACTGGCAGCGAACGCCGTCGAGCCCGAGAAGGTCGAGCGACTGCTCACGGTGGTGAGGAAGCGACTGGGCCATCGCATCGCCCTTGCCGTCGAGGACGCCAAGATCGCGCTAAGTGCAGCGAGCGAGACCGCCGTGCCGCTCGACTTCATCGAAACCGGCCTGGCCGCCCAGGCGTCTCGCCCCGGCTTCGAGCGCGCCATTCGGGCCAGGACCGATCGGCTGCACGCGACGGCGCGCGGCTGCATCGCCGCCGCCGGCATCGACGGCAATGCGATCGATACGATCTTCTTCACCGGCGGCTCGAGTCGCGTCCCCGCCGTCCGCGCCGCCATCGCCCGGTCCGCGCCGTCCGCCCGCGTCGCCGCGGACTCCGACTTCGAATCCGTCGCCATGGGCCTGACCCGCATCGCGGGCCTGATGCGCTGAGCGGCCAACTTCATGCTCATCATTCTCCTCCCCCGTCTTCGGGGGAGGTGGCGCGGTAATCCGCGACGGAGGGGTCATGGGCCGCATCGATTCCGCGACTCATGACCCCTCCGTCCGCGTAAGACGCGGCCCCCTCCCCCGAAGACGGGGGAGGAAAAGGAAGGATGAGCCGCAGGACTACCGGAACAGGTCCTCGGTCGCCGGGCGCACCAGTTCCGACGCCGGGTTGGCCGGCGCCTTCCACGTCAGGCCGCGGACCAGCACGACCGGCTGGGCCTCGTCGCCCTGGCCCATCACCAGCGAGGCAGCCGCGGCGATCTCGTCGGCGAAGGCGCTGATGCTGACCTGAAGGATGCGGCCGAACAGGTCGGGATTGCCGCGCAGGTCGAGCATCGAGGGCAGGCCGGCCGCGCCGATCGCCACGCCGGTCGTGCCGCGCCGCCACGGCCGGCCGAAGCTGTCGATGATCAGCAGCGCCGTCGCGCCGAGCTTCGCGCGCAGCGCCTCGGCGCTGGCGTCGGGATCGACCGGCAGCAGCAGCGCGCGCTCGACGCCGTCCTGCGGCGCCACGTTCGACTGGTCGATGCCGGCATTGGCCATCACGAAGCCGCGCTTGTGCTCGACGATCAGCACGTTCGGCCGCGAGCGCACGACCCGCACCGATTCCGACAGGATCAGCTCGACCAGCCGTGGGTCCTTCTGGACCTCGGCGCCGAGCTCGATCGCGCGCGGCGACGGCGTGACGCTCGCGATCTCGACCATGCGGCCCTCGGCCTTCGACACGATCTTCTGCGCCAGCACCAGCACGTCGCCGGGCCGCAACGCCAGCTCGCCGGTCAACCGCTCCTTGATCAGGCCGGCGAGGTCGTCGCCGGCCTTCACCATCGGCAGGCCGGGAACGGCCAGCAGCTCGACCTTCTGCATCAGCCGAACTTCTTGCGCATCTTCGGCGCGACCTGCTCGGCGAACAGCTTGAGGAAGCGCGCCTGGTCCGGCCCCGGCGCATGGAACACGAGATGGCGGAAGCCCAACCCGACATAGCCGCCGACCTTCTCGACGACCTCGTCTGGATCGTTCGACACGATCCAGCGCGAGGCGGCGCGCTCGACCGGCAGCGCGTCGGCCAGCCGCTGCATCTCGACCGGATCCTCGACCGACATCTTCTCCTCGGGCGTCAGCGCCAGCGCCGCCCAATGGCGCGTATCCTCCAGTGCGCGCGCCTTGTCGGTGTCGTACGAGACCTTGATCTCGATCATGTTGTCGTACGGCTGCTTCTTCGGCTCGGGCGCCTTGCCGATGCCCTCGGCGACGCTCGGCATCAGAGTCTCGGTGTAGAGGTCCCACTTCTTGCCGCTGGTGCAGATGAAGCCGTCGCCGGTGCGGCCGGCATAGCGCGCCACCACGGCGCCCGCCGCCGCGACATAGATCGGGATCTCCTGATCGGGCCGGTCGTAGATCGTGGCCTTCTCGGTCTTGTAGTACTCGCCCTCGAAAGTGACCCGCTCCTCGCGCCACAGCTTGCGGATCAGGGTGACGGCCTCGCGCATGCGCGCGAAGCGCTCCTTGAACTCGGGCCACGGCGCGCCGGTCGACGGCACCTCGTTCAGCCCCTCGCCGGTGCCGATGCCCAGGATCACGCGGCCCGGGCACATCGCGCCCAGCGTGCCAAAGGCCTGCGCCACGATCGACGGGTGATAGCGGAAGGTCGGCGTCAGCACGCTGGTGCCGAGGATCAGCTTCGTCGTCCGCGCACCGACCGCGCCCAGCCAGACGAGCGACGACGGCGCGTGGCCGTCGACATGCTTCCACGGCTGGAAGTGATCGCTGACGAACGCCGAGTCGAGCCCGACCTGCTCGGCCATGACCGCGAAATCCAGAAGCTTCGACGGCGCGAACTGTTCGGCCGACGCCTTGTATCCGAGCTTGAGCACGGTGCTGTTTCCTTATCCTGACAGGCGGCGATTCCTAGCACATGGCGGCGCAAGGTCCACGCCGGTTGCCGGGAGCGCGGCGCGCCCGAGCCCCGCATTGTGAGGGTGGCCACAGACCCGGAGCGGCTCGGGGGGGCCCCGCACCCCCCCGA
>CAMFJT010000367.1 GCA_945957125.1 uncultured Rhodospirillales bacterium | reverse complement strand
ATCATCACCACCTTCATCTTCGCGCCCTACTTCGCCAACGTGCTGGTGGGCGATGCGGTGCAGGGACAGGCGGCCTGGGGCTTCACGCAATCGGCCTCGGGGGTGCTGATCGCCCTGATGAGTCCGTTCCTCGGCGCCATGGCCGACGCCGGCGGCCGTCGCAAGCCCTTCATCCTCGCGTTCCAGGTCCTGCTGGTCGCGGGATGCGCCGGCCTGTGGTTCGCCTATCCCGGCCGGCCCGATCTCATCCTGCCGATCAGCTGGGCGGTGATCCTGGCCACGGTCGGCGCGGAGATGTCGATCGTCTTCAACAACGCCCAGCTCCCCAACATCGTGCGGCCCGAGCGCATGGGCCGGCTGAGCGGCTTCGGCTGGGGGCTGGGCTATTGCGGCGGCCTGGTCTCGCTGCTCCTCGTGCTCGCCGTGTCGATGCCGGCGATGTTCGGCCTGGCGGCGTCGAACGACAGGCCGCTGTTCGGGCTCGATCCCGCCAGCCACGAGCTGGAGCGCCTGGTCGGGCCCGCCTCGGCGCTGTGGATCATGATCTTCGTGCTGCCGATGTTCCTGTTCACGCCCGATTCCGCCGGTGCGCGGCGCCAGCCCCTGCTCGTCGCGGCGCGGGAGGGTGGCCGCTCGCTCCTGTCGACGCTGAAGCGCCTGCCGCGCTACGGCAACGCGCTGCGCTACCTCATCGCCTTCATGCTCTACAATGACGGCCTCGCGGCGATCATCGCCTTCGGCGGGGTCTATGCCGCCGCGACCTTCGGCTGGAGCACGGTGACGCTCGGCATCTTCGGCATCGTCCTGACGGTCTTCGCGATCCCCGGCGCCTTCCTCGGCGGCCGGCTCGACGACTGGATCGGCAGCAAGCGCACGGTGCAGCTGGCCATTGCCGGAGTCATCGTGGCGACCCTGGGCATCGTCGGCGTCACGGCCACGCACGTCTTCTACATCGTGCCGGCCGACCCGCTCAGCCCGGCCCGCGGCCTGTTCGGCTCGCTGCAGGAGAAGGTGCTGATGGGCTTCGCCCTGCTCCTCGGCTTTTGCATGGGGCCGATGCAGGCGGCCAGCCGTACCATGGTCGGCCGCATCGCACCGGCGGGCATGACCGGCGAGTTCTACGGCCTGTTCGCCCTGTCGGGCCGCGCCACCGCCTGGATGGCGCCGTTCGCCATCGCGACCGTGACGGCCGCGACGCAATCGACCCGCCTCGGCATGGCCTGCGTTCTGTTCTTCCTGGTGGTAGGCTTCATCCTGCTCTGGAAGGTGCGCGAGGAACGCGCCGTCCCCGTGTGAAGGAGGATCGCATGATCACCGCCATCGTGAATTTCAAGCTGCCGGCCGACGTCGACGCGAAGAAGGCCGCTGAACTGTTCAAGGGCTCGGCGCCGAAGTATCGCGGCATGAAGGGCCTGGTCCGCAAATACTATCTGTTCGATTCGGAGAAGCGGATCGGCGGCGGCGTCTATCTCTGGAAGAGCCGTGCCGATGCCGAGGCGGTCTATACGCCGCAATGGCAGGCCTATATCGCCGAGCGTTACGGCGCACCGCCCGAGATCCGCTATTTCGAGACCGCCGTCGTGGTCGACAACGACAGCGACACGATCACCGCCGACGCCGCCTGAGCGGCATCGGCGGCGTCGTTCATCAGTTGCCTCGACGCGCTGCCTCGATCCGGGCGACGTCGATCTTCTTCATGCCCATCATGGCTTCGAAGGCGCGCCTCGCCTCGTCGCCGCCGGCCGCCATCGCCTCGGTCAGCGCGCGCGGCGTGATCTGCCACGACAGGCCCCATCGGTCCTTGCACCAGCCACAGGCGCTCTCCTGACCGCCGTTGCCGACGATGGCGTTCCAGTAGCGGTCGGTTTCGGCCTGATCGTCGGTGGCGATCTGAAACGAGAAGGCTTCGGTCTGCTTGAACATCGGCCCGCCGTTGAGGCCGAGGCAGGGGATACCGCAGACCGTGAACTGCACGGTCAGCACGTCGCCCTTCTTGCCCGACGGATAGTCGCCCGGCGCGCGATGGACGGCCATTACCCTGCTGTCGGGAAAGGTCGCGGCGTAGAAGCGCGCCGCGTCCTCGGCATCCTTGTCGAACCAGAGGCAGATCGTGTTCTTGGGAACAGTCATCTTCCGGCCCTCAGACGTCGAGGATCGGCGCGAAGCCGCCGTAGATCATGCGCTTGCCGTCGAACGGCATCTGATGATCCTTCATGCGCTGGTCTTCCATCATCTTCTTCCAGCCCTCGTCGCGGACCTGCTTCGACGGCCATTCGACCCACGAATAGACGATCTTCTCGTCTTGAGTGGCCTTCACCGCGCCCTTGTAGTCGGTGACCTTGCCGTCGGGCACGCTGTCGCCCCAGGTCTCGACGATGCGGACCGCGCCATAGTCCTTGAACACGGCCGCGGCCTTCTTCGCCATGTCGAGATAGGCCTGCTTGTTGCCGGCCGGTACCGCCGCAAGGAAGCCGTCGACGTAGCCGGTCTTGCCCCCTGTCTTGCCGGCCTCGTCGAGGATCGGCGTGAAGCCGGCGACGATCATGCGCTGTCCGTCGAACGGCATCTCCATGTCATGCATGCGCGGGTCGTTCATCACCTTCTGGTGGGCCGCCTCGGCGACTTCCTTGCTGGGATACTCGATCCACGAAAAGACCACGACCTCGTCGGACCTGGCCTTAACGGCGCCCTTGAAGTCGGTGAGCTTGCCGTCCGGCACGTCGTCGCCCCAGGCCTCGACCTGGCGCACGGCGCCGAATTCCTTGGCGATCGGGGAGAAGTCGGCAGCCGCCTTGCGATAGGCCTCCTTCTTGTCGGCCGGCACCGGCAACACAAATCCCTGCACGTAGGCCATCAGTTCCTCCTGCTGGTTGATCTCGGATTGAAAGGTTGATATCAACCTAATAGAGACATGTCAAAGAAGCTGAACGCCTCGTTCGAGACGACGCTGCACGTCTACGACCACTGCCTGTGCTTCGCGGCACAACGCGCCGCGCGTGCGCTGGCGCGTCGCTTCGACGAAGCCTTGTCACCGCTTGGTCTCACCAGCGGACAGTTCTCGCTTCTCACGTCGCTCAATCAACCCGAGCCGCCCTCGATGGGTTCGATCGCCGCCTTGTTGGTCATGGATCGCACCACGCTGACCGCCAATCTGAAGCCGCTGCAGCAGCGCGGGCTGGTGGAGATTGCTGTCGATGAAGCGGATCGCCGCGTGCGACGGCTCATCCTGACGGCGGCCGGTCGCACGGTCCTGCAATCGGCCATGCCGATCTGGGTAGACGTGCACGGCGAGATCGACCGGCTGCTGCCTGCCGCCGACGGCCGCACCTTGCGCCGCGGCCTGCGGGCGCTGGCCTGAAGCTCAGGCGGCGAGCGCGCCGATCCCGGCGGCGGCCAGGGGAAGGGCGACGAGGGCAAAGAGCGTCTGCATCGCCGTGATGCCGGCCATCAACGGCGCGTCGCCGCCAAGCTGGCGCGCCATGATGTAGGCCGAGGAGGCCGTCGGCAGGGCCTGGAACAGAAGCGCCGTGACGAGCGCGGGTCCGGTCAGGCCCGTGAGCCAGGCGACCGCGACCGTCACGACCGGCATCGCCAGGAACTTGATCGCCGAAGAGGTGGCGACCGGCGCGATCCAGCCGCGCACCGATCCGAATTCGAGGGCCGCGCCGACGCAGAGCAGGCCGAGCGGCAGGGACGCCGCACCGAGCGCCCGCAGCGCCGGCTCGATTCCCGCCGGCAGGCTGAGCCCGAGCAGTTGAAAGCCGATGCCCGCGAGCGAGCTGAGCACCAGCGGATTGGTCACCAGCTGCCGGGCGATGCCGCGCCCGCTCAGCCGCGCGGCGCCGTGGCGCGCGAAGACCAGCACGCAGAGAATGTTGACGGTCGGCACGATCGCGGCGCTGCACAGCGCCGCCAGCGCGATCCCCTGGGCGCCGAACAGGCCGGCGGCCAGGGTCACGCCGACATAGTTGTTGAAGCGGATTCCGCCCTGGAAGATCGAGGTGAAGGTCGGGCCGTCTACTCGAAGCATCGGGCGCAGCACGACGAGCAGTGCCGCCACGGCGAGGACCGAGAGAATCAGGGTGGTGACGAGCTCGCGCGCCGGCAGCGCCTCGAGCCTGGCGGTGGCGAGACTGTGAAAGAACAGGCACGGCACCAGCACGTAGTAGCTGAGCCGTTCCGCCTGCGGCCAGA
>CAMFJT010000366.1 GCA_945957125.1 uncultured Rhodospirillales bacterium | reverse complement strand
GCGGTGAAGCCGCACGCCTCGCCGGTGTTCCACGCCATCCAGTACCTGTTCGGCCACCAGACGCAGGACAAGCTGGAGCGCTTCCGCGCGCTGGGCGGCGCGCAATCCTATCCCTCGCGCACCAAGGACATCGACGACGTCGATTTCTCGACCGGCTCGGTCGGCCTCGGCGTGGCGATGACGCTGTTCTCCTCGATCGTGCAGGACTATGTGCGCCTGAAGCAGCTCTCGCCGGCGGGACGGCCCACCGGCCGCATGGTCGCTCTGGTCGGCGACGCCGAGCTCGACGAGGGCAACATCTTCGAGGCGCTGCTCGAGGGCTGGAAGCACGACGTGCGGAACCTGTGGTGGGTGATCGACTACAACCGCCAGAGCCTCGACGGCGTCGTCAACGACCGGCTGTTCGGCCGCATCGGCGAGATGTTCGGGCTGGTCGGCTGGCGGGTCGTCACGCTGAAGTACGGCAAGCTGCTGGAGACCGCCTTCGCCCAGCCCGACGGCGAGCACCTGCGGCAATGGATCGACGACTGTCCCAACTCGCTCTACTCGGCGCTGGTCTACATGGGCGGCGCCGGCTGGCGCGAGGCGCTGACGCGCGACCTCAACCAGTATCCGGGCATCCGCCGCATCGTCGAGCAGCACGACGATGCGAGCCTGCATCGGCTGATGACCAACCTCGCCGGCAACGACATGCAGGCCGTGCTCGACGCCTTCGAGGAGATCGGCGACGACACGCCGACCTGCTTCATCGCCTACACGATCAAGGGCCAGGGGCTGCCCTTCGCCGGCCACAAGGACAACCATTCCGGCCTGATGACTCGGGAGCAGATGGCCGGCTTCAAGAACGGCATGGGCATCGAGGACGGCCGCGAATGGGACAAGTTCGCCGGCCTCGCCTTGCCGCCGGCAGAGATCGAGGCCTTCCTCAAGGACGCGCCGTTCAACGCCGAGGGCCGCCGCCGGACCGAGGCGCCGGCGATCGCCATTCCCGCCGCGCTGCCCGCGCCGAACGACCGCGAATCGAGCACGCAGGCGGGCTTCGGCAAGATCCTGAACGCGATCGCGGGCGAGGACAGCGAGCTGTCGCGCCGCATCGTGACGACCTCGCCCGACGTGTCGGTCTCGACCAATCTCGGCGCCTGGATCAACCGGCGCGGCCTGTTCGGCCATACCGAGGCGGAGGACGTGTTCCGCGAGCTTAAGGTCGTGTCGGCCCAGCTCTGGCGCAAGACGCCGCGCGGCCAGCATATCGAGCTCGGCATCGCGGAGAACAACCTGTTCATCCAGCTCGCCGCGCTGGGCCTCAGCCACGAGATCTTCGGCACCCGCCTGCTGCCGATCGGCACGCTGTACGATCCGTTTATCGCGCGCGGCCTCGATGCGCTGAACTATGCCTGCTATCAGGATGCGCGCTTCATGATCGTGGCGACGCCGTCGGGCGTGACGCTGGCGCCCGAGGGCGGCGCGCACCAGAGCATCCACACGCCGCTGATCGGCATCGGCCAGCCCGGCCTCTTGTCCTACGAGCCGGCCTATGTCGACGAGCTCGCCGTGCTGATGCGCTTCGGGCTCGAGCACATGCAGCAGCCCAAGGGCTCCTCGATCTATCTTCGCCTCTCGACCCGCAGCCTGCAGCAGCCCGAGCGCACCCTGTCGGCGGCGCAGCAGGCCGACATCGTGTCGGGCGGCTACTGGTACGCCGCGCCGGAGCCCGGCGCCGACGTCGCCATCGTCTGCATGGGCGCGCTCACGCCCGAGGCGATCGCCGCGCACGAGAGCGTCGCGCGCGACTTCGGCGGCGCGGGCCTGCTGGTGCTGACCTCACCGGACCGGCTGCATGCCGACTGGCTGGCGGCCCAGCGCAACCGCGGCCGGACCGCCGGCACGCCCGACCGCTCAGCGGCGCCGGTCGAGCGGCTGCTCGCGCCGCTGTCGCGCGATGCCCGCCTCGTCACGGTCATGGACGGCCACCCGCTCGCGCTGAGCTGGCTGGGCAGCGTGCGCGGCCAGCGGGTCGTGCCGCTCGGCATCGAGGCGTTCGGCCAGTCGGGCGACATCCCCGACCTGTATCGCGCCTACAAGCTCGACGCGGCAGCGATCGTCGACGCGGTGGCGCGCGCCATCGGCTGATCAGCGCGCCGCCGCCTCGAGGGCGCAGCCGGCGACGGTGATACGGTGCATCAGCCGGCGCTCGCCCTGGTAGTCGTTGACGGCGCGGTGCCAGGTCGCGCGATTATCCCAGAAGGCGATCGAGCCCGGGCGCCACTGGAAGGCGCTGGTGAATCGGTCCTGCGTGGCATGGGCGTAGAGGTATTCGAGCAGCGGCTTGCTGTCCTCCTTGCTCCAGCCCTCGAAGCGCACCGTGAAGTCGGCATTGACGTAGAGCGCCTCGCGGCCGCTCAACGGATGACGGATCACCACGGGATGGATCACGTCTCCCACCTGTTCGGCATTGTGGAACGTGAGGTCGCCATGGTTCTTCTTCGCCGTGGTACCGAAGATGTGGGCCGACGAGTGCACCGCGTTCATCCCGCGCAGCGTCTGCTTCAGCCCATCGGACAAGGCGTCGAAGGCATCGCAGATATTGGCGAACAGCGTGGCGCCACCCTGCGAGGGCACTTCCCGCGCCACCAGGATCGATCCCATGGCGGGGATCTGGTCGTAGGTATGGTCGGTGTGCCAGCGTTCGCCGATATTGCGCTTCTGGTCGGGCTCCTTGCGCACCTCGGCGATCTCCGGATATCCGGCGACGGGCGTGAAGTAGCGGTTGATGTCGATCGGGGCCCAGCGCCGAGCGAAGGCGATGTGCTGATCCGGCGTCAGATCCTGGTCGCGGAAGAAGATCACGCCGTGCTCGACGAAGGCTGCCTGCACCTCGTCCCACTGGCGATTGCTCATCGCCTTGACGTCGATGCCCAGCACCTCCGCGCCGCAGCCGCCGTCGATCTTTCGCACGTCGATCGTTTCGTAGCCCATGGTCGGTCCTCCAGCAGCGAGATTAGCGGGTCTGCACACCCAGCAACAAGAGCACCGCCGACAGGGTGAGGACGCTGGCGCCGGTCGAGATCACCACCGCGTTGGTCGCCAGCCCGACGCCCGTGCGGTAGAGCTGGGCGACCAGATAGACGTTGGCGCCGGCCGGCATGGCGGCATTCAGCGTCGCCACGGTGAGCCACAGCGGATCGAGCGTGAACAGGTAGCGGCCGGAGGTCCAAACCAGCAGCGGCATCAGCACCAGCTTGAGCGCCGTGGCGACCGAGGCGGTCTGCCAGTGCGCCTTGAGACCGACATGGGCGAGCGAAGCGCCGGCCATGATCAGGCCGCACGGCGGTGCCGCCGTCGCCAGCGCCTGAAGGATCCGGTCGATCACCACCGGTGTGCCGAGGCCGGGGATCAGGTGGGTGAGCTCGCCCCAGAACAGGCCGGCGAAGATCGACGGGATGACCGGATGCTTGAGCATGGTCACGACCGCCCCGCCCAGCTTGCGCAACAGGCTCCCGTCCGCGCCGCCCTGCTGACCGACCTCGATCAGGAACGACGACAGGGTCAGCAGGATCAGCGAGTTCATGCTGATGATCATCAGCAACGGCACCAGCCCCGCCTCCCCGAAGGCGTAGGAGATGAAGGGGATGCCGATGCCGACGCCGTTGGAGAAGACCGCCGACAGGGCGAACACCGTGCCCTCGCCCAGCCGCATGCCCATCGCGCGGCCGATCGCCATTGCCCCGAAGTAGAGCAACAGCCCGGCACCGAAGAACACGAACAGCACGTCGAGCGACAGCGCCTCGAGCCGCACCTTCGACATCGAGCGGAAGAGCAGCGCGGGAAACAGCGCGTAAAAGGTGACGTTGGTCAGGCCGCGCAGGCCCTCGGGCGAGAGCAGCTTGGACCGCCCGATCAGCCAGCCGACCGCCACCGTGCCGAACACCGGCACGATGATGTCGAGGATGGCGTTCATCTTCCGCTGGGGGCGCGCCACTCCAGTGGCGCGATCATGTCTGTTGCAGGCGAAGACGCGCCACTGGAGTGGCGCGCCCCCAGCGAAATCACGCCGCCATGGCGAGGTTGCTGTAGCGCGTCAGGTGGTGCTGCTGGTTGCCGAACATGAGGTCGATCATGGTCAGGCGCTTGAAGTAGTGGCTGACGGAGAGCTCGTCGGTGACGCCCATGCCGCCGTGCATCTGCACCGCGCTCTGGCCGCAGAACTTGCCCG
>CAMFJT010000365.1 GCA_945957125.1 uncultured Rhodospirillales bacterium | reverse complement strand
CCCCACTATCCTCTTCGTCGGCAGCGTCAGATGTGTATAAGAGACAGGCTCTGGAGAGCCGCGCTCCCAGCAGGCATAGGTGGCGGCAACCATGAGCGATCCCCTGAAATCGGCGATGGAGGCGATGGACGATTACATCGCCGGGCTCAATCACGGCGACGAGCAGGCGGTCAACGATGCCTGCAACTTCCCGCATGTCCGGCTGGCCGGCGGCAAGGTCGCGGTCTGGGACCGTCACGGCGACTACAAGCTCGGCGATTTCGTCGCCCGCGCCGGCGACGGCTGGCATCACAGCACGTGGGACGAGCGCACGCCGATCCATGTCGGCCGGGACAAGGTCCATCTCAAGGTGAAGTTCAGCCGCTGGCGCAAGGATGGCTCGCTGCTCGGCACGTTCGAGACGATCTACATCGTGACCCTGCAGGACGGTCACTGGGGAATCCAGGCACGCTCTTCTTTCGCTGCGTAGGACGACGGTGCTAGGCTCCGGGCACAGGGTGTTCAACGTTTTCCGGAAGGGGAATCCATGCTGACCCGCAACCGTCTGCTCGCGGGCGTCTCGGCCATCGTCGCCGCCTCGCTCGCGCTGCCTGCCGCCGCGCAGGACACGATCAAGCTCGGCGAGATGAACAGCTACAAGATCTTCGCCGCCTTCCTCGAGCCCTACAAGAAGGGTTGGGAGATGGCGGTCGAGGAGGTCAACGCCGCCGGCGGCGTGCTGGGCAAGAAGATCGAGATCGTGAGCCGCGACGACAACGGCAACCCGGCCGACGCCGTGCGCGTCGCCGAGGAGCTGCTGAGCCGCGAAAAGGTCGCCTTCCTGATCGGCACCTTCCCGTCGAATGTCGGCCTCGCCGTCGCCGACTTCGCCAAGCAGCGCAAGACGCTGTTCATCGCCGCCGAGCCGCTGACCGACAAGATCGTGTGGGACCAGGGCAACGCCTACACCTTCCGCCTGCGTACCTCGACCTACATGCAGACGGCGATGCTGATCCCCGACGCCGCCAAGCTGAAGAAGAAGCGCTGGGCGATCGTCTATCCCAACTACGAATACGGCCAGTCCGCCACGGCGGCGTTCAAGAAGCTCCTCAAGGAGAAGCAGCCCGACGTCGAGTTCGTCGCCGAGCAGGCGCCGCCGCTCGGCAAGATCGACGCCGGCGCGGTGGCGCAGGCACTGGCCGACGCCAAGCCCGAGGCGATCTTCTCCTCGCTGTTCGGACCCGACCTCGCCAAGTTCGTGCGCGAGGGCAACCAGCGCGAGCTGTTCAAGGGCGTGGAAGTGTTCAACCTCCTGGCCGGCGAGCCGGAATATCTCGATCCGCTGAAGGAGGAGACGCCCGAGGGCTGGTACGTCACGGGCTATCCGTGGAGCGAGATCAAGACGCCGGAGCACGCCAAGTTCCTCGCCGCCTACCAGGCCAAGTACAAGGACTATCCGCGGCTCGGCTCGGTCGTCGGCTACTCGACCGTGATGTCGGCGGTGAACGCGATAAAGAAGGCGGGCTCGCTCGACCAGGACAAGCTGATCGCGGCGATGGCCGGCCTCAGCCATTCGACGCCGTTCGGCGAGATCACCTATCGCGCGATCGACCATCAGTCGACGATGGGCGCCTATGTCGGCCGGCTCGGGCTCAAGGACGGCAAGGGCATCATGAAGGACTGGCGCTTCGTCGACGGCAAGGACGCCCTGCCGAGCGACGAGGAGGTCCGCAAGATGCGGCCGGCGAACTGACGGCCGCTCGGCTCCGTCGTCCCGAGCGTAGTCGAGGGACCTCTTCATGTCGGCAGGCGTTGCATGAGCAGGTCCCTCCACTCCGCCTCGCTGCGCTCGGCTCCGGTCGGGACGACGGGGTTTTCGTGACTTCATGACCTTCGCCTCCGTCATCATCCAGCTCCTGAATGGGCTGGCCGCGGCCTCGTCGCTGTTCCTGGTGTCGGCCGGGCTGTCGCTGATCTTCGGCGTGACGCGGATCGTCAACTTCGCGCACGGCTCGCTCTACATGCTCGGGCTGTATGGCGCCTACAGCCTGATCGAGGCGCTGGGTCGGACGCCGCTCGGCTTCTGGAGCGCGGTGATCCTGGCCGCGCTCGCCGTCGGGCTGGTCGGCGTGGCGATCGAGGTCGTCATCCTGCGCCGCATCTACCGCGCGCCCGAGCTGTTCCAGCTCCTCGCCACCTTCGCCGTCGTGCTGGTGATCAAGGATGTGGCGCTGTTCGCCTGGGGCTCGGAGGACCTGGTCGGCCCGCGCGCGCCGGGCCTCGGCATGGCCGTGCAGATCCTGGGCAAGCGCATCCCGGCCTACGACCTGCTGCTGATCGCCATCGGCCCGGTGGTGCTCGGCCTGCTCTGGCTGCTGCTCGCGCGCACACGCTGGGGCGCGCTGGTCCGCGCGGCGACCCAGGATCGCGAGATGGTCGGCGCGCTCGGGGTCGACCAGGCCAAGCTCTTCACCTCGGTGTTCTTCGTCGGCGCGGTGCTGGCGGGGCTGGGCGGCGCGCTGCAGATCCCGCGCGAGCCGGCGAACCTCGATCTCGACCTCTCGGTCATCGCCGACGCTTTCGTCGTCACCGTGGTCGGCGGGCTGGGCAGCCTGGGCGGCGCCTTCCTCGCCGCCATCCTGATCGGCGTGGCCAAGGCGTTCTGCATCGGGCTCGGCGTCTCCAAGCTCACCCTCGTGGTCGAGTTCGTGATCATGGGGCTGGTGCTGGTGATGCGGCCCTACGGCCTGCTCGGCAAGCCGCCGGCGATGGCGCGCGCGGTGGGCGAGGCGCCGCCGCCACTCGCGCCGCCGCGCCGCTGGGCGGTCGCGGCCTGGCTTGCCCTGTTCCTGGTCGTGCCGCTGCTCGCCGACCGCTACGTCACCGTGCTGCTGACCGACATCGCCTGCTTCGCGCTGTTTGCCGCGAGCCTTCATTTCATCATGGGGCCGGCCGGCATGGTGTCGTTCGGGCACGCCGCCTATTTCGGCATCGGCGCCTATGCGGGCGCGCTGCTGTTCAAGAAGGCCGGCCTGCCGATGGAGCTGGCGCTGGTGCTGGCGCCGTTCGTCGCCGGCCTGTTCGCGCTCGTCTATGGCTGGTTCTGCGTGCGCCTGTCGGGCGTCTATCTCGCCATGCTGACGCTCGCCTTCGCGCAGATCTCCTGGTCGATCGTCTTCCAGTGGGACGAGCTGACCTCGGGCAGCAATGGGCTGGTCGGCATCTGGCCCGCCGCATGGCTCGCGGACAAGACCGTCTACTATTATCTGACTCTCGCGCTATGCGGCCTCGGCATCGCCGTGCTGTGGCGCGCGTTGTTCTCGCCGTTCGGCTACGTGCTGCGCGCCGGCCGCGATTCGCCGCTGCGCGCCGAGGCGATCGGCATCGACCTGCGCGCCCATCAGTGGGCGGCGTTCGTTCTGGCGGGCACGGCCGCGGGTCTGGCTGGCGCGGTCTTCGCCTTCTCCAAGGGCAGCATCTCGCCCTCGTCGATCTCCATCGCACAATCGACCGACGGGCTGGTGATGGTGCTGCTGGGCGGCGTCGACACACTGGTCGGGCCGGTCGCGGGCGCGGCGGTCTTCACCTGGTTGCGCGACACGCTGGCGCGCGAGACGGAGTTCTGGCGCGCCGTGCTCGGGCTGGTGATCCTGCTGATCGTCGTCGTCTTCCCGCAGGGACTGGTCGGCGGTCTCAAGGCGCTGCTCGCGCGCTGGCGGCTGGCATGAGCGAGGCAGTGCTGCAGGTCGACGGCCTGCACAAGGCGTTCGGCGGCGTGCAGGCGGTCGAGGATGTCTCCTTCGCCGTTTCGGCGGGAGAGCTGCTGGCGCTGATCGGCCCCAACGGCGCGGGCAAGAGCACCTGCTTCAACATGCTGAACGGCCAGCTCAGGCCCGACAGCGGCATCGTGCGCCTGCAGAACCGTGACATCGTCGGTCTGAGCCCGCGCGCCATCTGGCGGCTGGGCGTCGGCCGCACCTTCCAGATCACCGCGACCTTCTCCTCGCTCAGCGTGCGCGAGAACGTGCAGATGGCGCTCTACAGCCACGCCGGCCGGCTGTGGTCCGTGCTGTCGCGTTTCGGCCTGGCGCTGCAGGGCGAGGCCGATGCGCTGCTCGAACAGGTCGGCATGATCGACCAGGCCGATCGCATCTGTGGTGTGCTGGCCTATGGCGACCTCAAGCGGGTCGAGCTCGCCATGGCGCTCGCCAACCGGCCGCGCCTGCTGCTCATGGACGAGCCGACCGCCGGCATGGCGCCCAAGGAGCGCGTCGCGCTGATGGAGC
>CAMFJT010000364.1 GCA_945957125.1 uncultured Rhodospirillales bacterium | reverse complement strand
GGAACTTCTTCATGCACTCGGGATATGCGTCAGATTAATCGCTCGATGCTCTAGTTCGTCTGCCGGGAGCGCGGCTCCCCAGAGCCGCTTTTACTTCGGCTTCGCGCCATCCCATGAGCGGCTCTGGAGAGTCGCGCTCACGGCGAGGAGCCGGTTCCTGTGCATGCCGGCATCGAGGTCGTCCTGAGCGGACCGAAGGACCTCGCGCCAGCTCAGCGGCCCGTGTCTGATCGGTCGGTGAGGTCCTTCGGTCCGCTCAGGACGACCGGCAATGCCTCGTTGCACGCCCGTTCCGCTTCGTCGGCGGCCCTGTCGGCGACATCGCAACGGCCCGAGGCGCGGCCGTCGATGATGTAGAGCAGCGCGGAGAGCCCGATATAGGCGCCGCCGAACAGGAAATAGTGCCAGGCCTCGATCTGCAGGCGGAGCAGGACCAGGACCAGCGGCACCGGAATGAAGACCAGGGCGAAGCGCAGCCAGGTCTGCCGGCGATAGGCGAGCGTGAGCGCGGTGGCCTCGGCCCGCAAGGCCGCGGCCCGCTGTTGCAGCTCCTGGAGTCGAGCGGTCGCCATGCCGCCAGCGTATCACGCCGGCGGCACGGCGGACCCGACCTACTTGGCGCGCAGCAGTTCCGGCACCTTCAGGATCATCATCTCGTTGTCGTCCGACCGGCCGATCGCGCGGCCGGAGGAGAAGGGCAGGTTGTTGTCGTTGCCGACGACGATGTGGTCGGCGTCGATCACGTCGACATTCTCGATGGTGAAGAACGGGAAGCTGAACTTGCCGTCCCTGCCGCCCTGGCGCGCCACCTTGTTCGGATCGTCGATGTCCATCAGGTCGATATAGCCTACCTTCTTCACGACGCCGTCGGCGTCGGCCTGGGCGAAGTCGATCTTGTAGATGCGCTTGAACTTGGCCGGCGCGTTGAAGCAATCGGGCTTGGGGCCGTCCTTGCAGGCCAGCGCCGGGTCGCCTTCGGTGTCGTCACGCTCGATGATCAGGCCGGTGGTGGAGTCGATCATGTTGAAGTCGCCGATCGCGTTGGTCGGCAGCTCGAGCGGATACTTGTAGCTCTTGCCCGTGAACTGCTCCTTGGCGACATCGAACTCGAGGATGCGCAGCCAGGTCTTTCCGTCCTTCGCCTCGAAGCTGTTCGACGCTTCGACCCACAACGGTCCTTCGAGCAGGGCGTAGAGGAACTTGCCGTCCGGCGACTGCGCCATGCCCTCGAAGCCCTTGCTGCGCTTGACCTCGAACTTCATCGGGCCCGGCGCGCCGGGCGTCGCGAGGTAGGGATTGTCGGGCGAGCGAACGACCTTGCCGTCGACCTTGGCGTCGAACACCGCCAGCACCTTGCCGGCCTTGTCGGTCTTGACCAGGAACGGCCCGAGCTCCTCGCCGAACCAGATCGCGTCGCCGATCGGCTGGATCGATTCGATGTCGAAATCGGCGCCGGTGAGATAGCGCTTCGGCGTGTTCTCGTTGACGATGCGGAACGGCACCTTGCGGTCGGGATCGTGCAGGAAGGTCGTCGAGACGCGCTCGATCGTGCCGGCCTTCCAGTCGGGCTTGATGACGTGGAACATCAGCATCGCGTCGGGCGAGTTGGCCTTCGAGCCGAAGCCGTTGTCGGTCAGCGTCAGGAAGGTGCCGTCCTTGAGGGTGCGGATGCCGGACAGGCCCTGCACCGGCTGGCCCTTGAACGGCAGCTTGATGCCGGTCGGGCGCGGCGCGGTCTTGTCGGAGAGGGCGGAGATGCCCATCGCGCTTTCGGGCTCGTCGACCCGCGCCGGGCTCGGCGTGGCGTAGCGGCCGGAGATCTGCAGCTCGGCCGGCGCGTCGGCCGGCGCGGGCACGAAGGTCAGCGCCGGCAGGACGGCGTGGCTTTCGAGCGTGGCGGGGAACTTCTGTTGGGCGGACGCGAGCGGCGCAAGGCTGACGATCGCGAGGGTGAGCAGAGGGATGGAGTGTCGCATGGGCGCGGCATAGCGCGTGCAGGCTACGGTTTGGCGACGCCGTTTGTGGATCGCCGCCGTCACGCAACTGTAGCGCTTCGGCGCGAAGAGGAGGCATGACCAAGACCGACCCGCCGACGCTCGCCGACCTGATCGACCTTCGCCTCGGTCGCCGTGGCCTCGTGCGCGGCGCGGCCGCACTGGCGGTCGCATCGCCTTTCGCCGCCGCCGCGCAGGAGGCCGGCCCGTCGTCGCTGACCTTCAAGGAACTCGGGCACGCCCTGAACGAGCAGCAGCATGTCGCGGAAGGCTACGACATGCAGGTGCTGATCCGCTGGGGCGATCCGGTGGTCGCCGGCGCCCCGGCCTTCGATCCGGCCAACCAGACCGCGGCCGCGCAAGAGAAGCAGTTCGGCTACAATAACGACTATCTCGGCCTGCATCCGCTGCCGGCCGGCAGCAAGGCGGGTGATCGCTTCCTGCTGGTCGCCAACCACGAATACGTCAACCCGCAGCTCATGTTCGCCGGGCTGAAGAGCGAGCGGGAGAAGACGAAGGAGCAGGCCGAGGTCGAGATGGCTGCGATCGGCGGCTCGGTGGTCGAGATCGCGCGGGACGGTGCGGCCTGGAAAGTGGTCGCCGACAGCCGCTTCAACCGCCGCATCTCCGTCAACACGCCGATGGAGATTTCAGGCCCGGCGGCCGGGCACGAGCTGCTGAAGACCTCGGCCGATCCGACCGGCCGCAAGGCGGTGGGGACGCTCAACAATTGCGCGGGTGGCAGCACGCCGTGGGGGACGTGGCTCACCTGCGAGGAGAACTTCAACGCCTTCTTCGGCGGCGATACCGCGAAGCTCGATCCGGCGACGGTCAAGCGCTACGGCCTCGGTCGTTCCGCCTATGGCTGGGAGCGGCATGCCGACCGCTTCGACATGGGCAAGGAGCCGAACGAGCCGAACCGCTTCGGCTGGGTGGTCGAGATCGATCCGTACGAGCCGCACTCCGTACCGGTGAAGCGCACCGCCCTCGGCCGCGTGAAGCACGAGGGCTGTACCTACGCCCTCGCCAAGGACGGCCGCGTGGTGCTCTACACCGGCGACGACGAGCGCTTCGAGTATGTCTATCGCTTCGTCACCGCCCGGCCGTGGAACCCGACCGATCGTGCGGCCAACCGCAACCTGCTGGACGAGGGCACGCTCTCCGTGGCGCGCTTCGGCGAGGACGGCAAGGTCGAATGGCTGCCGCTGGTCCATGGCCAAGGCCCGCTCACGGCCGAGAACGGCTTCGCCAGCCAGGCCGACATCCTGATCAGGACCCGGCTGGCCGCCAGCCTTCTCAAGCCGACACCGATGGATCGGCCGGAGGACATCGAGACCAACCCGGTGAACGGCCGCGTCTATGTCGTGCTCACCAACAACAGCCAGCGCAAGCCGGATCAGGCCGACAAGGCCAATCCGCGCGCCGCGAACGCGCACGGCCACATCCTCGAGATCGCGCCGAAGGACGGCGACCACGCCTCGGCCGAGGGCACGTGGTCGATCTTTCTGCTCGCCGGCAAGCCGGGGGTCGATCCGGGCGCGCGCTATCATCGCGCCACGTCCGAGCAGGGCTGGCTGTCGTGTCCCGACAACATCGCCTTCGATTCGAAGGGCCGCATCTGGATCGTGACCGACGGTGCGCCCGAGGCGGCGGGCGTGGCCGACGGCGTCTACGGCGCCGACACGATGGGCCACGGCCGCGCCCTGACGCGCTGCTTCTATCAGGCCCCGACGGGAGCCGAGGTGTGCGGGCCGATCTTCACGCCCGACGACCGCACTTTTTTCCTCGCCGTACAGCACCCCGGCGAGGATCGCGGATCGACCTTCGAGAAGCCCTCGACGCGCTGGCCCGACTTCAAGGACGGCATGCCGCCGCGTCCGTCGGTCGTGGCGATCACGCGCAAGGGCGGCGGGCCGATCGGGTCCTGATCGATCTAGTCGAGTGGCCGGGAGCGCGGCTCCAGCAGGCGCTGACTTTCGGATTCTCCTTTCATGCTCCTCGCCCCCGATAGGGGGAGAGGCGGGGAGAGGGGGGTTCAGATGCCTTCTGCCACAGGCTCCATCCGCCGTGCTGCACAGTCTAAAATGAGCATCGGAAGGTAGAGACCACTGAGTGTAACCCCCTCTCCCAACCTCTCCCCCTATCGGGGGCGAGGAGCATGATGTCTCGCCCCGGAGGCAAAGTTAGCGCCCAATGAGCGCCGCGCTCCCCGGTGGCATTCGAGCGTCAGCCGTCGATGACGGCGATGGCGTCCATCTCGAACAGCCAGCCGGGCTG
>CAMFJT010000363.1 GCA_945957125.1 uncultured Rhodospirillales bacterium | reverse complement strand
GTCATGAGGCGGGCGGGACGCCCGCGCTCCGGCAAGACGACGATATCGGAGCCGCTCTTGTTTCTGTTGGCCGGTATCCACAATTGGTCCATATGAGCGGCTCTGGAGAGCCGCGCTCCCAGCGGTCAGGGTGACAATCGCATGATCCTCGCCAACAAGATCTTCTTCGTGCTGGTGATCGTGTCGGGCCTGTCGACGCTCGGCGTGCTGTTCGCCGGCCTCGTCAGCATGGCCCGTGGGCCGATCGACAGCGTCGAGCGCGCGCGCGGCAGCAACAAGCTGATGTGGTGGCGCGTGCGCCTGCAGTTGCTCACGCTGATCTTCATCCTCTTGTGGTGGATGACCAGGGGTTAGGACGATGGTGACATTGACTCGCATCTACACGCGGGGTGGCGACAAGGGCGAGACCTCGCTCGGCCGCGGCGAACGCGTGGCCAAGCACGATCCGCGGGTCGATGCCTATGGCACCGTCGACGAGACCAACTCGGTGATCGGCCTGGCCCGTGCCGCGATCGAGCGTACGGTGAAGAACGATGACCTGCGCCGCCATGTCGACGATATGCTGAAGCGCATCCAGAACGACCTGTTCGATCTCGGTGCCGATCTCTGCACCGTCGAGGGCAAGGCCGGCGAGCAGGCGCTGCGCATCGTGCCGTCGCAGACCGAGCGGCTGGAGCGCGAGATCGACGCCATGAACGGCGAGCTCTCGCCGCTCAAGTCGTTCATCCTGCCGGGCGGCAGCGAGGCGGCGGCCTGGCTGCATCTCGCGCGCACCGTGGCGCGCCGTGCCGAACGCGGCATGACCGCTCTGGCCACACAGCAGCCGGTCAGTCCCGAGGCGGTGAAATATATCAACCGCCTGTCCGATCATCTCTTCGTCCTGGCGCGCAAGATGAACGACAATGGCGGGTCGGATGTCCTGTGGGTTCCCGGCGGAAGTCGTTGATTCGCAGCGTATGCGATGCCTAATCCGTTGAAACCACTGTCAAATATCTTTCGCCCTGCAGCCTTGTGCGGTGCGCCATAGCCTTGACATGATCGGCTGAACACCCCTACACGAATTCCCCTTCGCCGGACGGGAGGTCCGGCCGCAACTCACCTATAGGCGCAACGCGATGAAAGTGCTGGTCGCGGTCAAGCGGGTCATCGACTACAACGTCAAGATCCGCGTCAAGGCCGACAACACGGGTGTCGAGACGGCTAACGTCAAGATGTCCATGAATCCCTTCGATGAGATCGCCGTGGAAGAGGCGATCCGCATGAAAGAGAAGGGCGCCGCGACCGAAGTCATCGCCTTCTCCGCCGGCCCGGCCCAGTGCCAGGAGACGATCCGCACGGCCCTCGCCATGGGCGCCGACCGCGGCGTGCTGGTCCAGACCGACGCCGAACTGCAGCCGCTGGCCGTCGCCAAGCTGCTGAAGGCGGTGGTCGACAAGGAGCAGCCCGGCCTGGTGATCGTCGGCAAGCAGGCGATCGACGACGACTCCAACCAGACCGGCCAGATGCTGGCTGCGTTGCTGGGCTGGTCGCAGGGCACCTTCGCCAACAAGCTGAACGTCGCCGACGGCTCGGTCGAGGTGAAGCGCGAGGTCGACGGCGGCCTCGAGAACATCAAGATCAAGATGCCGGCGGTGATCACCACCGACCTGCGCCTGAACGAGCCGCGCTACGCCTCGCTGCCGAACATCATGAAGGCGAAGAAGAAGCCGATCGAGACGCTGGCGCCGGACGCGCTGGGTGTCGACGTCGCGCCGCGCCTCAAGACGCTGAAGGTCGAGGAGCCGCCCAAGCGCAAGGCCGGCATCAAGGTGAAGACCGTCGCCGAACTCGTCGACAAGCTGAAGAACGAAGCGGGAGTGATCTGATCATGGGCGTTCTCGTCGTCGCCGCGCATGACGGCAAAGCTGTCCGGGCCAACGTCGCCAACGCCGTCGCCGCGGCGAGCCAGATGGATCCGGACGTCACGGTCCTCGTGGCCGGCAACAATTGCGACGATGCGGCCAAGTCGGCCGCTTCGATCGCCGGCGTCACCAAGGTGCTTCAGGCCGACGATGCGGCCTATGCCAACTGGCTGGCCGAGGACATCGCGCCTCTGATCGTGAAGCTCGCCCCGAACTACAGCCACGTCGTGATGGCGGCCGATTCGGTCGGCAAGAACATCGCGCCGCGCGTCGCCGCCCTGCTCGACGTCGCGCAGGTCTCCGAGGCGATCCAGGTCGTGTCGCCCGACACGTTCGTCCGGCCGATCTACGCCGGCAACGCGATGGCCACCGTCCAGACAGCTGACAAGATCAAGATCGTCACGGTGCGCCCGACCAATTTCAAGGCCGCGGCCGGCGGCGGTTCGGCGGCGATCGAGAAGATCGGCGGCGAGGGTGCCAAGGGCCTGTCCTCCTATGTCGGCGCCGAGCTCTCCAAGAGCGAGCGCCCCGAACTGACCAGCGCCAAGATCGTCGTCAGCGGCGGTCGCGGCCTGCAGAGCGGCGAGAACTTCAAGATGCTCGAGACGCTGGCCGACAAGCTCGGCGCCGGTCTCGGCGCCAGCCGCGCCGCGGTCGATGCGGGCTACGTGCCGAACGATTACCAGGTCGGCCAGACCGGCAAGGTGGTCGCGCCCGACCTCTACATCGCCATCGGCATCTCCGGCGCGATCCAGCATCTCGCCGGCATGAAGGACAGCAAGACGATCGTGGCGATCAACAAGGACGAGGAAGCGCCGATCTTCCAGGTGGCCGACTACGGCCTCGTGGGCGATCTCTTCCAGGTCGTGCCCGAGCTGACGGCCGCGGTGGAAAAGAAGTAGGACCGGAGGTCCAGCCATGATCAAGCGCATCGGCGTCATCGGCGCTGGCCAGATGGGCAGCGGTATCGCCCATGTCTGCGCGCTCAAGGGCTTCGACATCCGGCTGATGGATGTCGACCAGCCGCGCATCAACTCGGGCGTCGACAATATCGGCCGGAACATGGACCGCCAGATCGGCCGCGGCATGATCCGGCCCGAGGAGAAGGATGCCGCCCTGCGGCGCATCGAGACCGGGACGGACTACAAGCAGTTCGCCGACTGCGACCTGGTCGTCGAGGCTGCCACCGAGAACGAGCAGATCAAGCGCGACATCTTCAAGAAGCTGTGCGAGGGCCTGCCGGCCAACGTGCTGCTGGCGACCAACACCTCGTCGATCTCCGTCACGCGGCTGGCGTCGGTGACCGATCGGCCCGGCAAGTTCATGGGCATGCACTTCATGAACCCCGTGCCCCTGATGGGCCTGGTCGAGCTGATCCGCGGCATCGCCACCGAGGAAGAGACCTTCCGCACGGTGCGCGAGGTCGTCGTCAAGCTCGACAAGAAGCCGGTCAATGCCGAAGACTTCCCGGCCTTCATCGTCAACCGCATCCTGCTGCCGATGATCAACGAGGCGGTCTATGCCCTCTACGAGGGCGTCGGCAACGTCGAGGCGATCGATACCGGCATGAAGCTCGGCGCCAACCATCCGATGGGGCCGCTCGAGCTGGCCGACTTCATCGGCCTCGATACCTGCCTGTCGGTGATGCAGGTGCTGCACGAGGGCCTGGCCGATTCCAAGTATCGCCCGTGCCCGCTGCTGGTGAAGTATGTCGAGGCCGGCTGGGTCGGCAAGAAGGTGAAGCGCGGCTTCTACGACTATTCGGGCGAGCGCCCGGTTCCGACGCGCTGAGCGTCCAAGCCGCCTTTCGATGATCCCGATCCCCCGGAGCATTGCCCGCATCCCCCTGGTGCGGGGACTGTTCCGGGTGGCGCTCACGGCCTGGCAGCAGCTCTTCTATGGCCGCTACATGGTCGAGCAGCGGCTCGGCCTGACGCTGTTGCTCGACCAGGAGAACGCGGTCGACCGGCAGCTCTTCATCTCCGGCGCCTGGGAGCCGGAATGCGTCGACCAGCTGTTCGGCATGATCGAGCAGGAACGGCGCCATCATCGCGGCGAGGCGGTGTTCCTCGATGTCGGCTCGCACTGGGGCCTTTACGCGCTGCTGGCGCACAAGACGGGATATTTCAGCCGCATCGTCGCCTTCGAGCCCGATCCGACCAACTACGCGCAGCTCCAGGCCAACCTCTTCCTGAACGACGCGGCCGTGGCGATCGAGCCGCGCCAGCTCGCGGCTTCCGACCGGGAAGCGACCTTCGGCCTCGTCCTGCGCACCCATCGCAATCGAGGCGGCACCCGCCTGGCGGAGGAGGGCGAGGCGGGGCAGGTGGCCTGCCGCGCCGTCCGGCTCGACCGCGAGCTCGACTTCGAGGGCAAGCTGCTGGTG
>CAMFJT010000362.1 GCA_945957125.1 uncultured Rhodospirillales bacterium | reverse complement strand
CTCCGTGGCGCTCATGATCATGACATGAGCGCCACGGAGTGGCGCGGTCCCAGCGCGAGATCTAAGCTGCCTGCCGGCCGATCCAGTCTTCGCGCATGAGCTGCCAGACCATCTGCGAGGCCTCGCCGCCGACATAGCGGCCGATCATGATGTCGACGAGCTGGGCGCCCTGCTTTTCCTTGATTCGGCGCGAGGCGCGGTTCTCCTGCGCGTTGCTGAGCCACAGGCAGGGCCAGCCGAGCTGGCGGAAGGCATAATCCGTGACCCGATCGGCCGCCTCCGTCATGAGGCCCTGGCCGTGGAAGGCCGGATCGAGCCAGAACCCCCGCTGGTCGCGGCTGACGCCGTCGTCGGGCCACAGGTCGATGATGCCGATCAGGTCGGCCGGTCCCTTGCGCGGCACGATCGCCCAGTGGGACTTCTCTCCCCGCGCCATTTCCTCGAGGCAGGTCGCGACATAGGTCGAGGCGCCGTCGGCCGGGTAGGGCCAGGGGATCCCGGCATTGAGCCACCGCACGACCTCCCACTGTGGAAAACGGCGCTGGATAACGGGGGCGTCCTTGCTGCGCACCGGGCGCAGGACGAGGCGCGGCGTGTGAAGCACCGGTGTCGGAGGCATGCGGGAAGGGGGCATCTCGGGGTCTCGCTTCCGTTGCCGGAGGGGCGGGACCTGCTGCGCGACCCCGTCCGTCTCGGCGGGGTCGGGGTTAGGATCGGCTTTGGATCAGAAGATCGCGCGCACGACTAACTCCGCCCCAAAGGTACCTTTGGCGGCCGAGTTGATTCGGGTGACGCGACGCAGCATTTTATCCCCATACCGTGTTGCGCCGCCGATGTAAATATTTGTGTCCAAAAAGAGGAAGCACCCCAACATCTGGTTGATCGAATATTTCGTGCCTTCGTCGCTGAAGGTCAGGAACGAGTCCTTTCGCAGCCGCGAAAACAGCCGATGAGATCAAAGGCAAAAAGCGATGCGCCGCGCTTGACGTGCAGGGAATGCAGCAATATAAGCGCGCCACTTCGGCGAAAGGCTGGTGGTAGGCGAAAAGCCTAAACGCAGCCGGACGTCGAGGACCGCTACAAGCTAGGCCTTCAGGCCGCACAGCAACTTCCCGCGCGGGGCTGCGCTCTTGCCGCCATGCCCGCGCATTCGCTTTGCGCCGTAGCCATGCCTGGGTGGACCCGAGACGGCGACAAGGAAACCGGAATAGATGCCGACCATCAACCAGCTGATTGCCAAGGGCCGCCGCCCGCTCAAGGCTCACAACAAGGTGCCGGCGCTGCAGGCCTGCCCGCAGAAGCGCGGCGTTTGCACCCGCGTCTACACCACGACCCCGAAGAAGCCGAACTCGGCGCTGCGTAAGGTCGCCAAGGTGCGCCTGACCAACGCCTACGAGGTGGTGAGCTACATCCCGGGCGAGGGCCACAATCTGCAGGAGCACTCGGTGGTCATGATCCGCGGCGGTCGCGTCAAGGATCTGCCCGGCGTGCGTTACCACATCATTCGCGGCACCCTCGACACTCAGGGCGTCAAGGACCGCAAGCAACGCCGTTCGAAGTACGGCGCGAAGCGTCCGAAGTAAGGCGGAGGAATATTCATGTCTCGCCGTCGCGCTGCTGAAAAACGTGAAGTCCTGCCGGACGCCAAGTTCGGTGACGTCGTCCTGTCCAAGTTCATGAACACGCTCATGGAGCGTGGCAAGAAGTCGGTCGCCGAACGGGTCGTCTACGGCGCCCTCGACGAGATCGAAGGCAAGCTCAAGCAGGATCCGATCCCCGCCTTCCACGAGGCGCTGGAGAACGTGAAGCCGGCCATCGAGGTCCGCTCGCGCCGCGTCGGCGGCGCCACCTACCAGGTTCCCGTCGAGGTTCGTCCGGAACGGCGCCAGGCGCTGGCGATCCGCTGGATCATCCAGGCCGCGCGCGACCGCTCGGGCCACAGCATGCGGGAGAAGCTCTCGGCCGAGCTGCTCGACGCCTTCAATCGGCGCGGCAACGCGGTGAAGAAGCGCGAGGACACCCACAAGATGGCCGACGCCAACAAGGCGTTCGCTCATTACCGCTGGTAGTCGACCCGGCCCCCTCGTCCCAGAAAGCCCCGATCCATGGCTCGTACCACTCCCATCGCGCACTACCGCAACATCGGCATCATGGCGCACATCGATGCCGGCAAGACGACGACGACCGAGCGCATCCTCTACTACACCGGCAAGTCGCATAAGATCGGCGAAGTGCACGACGGCGCCGCGACCATGGACTGGATGGAGCAGGAGCAGGAGCGCGGCATCACGATCACGTCCGCCGCGACCACGTGCTTCTGGAAGGTCGAGAGCGGTCCGTACAAGGACGTCAGCTATCGCGTGAACATCATCGACACGCCCGGCCACGTCGACTTCACGATCGAGGTCGAGCGTTCGCTGCGCGTGCTCGACGGCGCGGTCTGTGTGTTCGACTCGGTCGCCGGCGTCGAGCCGCAGTCCGAGACGGTGTGGCGTCAGGCCGACAAGTATGGCGTGCCGCGCATCTGCTTCGTCAACAAGATGGATCGTACCGGCGCCAACTTCTGGCGCACCGTCGACATGATCACCGATCGCCTCGGCAGCAAGCCGCTGGTGACCCAGATGCCGATCGGCTCGGAGTCCGATTACAAGGGCCTGGTCGACCTGGTGTCGAACAAGGCGATCATCTGGCTCGAGGAGACGCTGGGCGCCAAGTTCGAGGTCGTCGAGATCCCCGACGACATGAAGGAGCAGGCCGCCGAATGGCGCCACAAGATGCTCGAGATGGCCGTCGAGCAGGATGACGCGGCGCTCGAGAAGTATCTCGGCGGCGAGGAGCCGGACTACGACACGCTGATCAAGTGCATCCGCAAGGGCACGATCTCCTACGCGTTCGTTCCGGTGCTGTGCGGCTCGGCGTTCAAGAACAAGGGCGTGCAGCCGATGCTGGACGCGGTCGTGAACTACCTGCCGGCGCCGACCGACGTGCCTGACGTCAAGGGCGTCAAGATGGGCACCGACGAGCCGATCACGCTGCCGTCGAGCGACGATGCGCCGCTGTCGGCGCTGGCGTTCAAGATCATGACCGATCCGTTCGTCGGCTCTCTGACCTTCGCGCGGGTCTATTCGGGCGTGCTCGAATCGGCGACCGGCGTGCTGAACAGCACCAAGGACCGCAAGGAGCGTATCGGCCGCATGCTGCTGATGCATGCCAACAACCGTGAGGACGTGAAGGAAGCCCGCGCCGGCGACATCATCGCCCTGGCCGGCCTGAAGAGCGTCACCACCGGTGACACGCTCTGCTCTCCGGAGCATGCCGTCATCCTCGAGCGGATGGACTTCCCGGAGCCCGTCATCGAGCTCGCGATCGAGCCGAAGTCGAAGGCCGACCAGGAGAAGCTCGGCCAGGCGCTGGGCCGCCTTGTCCAGGAAGACCCGACCTTCCGCGTCTCGACCGATGCCGAGACGGGGCAGACCGTCATCAAGGGCATGGGTGAACTCCATCTCGAGATCAAGGTCGACATTCTGCGCCGCACCTATAAGGTCGAGGCCAACGTCGGCGCTCCGCAGGTCGCCTATCGCGAGACGCTCGGCCGCAAGGCCGAAATCGACTATACTCATAAGAAGCAGTCCGGCGGTTCGGGGCAGTTCGCCCGTGTCAAGCTGACGTTCGAACCGGGCGAGCCTGGGTCGGGCTACTCCTTCGAGAACAAGATTGTCGGCGGCTCGATCCCCAAGGAATTTATCCCGGGCGTCGAGAAGGGCCTCGAGGCCTCCCGCGAGACCGGCGTGCTCGCCGGTTTCCCGGTGATCGACTTCAAGGTCACGTTGACCGACGGTAACTACCATGACGTCGATTCGAGCGTGTTGGCCTTCGAAATTGCCGCTCGTGCGGCGTTCAAGGAAGGTCTCGCCAAGGCCCAGTGCAAGCTGCTGGAGCCGATCATGAAGGTCGAGGTCGTGACGCCCGATGACTACATGGGCGACTGCATCGGCGATCTGAACAGCCGCCGCGGCCAGATCCAGGGCATGGAAGCCCGCGGCAACGCGCAGGTCATCAATGCGATGGTCCCGCTGGCCAACATGTTCGGCTACGTGAACACGCTGCGGTCGATGACCCAGGGACGTGCGGCCTACACCATGACCTTCGATCACTATGCGCCTGTCCCGCAGGCGGTGGCGGACGAGGTCGTCGCGAAGCTGGCCGGCTGATAACCGATAGAATCAGGTAAGGAAGACAATCATGTCGAAGGCGAAATTCGAGCGGAACAAGCCGCACTGCAACATCGGGACGATC
>CAMFJT010000361.1 GCA_945957125.1 uncultured Rhodospirillales bacterium | reverse complement strand
CAACGCCGGCAGCGTGGTGGCTCCAAGAAGCTACACCACCGTCAGGGACACGACCGTGTTCCGGGCCTGCCTGCCGCGCCGGGGGCGCAAGGCGGCGGACGACCGACTGTTTCTCGAAGCGCTGCACTTCTTCACGGTGGAGAACGTGCGCTGGCGAGCGCTGCCCGAGCGTTTCGGGAACTGGAACACGGTGTGGAAGCGCTTCGACCGGCTTGGCAAGGCGGGCGTCTTCGAGGCCTTCTTCGATGCACTGGCGGGCCTGAGTTCGTCAGCCCGCCTCATACAGATGTTCGACTCGACCATCGTGCGCGCCCATGTTTCGGCGGCAGGCGCAAAAGGGGGCAGCAGGGCCAGGCGCTCGGCCGCTCGCGCGGCGGCTTCACGACCAAAATCCACGCGAAGTCAGATGCTTCGGGCACGCTCATCGGCTTCGACCTGACCGGCGGGGAGAAAGGCGACGCGCCCCACTTCGCCGTGCTGCTCGACCTCGGGCCCGACATCGCGCCCCGCGCCGTGATCGGCGACAAGGGTTATGCCAGCAAGGCCAACCGGGCCATGGCGCGCGCACGCGGCATCGCGCCAGTGATCCCGCACAAGGACAACGAGAAGGACAAGCCCGCCTTCTTCGCCAGGACCCTCTATAAGGCGCGCGCCCGCATCGAACAGGGCATCGGCGCCCTCAAACGCTTCAAGCGCGTCGCCCTCCGCTGCGAAAAGACCGCTCGGAACTTCCGGTCCATCGTCAGCTTCGCGGCAGGGCTATGCTTGATCAAATTCGTCCACACCGCCTAATGCCGCCGAAGGATAATCCGGCATCTTCCAATCCTTGTATTGCATGCAGATTGCTTAGACGGCGGTGGCCGACTTGCGGCAAGCGGCGAAGATCGCCGCAGAGGCGACGACCACCGCGACGATGAGGGCAAGCGCGATCCAGCCGGTCACTTGTTCGCCCCCGTGATCCCGGCCCGCAGGGTACCGAGGCCAAGCGCGGCGAGGACGTGGGTGAGCCAGTCGGAACCGACATCGACGCCCGGAACGTCGATCCCCAGGCCCTTCTCGACGACCACGACGAGGATGAGCACGGCGGCGATGATGTAGGTGCGGTAGCCCGCACCGAACTGAAGAACGGCGTTCATGGAAAACTCCAAGGTTTGAGTTGGATCACGCCTCGTTGACGGAGAGGCTTCCGCTCGCAGCGAGAGGGATCGGGCGGACGTTCGTGGGCTGGGCGCGGTAGGCCGGACGGCGCACCGCCACGAGCCGGTTGCGCGACAGCCGGGTGATTGAGACGCGGTTCTGTTGATTGCCGCCGAGAACGTGGAAGGCCGAGGCGTCGTGGCCGACATAGAGGCCGACATGCCCGCCGCCCTTACGCTTGAAGACGAGCACGTCGCCGAGCGCCGCGGCACCCTTCGGAACCAACGTGCCAAACGCCGCCCATTCGAGCGCCGAGAGATAGAGGCGCGGCGGATTGCGCTCGGGTCGGCGTTCGATGTTGGCGCGGTAGGCGACTACGCCCAAGAACAGGCCGCACCACGGTATCGCGTCGTGCCGATAGACGCCGGCATAGACGCGTCCGAGACCGGCGGCTTCGAGTTCCGCCTGCCAGCTGATAATCTTCGGATTGTTGGCGGCACCAGGCGCCTCCAGCGTGCCGTATTCCGTCAGCGCCTCGACGATCATGCGCGGGCCGGGTTCGGCTTCGAGCCAGCGGTATTGGGCAGGCAACATGGCGACCTCCTGAAACGACGAAGCCCGCCGGAGGGGCGGGCATTGCGTCGGGTTGCAGTTGGGGTTGAGAGCGGCGGATCAGGCATGCTTGCGCCCGTCCTCGTGGCTTTCGAGGCGGTCGATGCGTTCGCGGAACTCGGCGAGGGTCGCCTTCATCTGGGCGATGTCGGTGCGGGCTTCGGCCACGACCTTGCGCCCGGCAATGTCGTTGGAGACATCCGCCTTGAGAGCGACGATCTCCTTGGCGTTCGCGGCAAGGGTCGCATCGATCAGCGTGAAGCGATGCGAGAGCCACCAGGCCACCCGGACGAGGAAGACGATCAGGATCAGGAGTTCGGCGATGATCCCGCCCGCGACCAGCCAGGTGATCGTCAAGGTTTCAGGGGCGACGGTGACCGCCGCCGCAGCTGTTGCGGGCATGGTTTCTTCCTTTGGTTTTCGGGTTGGCCCGAGGTGGCGCACAGGGCGCGCCGTGTGGCCAAGTCGAATGCGGGTGCGCCAGACATGCGACGGCGCGGCCATCGCGCCGTGTGCGCGCCTGTGGCCAAAGCCCAAGTCACGGGCGGTTCAGGGCGCGGTGTAGCCCTGCGCGTCGAGATAGATGCTGGCACCGCTGGTGATGGCGGCGGCATTGAGCGCCGCATTGGCGCTGGAGCGAAGCGGCGTGGGGAAGTCGATGTCCCACGGCGTCGTCATGCTGGCGGGCAGCCAGACGCGCCAGATCACCGTGGCGCCGTCCTTGATCACGAACTCGGTCGCGACCGCGTTGGTGTTGATCAGCTGGATCGCGGTGACATAGCGCCGGATGCCCGCGCCGGCCGCGGCCGCGATCGCCACGTCCGCCGTGTTGGCGATCACGCCGGCTGGTGCATAGGTCCAATCGGCCTCGGGGATCGAGAACGGTTTGTTGACGAGCGCGCCGATCATCGTCGCCATGAGGTGCACGAGATCGCCGGTCGCGGACATCGCGGCCTGGTTGACGTTGGCGGCACGCGCGCCGATCCCGACAGGGTTGCCCGCTGCTGCGTCCTGCGCCACGCCGCCGGTGACGGTGACCGCAGAGACAGCGTTCGTGACCAGCACCGGTGCCGCATCCATCTGGTCGGCCCGTCCGAAGCCGCCGATGGACTCGGTGATGAGGCGCGTGAACTCCATCACGCGGATGAAATGAACCCGAAAATCGGTGCGCGGCAGCACCGCGCCGCCGCAGTTCGTCAAGCCAAAGTCAGCGCCAGTCGGAGCAGCGCCAATGGGTTCGAGAACGAGCGAGGTCGCTACGACGTCGCGCACACGGTAGGGTCCGTCGAGCCCGAGATCTGCCCCTGACACGGCGTCGCGCACGCCGTGCAGATTGACGTACTGGCCGAACTGAAGCCCCGACCAGGCGGCCGAACCGGTGACCGTCAGCACATTCGCGGTTCGGGCGACCGATTGCGCGACCTGGCCGATGGGGGCTCCGAAGACGCCGCCATTCACCCGGATGACGACGCCGCCATAGGAAGTTGCAGTCGCCGAAGCGCCGATGGGAATCGTGATCGTCGTGGCGTTGGGCACGCTGGCGACGGCGGTCGGGGTCGCCAGGTTGGCGAAGTTCACCTGATCGCGGATGCCATGGACCGTCACAAGATCGGCAACCGTCAATCCATGCGGCTGGTCGAAGGTGATCGTCACCGTCGCCGAACCCGCCTTGGCCGCGGAGACGATCCTGCCGACGGGGCGCGACAAGGAACGGTGGTTCTTGGCGCGCAGGCGAAGCTTGTAGTCGCGGGCCGGATTGGGGACGACCTGCGTGCGCTTGAACATGGCCGAGATCGCACCGGCGCTGTCGATGGGCGAGCCGCTGAAGGTGACCTTTTCGAGTTGAGGCAGGATCTCGAACAGGGCGGCAGGTGCAAACGCATAGGCCCCCGCCGCCGCAACCAGCTGAGTGGCAGCCGTCGACACCGAAAAGGCGGCCGCGTGATTGCCTGCGATCGTGCCGGAAGGCAGAGCATCGCCTCCCTCGGAGCGGACATAATAGCTTTCGTTCGTCGCGGTCGTGCCCTCGAAGACGAGGCTCGATCCGTTGCGCGCATAGCCCAGCGGATCGGCCTTGATGACCGAGCCGCCGGCGAACGGGCCGGCCGTCACTGAGGGGATCGCGCCCTGCGGCCCAGTCGTGGCGGTGAAACTCGTGGGCGTCGGCGTCGTCGCGACCGTCAGGCAGGAATAGTTGAGGCGGCTGTCGGGGACGCCGAAGATCGAGACCCGCTCGCCGATCCTGAGCCCATGCGGCGCGGCGGTCGTGACGCTGAGCGTCGTGGTCGCCTGGGAGATCGAGGCGATGGCGACCGGGCCTGCCGGAACGAGCGACACGACGCCCGGCCAGTCATCGGTCGAGACGAGCTCCAGCGAGAACTCCTGCCCATTGATCCGCTGCGACAGCGAAATGCCGGCGGCGACGCGCACGGGCATGGTGAAGCCGTCGAGCGTCTCGATGACGGTTTCGGTCGCATCGCTGAGCGGGTCCTTCGAGATCACGAGGTAGCTCGCGCCCGCGACATTGCCGTCGACCTGCACGATGTCTCCGGGCGCGA
>CAMFJT010000360.1 GCA_945957125.1 uncultured Rhodospirillales bacterium | reverse complement strand
GGGCTGGCCGAGCCGGAGGTAGAGGCCGAGGGCGAAGAGGGGGATCAGGAGGCAGAGGGCGGGGGTGAGGAAACGGTGCCATGAGGCGGACGAGGACGTCCGCGGTCCGGCAAGATCCTTGTCGCGCTCGGCGGCCGTCAGCAGGCGGCGCTCGATCTCGAGGCGGGCGGCGGCGGCGTCGGAGGCGGGCAACGTGCCCGCGGCGCGCTCGCGCTCGACCTCGGCGAGCTGGTCGCGATAGACGGCGGTGTCGCTGTCGAGCCGGTCGGTTGCCGCCAGGCGCGGCCGCAGCAGCGGGACGAGCAGCGCGGCGACCGTCGCGGTGGTCAGCAGGGCGAGGAGGAATTCGAGCATCAGCGGCTGGGACCGCGCCACACCGTGGCGCTCATCTCATGATCATGAGGCGCCACGGAGTGGCGCGGTCCCAGCAATGAGTCGAGCCGGGCGCGTTCCTCCTCGCTGAGCGGCGCGGGCGGCGGCGGGGGGCGGCGCTTGCGGGCGGCGAGCAGCAGGCCGCCGCCGGCCAGCAGCAGGACCAGCGGGCCGCCCAGCCACAGCACCAGCGTGCCCGTCTTGAACGGCGGCTTGAGCAGCACGTAGTCGCCGTAGCGCGCCGTCATGAAGGCGAACACCGCCGCGTCGCTGTCGCCGGCGGCAAGCCGCTCGCGTACGGCGCGGCGCATGTCGTGCGCCACCTCGGCGCTGGAATCGTCGATCGACTGATTCTGGCAGACCACGCAGCGCAACGCCCGCCCGATCTCCCGCGCGCGCGCCTCGAGCGCGGGGTCGGGCAGCATCTCCGACGGCTCGACGGCGAGGGCGGGGAGGGCAAGGAGCAAGGCGAGGACGGCCGCCCATCCTCCGTCGCCCCGAGCGAAGCCGAGGGGCCTCCTCGTGCGGCGGCGGAAGGAGGAGGTCCCTCCACTCCGCTTCGCTCCGGTCGGGACGACGGAAAATATCACGACCCGCCCCGCAGCAGCGGCAGGATCGCCGCCAGGTCGCGCTCGGTGAGCGGCCCGCGGAAATGCAGGCGGACGACGCCCTGGGCATCGATCAGGTAGGTTTCCGGCACGCCCGACAGGCCCCAGTCGAGTCCCACCTTGCCGTCCTGGTCGAAGCCGACCCGCGCGTATGGATCGCCCAGCTTCGCCAGCCAGGCGCGCGCGGCCTCGGGCTTGTCCTTCCACGCGATGCCGACGATCGTGGCGCCCTCACGCTCCTTCAGCCGCATGAACAGCGGATGCTCGGCGAGGCAGGGTGTGCACCAGCTCGCGAAGAAGTTCACCAGCACCGGCTTGCCCGCCTTCAGCCGCGGCTCGGCGAACGGCAGCGCCGGCGCCGGGCGATTGACCATCGCCGAGCCGATCGACGCCGGATCGCGCCCCGACAGCAGCGACCAGCCGAAGAACCCCGCCAGGACGGCGAGCATCAGCAGCGGCAGAAGGAAGAGCGCGCGATTCATGGCTGGCAGCGCGGCTCTCCAGAGCCGCTCTTCTTCGGACGGCAATACCCCCTGAGCGGCTCTGGAGAGCCGCGCTCCCAGCGAAAACGGAGGATCGTCATTCCGCCGCCTGCGCCGCCGCGCGGCTGCGGCGCGGCGCGCCGATGCGCAGGCGGCGGTCGCTGAGCGAGACGAAGCCGCCCAGCGCGCAGAGGCCGGCGCCGAGCCAGATCCACGGCGCGAGCGGGTTCCAGTAGAGACGGACGGTCCAGCCCTTCTCCGCATCGCCCTCGCCCAACGTGGCGTAGAGGTCGCGCAGCAGGTTGGTGTGGATCGAGGTCTCGGAGATCTGCCGCCGCTGCACCGTGAACAGCCGGCGCTCGGGCGTCAGGATCGTGTAGGGCGCGCCGCCGGCAGTGAGCGCGATCGTTGCACGCTCGGCGACGTAGTTCGGGCCCTGTAGCGGCACGACCGATTCGAGCTTCACGCCGAAGCCCGCGAATTGCGCGGTGTCGCCGGGCTTCATGGTCTTGATCAGCTCGACCTGCCACGACGCCGTCGCCAGGGCGCCCAGCACCACGACGCCCAGCGCCGCATGGCTGATCGTCATGCCGATCGCCGCACGCGGCATGGTGCGCAGCCTTCCGCGGCGGACGCGGACGATGAACTCGGTGAGGCTGCCGGCGATCAGCCAGACGCCGAAGCCGAAGGCCGCGGCCGAGAGCGTGGCGCGGCCGTCGATCACCGCGGCGGCGACGATGGCGGCGACCACCGAGACGGCGAAGGCGATGCGCAGGTGCGCCAGCGCCGGTCCCAGCTCGGCGCGCTTCCACGGCAGGAACGGGCCGACGCACAGCGCGGCGAACAGCGGCGCGCAGATCGGCACGAAGGTCGCGTTGAAGAAGGGCGGGCCGACCGAGACCTTGTTGCCGGTCAAGAGATCGAGGAACAGCGGGTAGAGCGTGCCGAGCAGCACCGTCGCCGCCAGCGTGCAGAGCAGCAGGTTGTTGAGGATCAGCCCGCCCTCGCGGCTGATCGGCTGGAACAGCCCGCCGGCCGTGAGCTTCGGCGCCTGCCAGGCGTAGAGCGCCAGCCCGCCGCCGGTGACCAGCAGCAGGAAGGCCAGGATGAACATGCCGCGCGCCGGGTCCTGGGCGAAAGCATGCACCGAGGTCAGCACGCCCGAGCGCACCAGGAAGGTGCCGAGCAGGCTGAGCGAGAAGGTGAGGACGGCGAGCAGCACGGTCCAGCTCTTCAGCGCGTCGCGCTTCTCGACCACGATGGCGGAATGCAGCAGCGCGGTGCCGGCCAGCCACGGCATCAGCGAGGCGTTCTCGACCGGATCCCAGAACCAGAAGCCGCCCCAGCCGAGGATGTAGTAGGCCCACCACGAGCCGAGCGCGATGCCGCAAGTCAGGAAGCACCACGCCGCGAGCGCCCACGGCCGCACCCAGCGCGCCCAGGCCGCGTCGACCCGTCCTTCGAGCAGGGCGGCAATGGCGAAGGCATAGGTCACCGAGAAGCCGACATAGCCGAGATAGAGCAGCGGCGGATGGAAGGCGAGGCCGGGATCCTGCAGCAGCGGGTTGAGGCCGTTGCCGTCGGGCGGCGCGGGCGAGAGCCGCTCGAACGGGTTGGAGGTGAACAGCAGGAAGGCGAGGAAGCCCACGCCGATCAGCGCCTGCACGCCGAGCACGCGCGCGCGCAGGCTGTCGGGGAGATTGCCGCCGAACAGCGCGACCGCCGCGCCGAACAGCGCGAGGATCAGCGCCCACAGGAGCATCGAGCCCTCGTGGTTCCCCCACACGCCGCTGATCTTGTAGAGCAACGGCTTGGCCGAATGGGAGTTGGCCACGACGTTGGCGACGGAGAAATCCGACGCGACGTAGGCCTGCGTCAGCGCCCCGAACGCGAGGATCACGAGCAACGCCTGCGTCAGCGCCGCCGTGCCGCCGAGCGCCATCAGCCTTATGTCGTTCCGCGCCGCCCCGACGAACGGCAGCGTTCCCTGCACCAGCGCGACCGCCAGCGCGAGGATCAGCGCAAAGTGCCCGAGCTCCGGAATCATGGCTGGGACCGCGCCACTCCGTGGCGCTCATGATCATGAGGCGCCACGGAGTGGCGCGGTCCCAGCATGCTCATTTCTTCCCGCCGCCTTCTTGCCAGCGGCCGCTCTCCTTCAGCGCCTTCGCCACTTCCGGCGGCATATAGTTCTCGTCGTGCTTGGCCAGCACCTCGCGCGCGACGAACAGCCCGTCGGCGCCCAGCGCGCCTTCCGCGATCACGCCCTGGCCCTCGCGGAACAGGTCGGGCAGCAGGCCGCGATAGACCACCGGCACGGTCTTCTGCAGGTCGGTGACGGTGAAGCGGACCTCCTGCCCGTCCTTCCTCACGCTGCCCGGCTCGACCAGCCCGCCGAGCCGGAAACGCCGCTCGGGGCCCGGATGCTTCTCCGCCACCTGGGTCGGCGAATAGAAGAAGACGATGTTGTCGTTGAGCGCCGTCAGCACCAGCGTCGCCGCCGCGCCCAGCACGCAGAGCGAACCGACCAGCAGCCACAGCCGCCGGCGCTTGGGCGTCATCTTGCGGCGCGTCGTCCCCTGGAGCGTCATCGCCGCCGCTCCAGCCCACGTGCGCCCAGCTCGCGCCGCACCCGGCGCCGGGCCAGCAGCGAGGCGACGACCAGCCCGCCCAGCCCGAGCAGGGCCACGGCGTAGGCCGACCAGATGAAAGGCGCATGGTCGATCATGGCTGGGTGGGGATAGCTCAATCGGGCGGCTTGGCAAACCGCTACCATGCCGCAACCATGGTCATTCGATAACGACCGGGCCACTGCATCGCTCGTTTTCCCTCCCCCGTCTTCGGGGGAGGTGGCGCGGTAATCCGCGACGGAGGG
>CAMFJT010000359.1 GCA_945957125.1 uncultured Rhodospirillales bacterium | reverse complement strand
CGACAGCAGGTCGATCATGGACGCGCGCCCCTCGCGATCGAGATTGTTGGTCGGTTCGTCCAGGAGGATGAAATCCGGTTCTGCGAGGATCAGCGCGCACAAAGCGGCGCGCGTGCGTTGGCCGCCCGAAAGAGCCGACAGCAACGTCGACGGTTCGGCCTCGAGCCCGACCCGGCGGAGTGCCGAGGCAATGCGCGCTTCGATCGTCCAGTCGGCTGACGCCAGCTCCTCGGCGGTGGCCCGACCTTCCTCGGCTCTGCGCAGCAGAGCGAGCGCTTCGGCCACGCCCATCAGGTCCGCCAGCGTCTCCTGCGGCGCGACCTGCACGCGCTGCCGGAGCACACCGATGGTGCCGGTGCACGAAACGGTCCCCGCCTGCGGCAACCTTGTGCCGGCGATGATTTCGATCAGTGTCGTCTTACCGACGCCGTTGCGGCCGACCAGGGCGGTGCGACCGCCGTCGAAGCTCAGGTCGAGATCGGAAAAGAGGGTCCGGCCGTCAGGCGTGGTTGCGGTGAGGCGGGAAAGCGTGATGGAAGGCATGGAAATGGAGTCCCCTGATGGCAAGGCGGAAAGGCATTGCGGTCAGGTGGAAATCCATTTCGGTGCGGTCCGTATCTGTGGGCGACGGCTGCTAGATAGGCGCGGCCGCCGCCCGGATCAAGGAGAAGGGCGCCTCAGCCCTTGAGACGCTGGCCGCCGACGCGGTGGTCCGTGAGAACTTCCGGACGGAAGGCCAGCCCGTGGCCCGGCCGCTCCGGCGGCGCCATGGTGCCGTCTGCGGCCGGCAGGACCGGGTCGATCCACAGATCGTCGTTCCAGTCCATGTATTCGAGGTAGCTGGCGTTGGGGATCGAGGCCAGGACGTGGACCATCTGCTCGTGGAACAAGTGCGGGGCGAGGCGGATGCCGTAGGGCTCGGCCATCGACGCGATCTTGCGCAGCTCCGAATAGCCGCCGCGCATCGGGTCGGGCTGCAGGATCGGCGTGCCCGGATGCTCGAAGAAGGGCCTGAGGTCGTTCCGCATGAAGTGACTCTCGCCACCGACCACGCGCGTCTTCAGCGCCGCGGCGATGCGGCGATAGCCCGCGAAGTCTTCCGCGACGACCGGTTCCTCCAGCCAGTAGGGATCGAATTCGTCGATGCGATGGCCGGCCTGGATGGCGGTGTCGGCGTCCCAGCCCATGTTGACGTCGATCATGATCTCGATGCCGTCGCCCATCGCCTCGCGCATCGCCTTCACGTTGGCCACGTCCTCGCGCCACGGCCTGATATGCGCCACCTGCATCTTGATGGCCTTGAGTCCCTGGGCGGTGAATTCCTTGGCGCGCCGGATCATCCCGTCGCGGCCCAGGCCCCGGAAACAGCCCGAGCCGTAGGCGGGGATCTTCGTCCGGGCCGCGCCCCACAGGCGGAACAGCGGCAGGCCGGCACGCTTGCCCACGATGTCCCACAGCGCCATGTCGACCGCGCTCTGGGCGAACAGGGTGACGCCCATGCGGCCCAGCCAGAAATTGTTCTTGTAGAGGGTCTGCCAGATGTCCTCGATCTCGGTGGCGTCGCGGCCGATCACATAGGGCGCTATCAGCTCCTTCATGCAGGCGTCCAGCGTGTGCAGACCGCCATGCAACGGCATCAGGTAGCTCATCCCGACCAGCCCGCCCTGCGTCTCGATCTCCAGCGCGAAGATCTCGCGCGGCCCCGGCGCCAGGATCCCCGCGGCCGGCGGCGAGGACCGCCACGGCACCTGCAGCAGTGTCGTACGAAGCTCGACGATGGTGGTCGGAGTGGTCATAAGGCGTATCTCCCGAGGTTTCCCGACACTATGATGCGCGCGCCATGAGCCAGTCCAACCGAGTCTATCTCTTCGACACCACCCTGCGAGACGGGGCCCAGACGCAGGGCGTCGATTTCACCGTGGCCGACAAGGCCGCGATCGCGCGCGAACTCGACCGGTTGGGCATCGACTATATTGAAGGGGGCTGGCCGGGGGCCAATCCGACCGACGATCGGTTCTTCGCCGATCCGCCTGAGTTCGAGAACGCCAAGTTCGTGGCTTTCGGCATGACCCGCCGGGCCGGGCGCAGCGCCGCCAACGATCCGGGCCTCGCCGCGATCCTGCAGACCAAGGCGCGGAACGTCTGCATGGTCGGCAAGACCTGGGACTTCCACGTCGACGTGGCCCTCGAGGTCGACCGCGGCGAGTATCTCGAGATGATCTCCGACTCGCTCAGCTATGCGAAGACCCGCATGGAAGAGACGATGTTCGACGCCGAGCATTTCTTCGACGGCTACAAGGCCAATCCCGACTATGCGATGGCCTGCCTCGCCGCCGCCGAGAAGGCCGGCGCGCGCTGGATGGTGCTGTGCGACACCAATGGCGGGACCCTGCCACACGAGGTCGAGCGCATCGTCGGCGAAGTGGTGAAGAAGATCCCGGGCGACCGGCTCGGCATCCACACGCACAACGACACCGAGAATGCGGTAGCCAGTTCGCTGGCCGCCGTGCGCGCCGGCGTGCGCCAGGTCCAGGGCACCATCAACGGGTTGGGCGAGCGCTGCGGCAACGCCAACATGATCGCGCTGATCCCCAACCTGGTCCTCAAGATGGGCTTCGACACCGGCCTGAAGGACGGGGCGATGCAGCGGCTCACGCACCTGTCGCGGCTGCTCGACGACCGGCTCAACATGCCGACCAACCGCAGCGCCGCCTATGTCGGCACGCGCGCCTTCGCCCACAAGGGCGGACTGCACGTCTCGGCGGTCGAGAAGGATCCCAGGACCTACGAGCATGTCGATCCGGAAGTCGTCGGCAACCAGCGCCTCATCGTCGTCAGCGACCAGGCCGGCCGATCCAACATCATGGCCCGTTTCCGCCAGATCGGCCTCGAGGTCGATCCCAAGCATCCGGGCGTGGCGCGCCTGCTGGAAATCGTGAAGGAGCGTGAGTCCGAGGGATATGCCTATGACGGCGCCGATGCGAGCTTCGAGCTGCTGGCGCGGCACGAGCTGCACACGCTTCCCGACTATTTCGCGCTGCACAGCTTCCGTGTCCTGGTCGAGCGTCGCGTCAATGCGCGCGGCCAGACCGTGGCCATGTCGGAAGCCACGGTGAAGCTCGACGTGGCCGGCCGCCGTGCCATGGAAGTGGGCGAGGGCAACGGCCCCGTGAACGCGCTCGATGCTGCGCTGCGAAAGGCGCTGGTGCCGGTCTATCCGGAACTCGAGGACATGCGGCTGGTCGACTTCAAGGTACGCATCCTCGATTCGGCCGGCGGTACCGCGGCCACGACGCGCGTGATGATCGAGAGTGCGGATGCGAAGGGACGGCGCTGGAGCACGATCGGCGTCTCGCCCAACATCGTCGACGCCTCCTACAACGCGCTGTTCGACGCGATCACCTACAAGCTCTTCCGCGACGGCGCTCGCCCGGCGGAGCCCGCTTAGCAGCCATGCCACACCTGCCGGTTGACCTCCGGTAGGGCGGGGCAGACCATGTGACGGTGCGAGACGGAGAGCATCTGGACACCAAGACGCCGCCGATCGCGGCGGCTGCCTTGCGCCGTCCGCGCTTCGGTGGTCGCGTGCTCGCGCGCGCCTTCATGTGGTCGCTGCCCGCCATCGTGCTCGCCGCCACGCTACTGATCTGGCTGTCGTCGGGTGGCACGGTCACCACCGACAACGCCTACGTGAAGGGCGACCGCGCCCAGATCGCGACCCAGCTTTCGGGCCTCATCGTCGAGGTGCCGGTGCAGGAGAACGAGAAGGTCTCGCGCGGCCAGCTCCTGTTCCGGCTCGACGACCAGTCGTATCGCCATGCGCTCAGCCGCATCGAAGCCGAGACCGAGACGGTGCGCGCCGAGATCCGCGGCCTGCGCGCCCAGTGGCGGACCAAGCGCGAGGAAATCAAGGCGGCGCTCAGCCAGCAGACCTTCGCCCAGGCCGAGTTCGACCGGCAGGCGGAACTTGCGGAGAAGAAGGTCGCCTCGACCGCCAAGCTCGAGGAGGCCCGAATGGGCCTCGAAATTGCGCGCCAGCGCATCTCGGCGGCCCAGGAGGATCTGCAGCGCATCGAGGCGGCGCTGGCCGGAGATCCCAAGATCCGCGCCGACGATCACCCGCGCGTGCGCCAGATGATGGCGCTGCGCGAGGAGGCGCTGCTGCAATTGCGCCGCACGACGATCGAATCGCCGATCGACGGGCTCGTGAGCAAGCGCCCGGTGCCGGGCAGCTACGCCACCGCCGGCGTGCCGGTGATGGTCGTAGTGGCTGACAACGATCTCTGGATCGAAGCCAACTTCAAGGAGACCGAACTCACGCGCGTGCGGGCAGGCCAGAAGGCCCAGATC
>CAMFJT010000358.1 GCA_945957125.1 uncultured Rhodospirillales bacterium | reverse complement strand
CCCCCGAAGACGGGGGAGGGAAGATCTAGATGCGATAGCTTTACTTCTTCTCGACGTTCCAGAACACCGTCACGGGCGAGGCGAGATTGCCGCTGACGGTCTTGCGCCGCGCCAGCGGCTGCACGAACTGGCCGAGCGGGATGACGACGCCGAGGTCGAGCACGCGCTTCTGGATCCTTTCGGCGATCTCGAGCTGCTTCTTCGGGTCGGCCTCGCGCACGAACTCCATGCGCATCTTCTCGATCTCCTCGTCGAGCGGCCAGCCGAACTGGGCGCGGTCGCCGCTCGCCTCGGTGTATTGATTGACGATCGGGTCGGACAGCAGCAGGACGGACGCGGCGGTGAGCGAGATGTTCCAGCCGCCCTTGTCGACAGGGTCCTTCTTGGCGCGGCGCGTGACCTGGGTCTGCCAATCCATCGACTGCATGTCGACCTTGAAGCCGCCGCGCTCCAGCAATGCCTTCGTCACCGGGGCGAGATTGATCAGCACGTTGAGGTCGGTGGTCTGCAGCACGACGATCGGCGTGCCGTCATATCCGGCCTCCTTGAGCAGCTTCTTCGATTCCTCGAAGTTCGACTGCAGGATGCCGTCCATGCCGGCCGCGCTCTGCAGCGGCGTGCCGCAGCCGAACACGGCCCGGCATTCCTTGTAGTAGCGCGGATCGCCGATCACCGCTTTCAGGAAGTCGATCTGGTTGAGGGCGTAGGCGGCGGCCCGGCGGATCCGCACGTCGGTGAAGGGCGGCTGCTTCCAGTTGAAGCGCAGGATGTTGGTGCTGCCCAGCGTGTCGAGCGTCACGATCTCGACATTCCTGTCCTTCTCGATCAGCGGCAGCAGATCGTGCGCCGGCTGCTCGATCATGTCGATCTCGCCGGACACCAGCGCGTTGATCGCCGTCTGCGTGTCGGGGATGGAGACCCATTCGATCCGGTCGAGCTTTGCGACCTTGCCGCCGGCCAGGCCCGAGGGCGGCTCCCTGCGCGGCACGTAGTCGGGGTTGCGCACGTAGACGACGCGCTCGCCGGGCTTCCACTCGTCCTTCTTGAAGACGAAGGGGCCCGAGCCGGTCGTGTCGGAGAGCTGCTGGCTGATCGGCAGCTCGGCGACGCGTTTGGGCATGACGAACAGTGGGACCGAGGCGGGCTTGGCCAGCGTCCTCAGCATCGGCCCGAACGGCTCCTTGAGCACGATCCGGAAGGTCCTGTCGTCGACGGCTGTCATTTCCTGCGTCACCTTGGCGAGCAGGCCGCCCTGCACGTCCTTGTCGGTGAAGCGCTTGATCGAGGGCAGGACGTCGGCCGTCGTCACCGGCTGGCCATCATGCCATTTGAGACCCTCGCGCAGCGTGAAGGTCCAGGTGAGCTTGTCGTCGCTGACCGTCCAGCGCTCGACCATCTGTGGCTGCGGCTGGAGCTTCTCGTCGAGGGAGAACAGCGTGTCGTAGATCAGGTAGCCGTGGTTGCGCACGATGTAGGCGGTGGTCCAGACCGGATCGAGGATCTTCAGATCCGAATGCATCACCACCTTGAGCGTCTTCTGCTGCGCCAGCACCGGGCTCGCCAGCAGGAGGGCGGAGAAAGCGAGCAGCACGCGACGCAGCATGAATGGGGTTTCCCGGAGCTTCACTGATGCGGCAGTGAAGGCCGCCTTCCCAATGGGGTCAAGCTCGCTTGCTTCCCCAGTATCTATCGAGCACTTCCCCTATCTCGATAGGGCAGGGCAATCGCATATGACCCATTTTTCCGTCGTCCCGAGCGGAGCGAAGCGTAGTCGAGGGACCTGCTCATCCCGCCGGGCGTTACATGAGGAGGTCCCTCCACTACGCCTCGCTGCGCTCGGCTCCGGTCGGGACGACAGGAACTTGCTCATATGCGAATGGCCTGCCCGAATTGGAGGAGAGGAGCATGAAAGCCAGAGGCTCGGCTACACGCTCGCCGGCGGCGTCCACGTTGTCTCTTCGTCGAGCGGGTAGACGGGGCGCGGCAGCTTGGTCCACGTGAAGTTGGCCAATACCGGCGAGGTCAGGCCGGGGCAGTCGACCTCGTAGATCTGCTCGGGCCTGAAGAATTCGTCGAAGCCGCCCCTGAAATGGCCGCGGCTCTTGACCACGACGACGCGCGCGGCGGCGATGTCGAGCCCGAAGCTCTCGAACTGGCGTGGGTCCATGCACTGGCAGCGATGGGTTATGACGACAATATGGATGCCGCCGAGATCGAGCAGCGCCGACGGTCCCATGTCGGCGGCGACGTTGCGCAGCACGCCGCGGCGGCCGACATACTTGCCGTCGGTCAGCTTGACGACCGTGGCCTCGCAATCGAACGGCAGCGAGAACTCGTGCGTCTCCCGGGTATTGAACGACGCGGTGAAGGTCGCGCCTTCGCCCAGCTCATGCGCCCGGGCGGCCAGTGCGGCATCGTTGAACACACCGAAGATCACGCCGCGCGCGCCCGCCGCCTTCAGTGCGCGCAGCAGGTAGGTCGTGTTGCCGCGCGCGCCGCCGCCGGGATTGTCGGCGACATCGGCCAGGATGATCGGCTTGCGCCGACGGTCGCGGCCGACGGAAGCGGCGAGCGCGACGGCGTCCGACAGGCCCATCATGCCGCGCTTGAAGCGCTCCTTCATGCCCCAGGCGCGCCGGGCGATGTCGAGCGACAGCGCGGCCGCCGCCTCGCGCTTTCCGTTCCGCGCGGTGACCACGGCGGTGAGCCCGTTCTTCGGTGAATCGGCGTAGGCGAAGCCGGCCATCACCGAGACGTTCATGATGTCGCCGCCGACCTTGGTCTGGCCGTACTTGATGAGGTCGGCGTAGGGACCGCGCGCGGTGAGCAGCGCGATCGGCGGCGAGACGATCGGCACCTTCACCATGGTGACGGCGGTCCGCGCGCCGGCCAGGCATTCGCGCAGATGCTGCGCCGCCTCGACGCCGCGCTCGTGGATGTCGTTGTGCGGGTTCTCGCGGTAGCCGACGAAGACGGAGAGATTGTCGGTCATGCGGCGCGAGACGTTGGCGTGCAGGTCGAACACCGCGACCACCGGTACGTCGGGGCCGACGACGGAGCGCACCAGCTCGAACAGGTCGCCGTCGGGATCGTCGGTGCCTTCGGCGAGCGCCGCGCCATGGCAGGAGACGAACACGCCGTCGACCGGCAGCACGGATTTCAGGCCCGCCGCGATCTCGGCGAGGAAGCCCTTGAAGAAGCTCTCCTCGACGGGCCCGCCGGGCTGCGCCTGCGAGACGCGCAGCGGCACCGGCGTCCAGGGACCGTTGCGATCCATCTCCGTGAAGAAGCCGGGCAGGTCGGGCAGGGTGATCGAGGCCTCGGCGCGGCCCTCGGCCACGATGCGGTTGCCCCGGATGTCGACGTCGGTCTCGAAATCCTCGGCCGTGCTGATCGGCGAGAAACGATTGCACTCGATGGCGAATCCCAGCACGGCGATCCGCGGGTTGTCCTTGGACAACGTCTCCTCCTAGCGGTGGAGCGACAGGAAATCCTCCACCAGACGATTGAAGGTAGCGGCCTGCTCGAAATATGGCGAGTGCCCGGCATCGGGGATCAGCTTTGCGCTGCCGCACGGCAGCCCTGCGGCGATGGCGCTTGCGAGGAATGGCGGGAAGACGACGTCCTCGCCGCCGGCGATCAGCAGGGTCGGCACGCGGAAATCGGCGAGCTCCTCGACGGTGCGCTGCGCGGTGCGGCGCAGGCCCGCCCGCAGTCGCTCCTTGTCGAGGCCACCGGCCATCTCGTCGATGCTCTTGTAGAGGAGGTGCAGTGCAGGGGCACGCGCGGCACCGGCGATGCCGATGGCGGGATGGATGCCGTCGCGCAGGCCGGCAGCCACCTTCGCCTCGGCGTCGTTCTGCCAGGCGTCGTACTGCGCGCCGCCCGACGGATCGGCGCCGCGCCGGTCGATCGTGCCGGATGTCGCGCTCAGCACCAGGGCCTTCACGGTGGACGGAAACGCCAGCGCGTATTCGAGCATCGTCCAGCCGCCCATCGACTGGCCCACCAGCCGCACGTCATCGAAGCCGAGATGATCGATCAGCGCCGACAGGTCGCCGGAAAAGTTCTCCGGGTTGGGGCCGCTCGGCACCGGGTCGGACGGGGAGAAGCCGCGATGGGCGAAGGCCACGCAGGTGTAGGTCGGAGCGAAGTGCGCGACCTGCTGCCACCAGCTCATCTGGTTGCCGCCCAGCCCATGGGCGAAGACGAGGGCCGGCCCGCTGCCGGTGACCTCGTAGTGAAGATTGCCGAACGGCCGCTTCAGCTTGCCGATGGTGCGTTTCATGGATGCCCCCGAAAGGATGACGGCAGGGTTATCGCATTTGCCGTTCTCCGTCATCTCGACCAGGGGCCGAATGGCCTCATCCTGAGGAGCGCAGCGCAGCGGCGCGTCTCGAAGGATGGGAA
>CAMFJT010000357.1 GCA_945957125.1 uncultured Rhodospirillales bacterium | reverse complement strand
ACGCCGAAGGCGGCAGGCACCCGCACCAGCCCCGTCAGCATCCTCTAACCGGGCGGAGAGCGAAGTGACAGCAATGGGACCGTGGGACTGCGCGCTGGACACGCTGCGAGGCTGGGACCCGTCATGGTCGGCGATCTGCTCAACCATGACGGACAACCCCTGGCAGGGCGGCGTGCTGCCGGGCAAGTTCCTCGAGCTGGTCGGGGTGGCTCTCAATGCCGCCTGCACCAACCTCAATCCCGACGGGACGCGGCGCCATATACGCGCCGCGCTCGCCGCGGGCGCCACGCGCGAAGAGATCCTGATGGTCCTCAAGATGGCGTCGGTGATGTCGATCCACTCCTGCAGCCTCGGCGCACCGATCCTGCTGGAAGAGGCGAAAGCCGCGGGCGTCGCGCCCGCGCAGAAGAGCGAGGGTCCGACGCCGTCTTGCGACAGGATGCGCGCTGCCGGCCAGTGGAACGTCGCGTGGGAACCGTTCTTCGCGCTCGATCCGCAATGGACGGACGAGTTCATGGCGACCGGCGTGTCGATCTACGCCAGCAAGACCTTCACGCCGAAGGAGCTCGAGCTGCTCAGCATCGCGTTCGACGCCTCCTACACGCACATGTACGCGCCGGGCACCCGGCGTCACATCAAGGGAGCGCTCGCCGCCGGAGCGAGCGTCGAGGAGATCATGGAAGTGCTCAAGCTCTGCGTCGTGCAGGGCGTCCAGGCCTGCAATCTCGGCGTGCCGATCCTCGCCGAGGAGCTGGCGCGCATCGAGACCCAGCGCCGCTGACGGAGGAGGAGGTCTTGGACGACAAGCCATTCATCAATGTTCCGGTCACCGTATCTCCCGAGGCGCAGGCCTTCCTGCGCAAGATGACGGATCCGGCTCTCGTGCCGGCGTTTCCGGAAGCAAACGACATCGCGGGATGGAAGAAGCTCCAGGCATGGGCCGAAGCCGACGCAAGGGCCAAGTCGGCCCCTCTCCTTGCCCGCTTCGAGTCCGTGGTCGAGGAGCAGGTCCTGGGCGGGGTCCCGGTCCTGCAGGTCTGTCCGAAGGGCTGGAAGGACAACGGCAAGCTGCTCGTCTACACGCATGGCGGAGCGCACACCATGTACAGCGCGACCGCGATGCTTGGCCGCGCGGCCGTGGCCGCCCACACGACCGGCCTGCGCGTGATCTCCGTCGACTACACGCTCGCCCCGCATGCCCGGTTCGACGAGATGACGGACCAGGTGGTTTCGGTGTTCGAGGCCCTTCGAGCGAAGGGGCAACGCCTCGATGATACCGCCGTCTTCGGCGACTCTTCGGGGGGCGGCCTTGCGGCTGCCGCGATCCTCAAGATGCGCGACCGCGGTCTCGGGCTGCCGGCGGCGGCCGCTCTGGCCTCCGGCTGGTTCGACGTCACGCCGAGCGGCGATACCGAAGTGACGTTGCACGATGCCGATCCCAACCAGCTTTATGAGAAGCACACCAAGTTCGCGGCGGCGGCATTCGCCGACCTCGCGGACCAGACCAATCCCTATGCGTCCCCTGTTTATGGCGACTTCTCCAAAGGCTTCTGCCCGACCTTGATCCAGGGTGGCCTGAAGGAGACGCTCCTGAGCGGCTTCGTCAGGTTCTACCAGGCGCTGGACGCCCATGGCATCCCGGTGAAGCTCGACCTGTACGAAGGGATGATCCACAATTTCCAGGATCGGATTCCAGACTGTCCCGAAGCGATCCTGGCGAGAAAGAAGATGAGGGCATTCCTGCTCCACCACCTGGGATGCGAAGAAGGAAAGACGCCGTCATGAATCGCGAACGTCTGCATTCCCTTTCCGAGAGGGGGCTGGAGGAGCTGCGCCGTTTCCTCCTCATGTTCCTCTATCTCTGGGTGGTGATCGGTCTCTTCGTGCTCAACGAGCGCCTGATCCTCGGCGAGCGGGAGATATCGTTCGCGCCGCAAGGCTTCGCCCTGATCAACGCGGCCATCATGGCCAAGGTCATGCTGATCGCCGAGGATCTCAAGGTCGGCCGGCGCTTCGACCACATGCCCCTGATCTATCCGGTCTGCTACAAGTCCGCGCTGTTCGCCCTGCTGTTCATCCTGTTCCACGTGCTCGAGCGCGTCGTGGTCGGCATGTTCGCGCACAAGTCCCTGGCGGAAAGCCTGCCCCAGATCGGCGGCGGCACGTGGCAGGGCCGCCTGCTGGTCTGGGCAATCATGACCGTCTCCCTCCTGCCCTTCTTCGCGCTGCGCGAGATCGGGCAGATCCTGGGTCCGGGCCGGCTGTGGGCGCTCATGTTCCGGTCCCGCTCCGCCGATGACGGGCCTGCCTGAACGGCGGCTTTGTGTGTATTGAGGAAGTCTTTCCGATACCGAGAGACAGAGGCTTCGGCATGCTCCGTCGAATCGCCGCAATCGCACTTCTGCTGCTCGTGGTCCCGATGGCGGGAACCGCCTTCGGGCAGGACGGCACGCCCCAGCCTTTGCCCAAGCAGCAGTTCGACGAGCTGGTCAATGCCATCACCCAGTCGGTGCTGGAGAAGCTGAAGGGTCAACCGCCCGCCGCGCCCAAGGCCGCGCCGGCCAGCCGCAGCCTGTTCGACCCCGCCCGCGAGGACGAGCCGGACGAAATCTCCCTGCTGTTCAGGCAGGCCGCGACGAGCCTGCGCGCCGTGCCGCAGCTCGGCGGCACCCTGGCCGCGTTCCGCCACGAGCTCGACCGCAGCAGCCAGGGTGGCATGGGGCGACAGGCGTTCCTGCTCTTCCTCGCCGGCATCGTTGCGGTGGCGCTTTCGGCCGAGGCCCTGCTGAGCCGCGCCTGCGCCGGCGTGCGCGCCCGGCTGGCCGCCGGCTCGGCACCGGAGCGGGGCCTGCGCTCGCTGGGCCAGCTCGGCCTGCTCGCACTCCTCGACGGGCTGGGCGTGGCCGCGGTCTGGCTGGTCGGCCGCGCCTCGATCGCGCTGTGGTTCGCGGGCAGCTCCTTGCAGGAGCGCTTCGCCGCCGCCTGCCTGCTCGTGCTGCTGCTGTGGCGCGCCTATACGTGGCTGCTGCGGATCGTCCTGCGCCCGGACCTGCCGTCCGCGCGGCTCTGCGACATGGACGACGTCCAGGCACGGCACATGTTCCGGGCGGTCTCGGCATTCGTGCTGCTCGCCATCGCGCTGCGGCTTCTCTACTACGTGCTGGTCGCCGACGGTGCGTCGGCGGATGCGATCGCGGCCGGCCGGCTCGTCACGGCGCCGGTGCTGCTCGCGGCCATGCTCTGGCTGGTCGTCCGCACCCGCGAGGGCGCCCGTCAATGGTTGACCGGGCTCGGCCGGGTGGCACCCATTGCCGCCTTCGCCGGCCGGCACTGGGTCCCCGTCGCGGCGCCTTTCTTCGTTGCCGTGGTCGCCACCCAGGTCTATGGCGCCGTCTCGGGCCGCACCGGCATACCGAGCGCGATGATCCTGACGCTCAACCTCGTGGCGGGCCTGCTCGTGTTCGAGACCCTGCTGCAGGCGCTGGTCCGCCGTTTCGATTCGCAGCTCGCGGGCTTCACGGCGGCGAGCGACCAGCCCAAGCTCCCGGACGTCATCGCGCGCTGCCTCAGGGTCGCGGTGCTGATCGCCATCATCGTGCTGCTGACCGAGAGCTGGGTGGTCGACGTGCTGAGGCTCGTCGACGAGCGCGCCTGGGACCGCCTTACGCGCGTCGGCCGGACCGTCGGCATCACCCTGTTCACGGCGTTCGTGGTGTGGGAGCTGTTCCGCTACGCCACCGACGCCTATGTGCGCAGCTTGGCGCGGAAGAACGCGGGCGCGGGCGGCGCCGACGCGGGAAGCGGTGCGGTCGCCACCCGCTTCGACACGCTGATGCCGATGATCCGCGTCACCGTCGCGATCCTGATCGGCACGATCACCGTCCTCATCGCCCTGGGCGACCTGGGCGTCGATATCGGGCCGCTGCTGGCCGGCGCGTCGGTGGTGGGCCTGGCCATCTCGTTCGGCAGCCAGACCCTGGTGCGCGACATCGTCTCGGGCGTGTTCTACCTCGCCGACGACGCATTCCGCGTCGGCGAATACATCGACTGCGGCCGCGCCAAGGGCACGGTCGAGGGCTTCACCCTGCGCTCGATCCGGCTGCGCCATCAGAACGGGCAGATCCACACCATCCCGTTCGGCTCGCTCGGCCAGATCACGAATTTCAGCCGCGACTGGACGGCAGTGAAGTTCACCCTGCCCTTCGCGCGCGACACCAACCTCGAGACGCTGCGGAAGGCGGCCAAGAAGATCGGCACCGAGATGATGGAGGAGCCCGAGTTCAAGGCCCAGCTCATCGAGCCGTTCAAGATGCAGGGCGTGGCCGACGTGACCGACAGCGCGCTGATCGTGCGCTTCAAGTTCACGTCCCTGCCGGGCAATCCCAGCGCGATCCAGAACCAGGCCATGACCCGC
>CAMFJT010000356.1 GCA_945957125.1 uncultured Rhodospirillales bacterium | reverse complement strand
TGGTTCAGCGCCTTCGTCCGACGCGCATGAGCGGGCGGGACGCCCGCGGTCCGGCAAGACGACATCTTCGTTGACTGTAGGGACATCCGCAATTTGTCGCTAAGCTCCCCGCAGGGAGTGAAGCGAAGGAATGGGCAAGGCGTACGACGCCGATGTTCTGGTCGTGGGCGCGGGACCGGTCGGGCTGACACTGGCGATCGATCTCGCGCGGCGCGGCGTGACGGTGCAACTCGTCGAGCGCAACGACGCCTGCCGGCAATGGCCGAAGATGGAGCGCTGCAACGCGCGCACGATGGAGTTCTTCCGCCGCATGGGGCTTGCGGAGAAGGTGCGGGCAGCGAGCCGCTTCCGCGACGTGCCGATGGACGTCTTCATCGTCACCAGCCTGGTCGATCCGCCGATCCTGCACCTGCCCTATCCGTCGGTGACGGCGTGCCAGGCCGAGATCCGCGCCTGCAATGACGGCACCCTGCCGCTCGAGCCCTACCAGATCATCTCGCAGTACACGCTCGAGCCGCTCTTGAAGGCGGTCGCCGAGGCGATGCCGAACATCGCGGTGCGCTTCGCGCGCGAGCTGCTGTCCTTTACCCAGGATGCGAAGGGCGTGACGGCGGCTCTCGCAGGCGACGAGACGGTGCGTACGCGCTATCTCGTCGGCTGCGACGGCGGCTCGAGCACGGTCCGCAAGCAGCTCGGCATCGCGCTCGAGGGGCAGGGCCGCCTCCGGACGATCCATCAGACCTTCTTCCGGTCGGAGGCGCTGTTCGATGCCATCCCGATCGGCAAGGGCCGGCATTACTACTTCCCGACCGGGACGCTGGTGGTTCAGGACGACCTGCGGCACTTCATGAGCAATCGCGGCGTCCCGCCCGATGCGGACGACCCGGCCGGCTCGATCCGCGAGTTCCTCGGCATCGACGTCGATATAGAGGTGCTTAATCGCAGCACCTGGAACCAGAATCTCCTCGTCGCGGAATCCTACGGCGCCGGCCGCGTCCTGCTCGCCGGCGATGCTGTCCACCTCGTGATCCCGAACGGTGGGTTGGGCATGAATACCGGCATGGGCGATGCCATCGACCTCGGCTGGAAGCTGGCCGGCACGTTGCAGGGATGGGGCGGCCCGAACCTGCTGGCAAGCTACGAGGCCGAGCGGCGGCCGATCGGTCTGCGCAATCGGCTGGCCTCGGGCACGGCGGCCGCCGGTGTGCGGTCGTGGATGGCGGCCTGCTCGCCCGACATCGCGCAGAAGACGCCGGCCGGCGAGGTCGAGCGTGCCCGCATCCGCGAGCTGGCCTTCGTCGGCCAGCGCATCAGCCACGAGATGATCGGCACGGAGCTGGGCTATCGCTACGACGGCTCGCCGCTGGTCTGTGCCGAGACCGGCACGCCGCCGCCCGACGAATCGCGGCGCTACGTTCCCACGACCTGGCCCGGCGCCCGCCTGCCGCATCTGTGGCTGAAGGACGGGACCGCGCTGCACGACCGGCTGGGTGACGGCTACACCTTGCTGCGCAACGGGCGCGGTTCATCGGTCGACACCGCGGCGCTGGAACGCGCGATGCGTGCGACCGGCGCGCCGTTCGAGGTCGTCGATATCGACGACGATCATGTGCGCGCCGTCTACGAGCGCGATCTCATCCTGCTGCGGCCCGACCTGCATGTGGTGTGGCGCGGCGACGAAGGGCCGGCCGATCCGCAGACGATCGCAGCCGTGGCGACAGGGAGGAACTGACGATGTATCCGGGCAAGCATGCGGTCGCGCATCCCGACCGGCCGGCCGTGATCATGGCGGGCAGCGGCGAGACGATCACCTACGGGGAGCTGGAGGCCCGCAGCAACCGGCTCGCGCATTTCCTGCGCGCGCGGGGCGTGGCGAGGCTCGACCACTACTCGATCTACATGGAGAACAACGCGCGCTACGTCGAATGCTGCGCAGCCGGCGAGCGGTCGGGCCACTACTACACCTGCGTGAACTCCTTCCTCACGGTCGAGGAGCTGGCCTACATCCTGAACAACAGCCAGTCGAAGGTGCTGATCACCTCGCAGGCCAAGCGCGACGTGGCGATTGCGGCCCTGCCGCTCTGCCCCAAGGTCGAGCTTTGCCTGGTCGTCGACGGACCGGGCGAGGGCGACAAGGTGCTCAATCTCGAGCAGGCGACGGCCGGTTTCCCGGCGACGCCGATCGCCGACGAATCGCTCGGCACGGCGATGCTCTATTCCTCGGGCACGACGGGGCGGCCCAAGGGCATCGTGCGGCCTCTGCCGCCGGATCCGCCGGAGAAGCACCTGCCGATCTTCAGCTTCCTGCTCAATCTCTGGCAGTACCGCGACGGCATGATCTATCTCTCGCCGGCGCCGCTCTATCATTCGGCGCCGCAGGCCGCGGTCGGGCTCACCATCCGCAGCGGCGGCACGGCGGTCATCATGGAGAAGTTCGACCCCGAGCACTATCTCGCGCTGATCGAGAAATACCGCGTCACGCACAGTCAGCTCGTGCCCACCATGTTCTCGCGTCTGCTCAAGCTGCCCGAGGAAGCGCGGCGGCGGCACGACCTCTCGTCGCTGGAGATCGCCATCCATGCCGCCGCGCCGTGCCCGGTGCAGGTCAAGGAGCAGATGATCGAGTGGTGGGGGCCGATCATCCACGAATATTACGGCGCGACAGAGGGGCTGGGCTTCACCGCCTGCAACTCGCAGGAGTGGCTGGCGCATCGCGGCACGGTCGGCCGCGTGCTGGCCGGCAAGCTGCACGTGCTCGACGACGCCATGGCCGAGCTGCCGATGGGCACGCCCGGCACGCTGTGGTTCGAGACAGCGACGCCGTTCGAATACTTCAACGATCCGGGCAAGACGGCCGAGGCGCGCTCCGGCGACGGCACGATGAGCACGGTGGGCGATGTCGGCTATGTCGATGGCGACGGCTATCTCTACCTGACCGACCGCGCGACGTTCATGATCATCTCGGGCGGCGTGAACATCTACCCGCAGGAATGCGAGAACCTGCTGATCACCCATCCCAAGGTCGCCGACGCCGCGGTGTTCGGCGTGCCCAACGCCGATCTCGGCGAGGAGGTGAAGGCGGTGGTCCAGCTCATGCCCGACGTAACCGCCTCGCCGCAGACCGCGGAAGAGCTGCTCGCCTTCTGCGGCCAGCATCTCGCCCGCCAGAAGGTGCCGCGCTCGATCGACTTCGAGGCCGAGCTGCCGCGCCTGCCGACCGGCAAGCTCTACAAGCGCCTGCTGCGCGACCGCTACTGGGGCAACAAGACCAGCCGGATCGTGTAGGGCTGGGAGCGCGGCTCTCCAGAGCCGCTCATGGCGTATTGCAAGGCCAATGAAGAGCGGCTCTGGAGAGCCGCGCTCCCAGGATCACACGTTGAAGCGAAAGTGGAAGACGTCGCCGTCTTTCACGGCGTATTCCTTGCCTTCGAGGCGGAGCTTGCCGGCGTCGCGGGCGCCGGCTTCGCCGTTCAGGGTGACGTAGTCGTCGTAGGCGATCGTCTCGGCGCGGATGAAGCCCTTCTCGAAGTCGGTATGAATCACGCCCGCCGCTTCCGGCGCCCGGGCTTCGCGGCGCACCGTCCAGGCGCGCGCTTCCTTGGGGCCGACGGTGAAGAAGGTCACGAGGTCGAGCAGCGCGTAGCCGGCGCGCACCACGCGGGCGAGGCCGGTCTCCTGCAGGCCGAGCGAGGCGAGGTACTCGCCCTGCTCCTCGGGCGGAAGCTGCGCCACCTCGGCCTCGATCGCGGCGGAGATGACGACGCTCGGCATGCCGTTGCCTTTGGCCCATGCCTCGGCCTTGGCGCTGTGCGCGTTGCCGGTGGCGGCTGAGCCTTCGTCGACGTTCAGCACGTACATCATCGGCTTGGCGGTGATGAGCTGCAGGCGGGAGAAGACGAGGCGCTCGTCGTCGGTGATCGCGGCCTTGCGTGCCGGCTTGCCCTCGCGCAGCACGTCGAGCGCTTTCTTCACGACCGGCACCTCGGCGGCGGCTTCCTTGTCGCCGCCCTTGGCCTTCTTCTCGAGGTTGGGCAGGCGCTTCTCGAGGCTGTCGAGGTCGGCCAGCATCAGCTCGGTCTCGACGATCTCTGCGTCGCGCACCGGATCGACGTTGCCCGAGACGTGCGTCACGTCGCCGTCCTCGAAGCAGCGCAGCACGTGGGCGATGGCATCGACCTCGCGGATGTTGCCGAGGAACTGGTTGCCCAGCCCTTCGCCCTTCGACGCGCCCTTCACGAGGCCCGCGATGTCGACGAACTCGAGCTGCGTGGCCACGATCTTCGCCGAGCTCGCGATGCCCGCGAGCTTGTCGAGCCGCGGGTCGGGGACCGCGACGCGGCCGACATTCGGCTCGATGGTGCAGAACGGATAGTTCGCCGCCTGCGCCGCCTGCGTGGCCGTCAGCGCATTGAACAGGGTCGAC
>CAMFJT010000355.1 GCA_945957125.1 uncultured Rhodospirillales bacterium | reverse complement strand
CCCCACTATCCTCTTCGTCGGCAGCGTCAGATGTGTATAAGAGACAGGCCCGGCGGCGCGACGGCGGTCCGCCGCGGCGCGACCGTGACTACGAGCCGCGCAAGCGCGGCTTCGACGACGACCAGTAAGCGTCTCAGCTCACCAGTGAGCTTGCGAGCTCACCAGTGAGCGACCGATAGAACGAAACGCCGGGGCAAAGCTCCGGCGTTTTTCTTTGCCGCTGGTGCTACTCTTGCCGGCACTTGCTGCGGAGGCGGACATGAAGCGACGAACCGCATTGGCAGGATCTCTCGCGGCTCTGGCGGCCCCCTCGTCCGCGCGTGCGGCTACGTCGGTCGACCTCCAGCTCGTGCTTGCCGTCGACGTGTCGCGCTCGATCGACGAGGTCGAGGCGGAGCTGCAGCGTCGCGGCTACGTCGAAGCGCTGACCAGCCAGCGGGTGATCGACGCGATCCTGTCCGGCGAGAACAGGCGCGTTGCGCTGTGCTACACCGAATGGGCCGGCACGCATTATCAGGTCGTGGTGATCGACTGGTCGGTGATCGACAGTCCGTCGGCTGCACGCCGCTTCGCCGAGAAGCTCGCCGAGGCGCCGCGCACGTCGCAGAGCTGGACGGCGGTCGGCGCGGCGATGGCCTTCGCGGCCCAGCGTTTCGAGGTTTCCGGCTGCGAGTCCAAGCGCCGGGTCATCGACGTTTCCGGTGACGGACGCACCAACGACGGGCCGCCGGCCGAGCTGGTGCGCGACCGGCTGGTGGCGCAAGGCATCGTGATCAACGGCCTGCCGGTGATGATGAACCGAAGCAACTTCGGCCGCCCGCCCGACAACGGCCTCGATCGATATTACGAGGAGAACGTGATCGGCGGGCCCGGCTCGTTCATGATCGCGGCCGAGAGCTTCGACGACTTCGGACGTGCCGTGCGCAGCAAGCTGATCCGCGAGATCTCCACTGCGCCTACGTCCCGCGCAGCACCTGCCTGAGCCGCTCGAACGGCGCGGCATCGCGCGCGAGCTGCACCGGCATGCCGAGATGGCCGAGCGGATAGCGAAAGACGTTGGCCTCCGGCAGCTTCCATCGCCGCGCCAGCGCCAGGCCGTCACCGTAGGGCACCCAGCGATCCGTCTCGCCCAGCACCGACACGATCCCCGTGGGGGCGACGGCCGGTACTTCGACCGGGTCGATCGCCGCCGACAAGCGCGCCAGCGCTTCGCGCGACCATCCCGCTTCCTGCATGGCGCGATCGACGCCCAGACCCACGGCAAGCTCGCCTCGGAAGGCTGCCTCCTCGACACGGCCGGAATGGCTGATCAGCATCACGGCATCGGGCCGCGCCTCGAGCGGCCAGAGGCTGCAATGGCTGGCGACCTGCTGCGCCACGAACGACGACATCGAGATGCCGCCGACCGCGACCTTGCCGCCGAAGCGGCCGCGCGCCCAGGCGACGAGCAGCGCCGTCTCGAGCGCCTGTCCCGCGATCAGGTCGAGCGGGCCAGCCGGCGCCAGCGCGAAGAACGGCTCCCCGCCGTAGAAGCCCGGCATGGCCCGCAGCCCGTGATAGGGCGAGATCGGCTCGATCACGCGCCAACCCTGCGCGGCCAGGCGCTGGCCCGAATCGCGCGTCACGTCCAGCAGCTCGAGCTCGAGGCAGAGGCCGCTGCCGAGGATCAGGGTTTCGCTCGCATGCCGATCGGCCGGTTCGACGACGCGGGCGTACAGCGTTTCGCTACCGGGCCGCGCGCGTAGCGCGGCCGACGGCGTCGGCACGCGAAGCCAGTATTCGCGCACACCGCCGCGCACGAACGCGCGCGACACCGCGATCGACGCCGCATCGAGCGTCACGGCGTAGAGCGCCAATGCCCGGGGCATCGCCACGCTCCCCGGCGGATCGATCCGCCAGCGTGTGGCGGCGGGCCGGCGGGGGAACAGCAGCGGATAGAACGTCGACCGCGTCATGAGATGGCGAGTCGCCGCCACGCGCCGGCGCCGATCGAGCACTGCGGGATCGGCATCGCCGCCCGAACCGAAGCTCGCGGCCTCCCAGTCGGACCGCGCTTCGTAGGCCGCCCACTTCAGCCGATCGTGACGTTCGAGCAGGCCCTGCAGGACGGTCCGAGGCCAGGAGCGCGGCAGCGTCCCGACTTGCGCGCGGAACGACGCCACATCCGGGCCAGCCCGATTGGCCGCCGCCCATAGTCGCGACAGCGGGATGTACCAGCGCCGCAGCCCGAACAGCCCGGCCCGGTCGACCCAAGGTTTCGCCAGCAGGACGCCCAGCGGCGAGCGGAACAGGACATTCATCGACAGAGCTCTCCGCAGACGGCATCATCCCGCCCGCAACGCCCATCCGCAACGGAGCGCAGACGATGTTGGCCAACGACCCGGTGACCCAGGCTCGCCTCGACCTGACGACGGCGCTTCGGGCTGCCGCGCGCCACGGTCTCAACGAAGGCGTCTGCAACCATTTCAGCATGACGGTGCCAGGGCGTCCGGACCTGTTCCTGGTCAATCCGCAGGGCCTGCACTGGTCGGAGATCACGCCGTCCGATCTGGTGATGGCCGACGGCGAAGGCAATATCGTCGAGGGCAACTATCCGGTCGAGCCGACCGCATTCTTCATCCACGCCCGCATCCACCAGGGCAACGAGCGCGCCCAGGTCGTGCTGCACACCCACATGCCCTACGCTACGGCCCTGACCTCGATCCGCGACGGACGGATCGAGATGTGCACCCAGAACGCCTTCCGTTACTGGAACCGCATCGCCTACGACGATGCCTACGCCGGCGTGGCGCTGAGCAACGACGAGGGCGAGCGGATGTGCCGTGCGATGGGCGACAAGGACATCCTGTTCCTGCGCAATCACGGCGTGATCGTGAGCGGCCCGACCGTCGCACAGGCCTACGACGACCTCTACTACCTCGAGCGCGCCGCGATGGTGCAGGTCCTGGCGATGCAGACCGGCCGCCCACTGCACAACATCGACGAGGCGCTGGCCGAGCACACCGCCCGGCAGATCGCGGGCGAGGCACAGCAGGCGTTCCTGCATTTCGAATCGCTGAAGCGCCTGCTCGACCGCGACGAGCCGGGCTGGCGGCGGCTCGCCGCCTGAGACTCAACTGGGGGAAATGACGATGCGTATTGCCGCGTGTGCAATGGCCTTGCTGGCGTGGGGGGCGGCACTGCCGGCCGCCGCCCAGGCGCCGAAGATCGGACAGCTCGAGATCCGGGCCTACCAGCCGATCCCCAAGACCAAGACGGCGGTCCAGCTCACCTCCGACAGCGCGCTGGGTCGCAATCTGCGCCGCGAGGTGATGATCCGGCTCTCGCGCCGCGGCAACGAGGTCGGCTTCTCCGGCGGCAACGTGATGCGAATGGACGTGCAGTACATCGACCTGCTGGGCGACAGCGGCATCACGCGCGGGCCGGTCGGCGGCCGCGACCAGAACTTCGACGGTCCTGCCGCCAACCCGCGGCCCGAGGTTCCCGGCATCCGCATCGAGCGCGGCGGTCCTGCCCCGATGTCCGGCGGACCGACCCTGCGCATCACCCTGACATTGTACTCGACCGACGGCGGCAAGGTCCTGTGGACCGCGGCGGCGTCCTGCTACACCCAGGCCAGCATGGCCGAGACTGCCGGCACGCTCATGATCGACAGCATCTTCAGCGACGCCGATCGCAACCGCATCGCCGACGCCGGCTGCCCGCTCTGACCGGCCAGCCCAGAGCTCCGAAGGAAACCGCCCCATGCCGCGCCTCTCCCCGCTCGACCTGAACAAGCTCACGCCCGACCAGAAGACCGTGGCCGACGCGATCGTCGCCGGACCGCGCGGCGGCTTGCGCGGTCCGTTCGATCCGTGGCTGCGCCGCCCCGAGCTCGCCGACCGCGCACAGAAGCTCGGCGAATATTGCCGCTTCCGCAATTCCATCCCGCCCGATCTCTCCGAGCTGGCGATCTGCCTGGTCGGGCGGCACTTCAAGGCACAGTTCGAGTTCTACGCGCATGCCCGGCTCGCGAAGGAGGCCGGCCTCTCGGCCGAGATCATCGAGGCGGTGCGCACACGCCAGTCTCCGCCCTTCACGCGCGAGGTGGAGCGCGTGGTCTACGATTTCGTCACCGAGTACCTGGCGACCAATCGCGTCTCCACGCCCAACTACAAGCGCGCGGTCGACGCCTTCGGCGAGCCGGGCGTGGTCGATCTCGTCGGCGTGTGCGGCTATTACATGCTCGTATCCATGACGCTAAACGTCTTCGAGATGCCGCTGCCGCCGGGCGAGCCCGATCCGATCGCCTAGCGAGCGAGGCCGCGCCTCCGAGCGACGAGACATGTCGCCTTCAAAGGATCTTCCGCTGGGGGCGCGCCCCTGGAGTGGCGCGCCCCCAGCCATGAAAACCAAAAAGACCATCGGATTAAGAATTTTGAGTTGAACCACAAAAAGGGGGCCCCCTCGGGAAAAACCCAGTGGCCCGGGCCCC
>CAMFJT010000354.1 GCA_945957125.1 uncultured Rhodospirillales bacterium | reverse complement strand
CCGCTGTTCCTGATCTGGATGGGCTACGGCATCTTCCCCAACATGCTGATGGGCGCGTTGATCGGCTTCTTCCCGGTGGTGATCAACACCGCCGTCGGCCTGACCCAGATCGAGGCCGACATGCTCGACCTCGGCCGCGTCTTCAATGCGCCGAAGTGGAAGATCTTCATCAAGATCCGCATTCCCAACGCCCTGCCCTATATCCTGAGCGCGCTCAAGATCACGGCGACCGCCGCCGTGGTCGGCGCGATCGTCGGCGAATTCGTCGCCTCGCAGAAAGGGCTGGGCTACGTCATCGTGACCACCCAGAGCAGCATGAACACCTCGGTGGCGTTCGCGGCGCTGATCTGGATCTCGATCATCGGCCTGTTGCTGTATGGCGTCGTCGTGCTCCTGGCGCATCTGTGGGCGCCCTGGGCCGAAGGCGTCGATTGAAAGGAGCACTCTTCATGACCCGTACCTTGTCACTGGCGCTCGCCGCGCTGCTCGCCGCCGCCGGCAGCGCCTCGGCACAGGAGAAATTCACCTTCGCGCTGAACTGGTTCGCGGTCGGCGATCACGCCGCCTACTGGGTCGCGCTCGACAAGGGCTACTACAAGGACAAGGGCCTCGACGTGACCCTGGAGAACTCCAAGGGCTCGGGCGATTCGATCGCCAAGGTCGATACCGGCCGCGCTGACGCGGGCCTCGCCGACGCCGCGGTCGTGATCGCCTCCAACGCGCGCGGCACGACGGTGAAGACCGTCGGCATGGTGTTCGACAAGACGCCGCTCAACATCTTCAGCCTCAAGAGCAAGCCGCTCGCCAAGCCGAAGGATCTCGAAGGCGCGACCCTCGGCGCCCCTCCGGGCGACAGCCAGCGCCAGATGTTCCCGGCCTTCGCCAAGGTCAACGGCATCGACGCCAGCAAGGTCGCCTGGGTCAATATCGAGCCGGCCGCCAAGATCGCCGCCGTCGCCGAGAAGCGCATGGACGGCGTCGGCGATTACAGCACCGGCCTGCCGCTCTACGAGAAGGCCGCCGGCAAGGGCAACGTGGTGATGATGCCGTGGGCCGATTTCGGCTTCGACATGTACTCGATGTCGATCATGGCCAGCGAGAAGACGATGAAGGAGAAGCCCAAGCAGCTGAAGGCCTTCCTCGAAGCCTCCTACATGGGCTGGCGCGACGTGATGGCCGATCCCAAGGCCGCGATGGAGATCCTCAAGAAGCGCGTGCCCGAAGTCGATGTCGAGGTCATGACGCCGAACATGCTGATCGGCCTCGGCCTGATGAAGACCGAGCGCTATGCCAAGAACGGCATCGGCTGGATCGACGAGAAGAAGATGTGCGATTCGGTCGACCTGGTGAATACCTACATGGGCTTGCCCAAGAAGGTCGAGTGCAAGGCGGTCTACTCGACCGACTTCTTCACCAAGGTCGAGATGCCGAAGTAACCTCGGTGCCCACGTCCCTGATCGACCTCGCCGGGGTCGGCATGACCTACGAGGCGGCGAGCGGCCCGGTCGAGGCGCTCGCCGGCATCTCGCTCGCCGTCGGCGCGGGCGAGTTCGTGTCGCTGGTCGGCCCGAGCGGCTGCGGCAAGTCGACCCTGCTGCGCATCGTGGCCGGGCTGCGGCCGGCCACGCGCGGCACGGTGACGGTCGCCGGTCGCGCGGTCACCGAGCCGATCGCCGATGTCGGGATGGTGTTCCAGGCGCCGATCCTGCTGAAATGGCGCTCGATCCTCGACAACGTGCTGCTGCCGGCCGAACTGGCCGGCAAGGACCGCCGTTCCCATTGGGCGCGCGCCCAGCAGCTTCTCGAGATGGCCGGGCTGCACGGCTTCGGCGACAAGCTGCCGCGCGAGCTATCGGGCGGCATGCAGCAGCGCGCCTCGCTCTGCCGCGCCCTGCTGCTCGATCCGCCGCTGCTGCTGATGGACGAGCCGTTCGGCGCGCTCGACGCCATGACGCGCGACGACATGGCGCTCGAGCTGTTGCGCATCTGGGGCGAGACCGACCTCGAGCGCAGCCAGCGCAAGACCGTCCTGTTCGTCACCCACTCGATCGCCGAGGCGGTCTTCCTGTCCGACCGGGTGGTGGTCATGTCCCCCCGGCCCGGCCGCATCGCCGCCGACCTGCGCATCGACCTGCCCCGCCCCCGCACCGTCGAGCTGCGCGCCTCCGAAGCCTTCGGCCAGCTCAGCCTGGAGATCTTCCGGATGCTGACGGGACGGCCGGTCGCCGGTAGCGTTTCATAGTCCGAGCATTCGACGCTGCGCTTCGTTGATGGCACGTGGATCTACCGAAGCTTCGCACTTCCCTCGAAAGACCTTTTTGTAGCGTTCGAGTTGGTAGAACAGGGTCCCGTGGATGCCCATGGCGTCCCGCTTGCGGATGGGCCGTTGCCAAATCCTGCTCAACGCGGCATCGACGTCAGGCAGCGACCTCAAGTCTTCCGCATATTGGATATCTTGCCCCTTGTCCGGGAAGACCAGCGCGAACTCTTCGTCCGTCGCCTGAAAGAGGCTGAAAGTGCAGTTCAACGCACCGTCGATGACCTGGATGTTTTTCATCTGCCTCTCCGAAGGTGGACGATAACATCGCCACCTACCCTCGAGCTGCGCGCTTCCGAAGCATTCGGCCAGCTCAGCCTGAGATCTTTCCCGCCCTCACTGGGCGTAGAGCTCGAGGCTCTCCACAGTAACATCGAGCCTGCCCAATCAATTGACGGAGATGTTGGTACTCCGGTATCTATCCCATGATAGATACCGGAGTACGAGCCATGAGCGCCATCGCAAAGCTGTTCACGCACGGTCGCAGCCAGGCGGTAAGGCTGCCCAAGGAGTTCCGCTTCGAGGGCAAAGAGGTGCGCGTCAGCCGGGTCGGCAACCGCGTGATCCTCGAACCGCTCGGCTCCGAGGAAGCCATGCCCTGGGCAGAACTGGACACCCTGGGCGATCGACCTTTCATGCCGGAGGGGCGCGAGCAGCCTGCAATGCCTGACGACCGCGCCATGTTCGATTGATGATCCACCTCGACACGAACGTCGCCATCGCGCTGCTGAACGGGCGGCCTCCTCAGGCCCGCGCGCACTTCGACGCCGCGCGCAATGCGGCGATTCCGGTTGGCCTGTCGAGCATCGCTTACCACGAGTTGATGTACGGGGCCGCCGCCAGCACACGGCGGCACGCCAATGAGGAGAAGATCGCCCTTTTCATCGCCTCGGGCCGGATCGCCCTTCTCTCCTTCGATGAAGCGGATGCCGGTGAAGCATCCGACATCCGCGCCTATTTGAGGCGGCAGGGCACGCCCATCGGTCCCTATGACGTGCTGATCGCGGCCCATGCGCGCAGGGCCGGCGCGGCGCTCGTGACGGCCAATATCGGCGAGTTCGCCCGCGTGCCCGGCCTCCAGGTTCTGGATTGGTCTACTTGACCGTGAACAAGGCCGGTTGGCGTGACTGTTGCCGCCTGATAAGACGCCGCAAAGACTGAGAGGAGAGACCATGGCCACCGCCGCCGTCCCGATGAAGAGCGCCGCCCGCGGCATCAGTGCCGACGCCAAGCCGTTCGACTGGGAGGACCCGTTCTTCCTCGACGACCAGCTCTCCGAGGAGGAGATCGCCGTCCGCGACGTGGCGCGCGACTACTGCCAGGAAAAGCTGATGACGCGCGTGCTCGAGGCCAACCGCCACGAGAAGTTCCACCGCGAGATCATGAACGAGATGGGCGCGCTCGGCCTGCTCGGCTCCACCCTGCCCGAGAAGTACGGCTGCGCCGGGGCCAACTACACGACCTACGGGCTGGTCGCCCGCGAGGTCGAGCGGGTCGATTCCGGCTATCGCTCGGCGATGAGCGTGCAGTCCTCGCTGGTCATGCACCCGATCTACGCCTACGGCACCGAGGAGCAGCGCATGAAGTACCTGCCCAGGCTCGCCACCGGCGAGTGGGTCGGCTGCTTCGGCCTGACCGAGCCGGACCACGGCTCCGACCCGGGCGGCATGAAGACCCGCGCCACGACGGTGCCCGGCGGCTACAGCCTGTCGGGCTCGAAGATGTGGATCACCAACTCGCCGATCGCCGACGTGCTGGTGGTCTGGGCGAAGCTCGACGGCGGGGCGATCCGCGGCTTCATCCTGGAGCGCGCCTGGAAGGGCATCGAGACGCCCAAGATCGAAGGCAAGTTCAGCCTGCGCGCGTCGGTGACCGGCGCCATCATGCTCGACGAGGTCTTCGTGCCGGCCGAGAACATGCTGCCCAACGTCGCGGGCCTCGGCGGCCCGTTCGGCTGCCTCAACAACGCGCGCTACGGCATCGCCTGGGGCGCCATGGGCGCGGCCGAGTTCTGCTTCAAGCAGGCGCGGAGCTACACCATGGACCGCAAGCAGTTCGGCCGGCCGCTCGCCGCCAACCAGCTCATCCAGAAGAAGCTCGCGGACATGCAGACCGAGATCACGCTCGGCCTGCAAGCCTGCCTGCGGGTCGGCCGCCTGAAGGATGCCGGCCACGCCCAGCCGGAGATGATCTCGCTGATCAAGCGCAACAACTGCGGCAAGGCGCTCGACATCG
>CAMFJT010000353.1 GCA_945957125.1 uncultured Rhodospirillales bacterium | reverse complement strand
TGATTGGGTCGCGGGACCGCCATGATCCATTGTCCGGCCATAAATTCACAACCTCTGAGTGGCGCGCCCCCAGCGGGACTCATGCTCAGAGGAAAGACAGTCCGCCGCTCAGAGCCACGGTCTGGCCGGTCATGTAGGCGTTGCGCACCAGCATCATGACGATCAGGGCGCATTCCTCGGGCGTGCCGAAGCGGCCGAGCGGGATGCGCGCGGCCGCCGATTCCATCTGCCGCACCATGTCGGTCTCGATCAGGGACGGCGCAACCGCGTTGACCGTGATGCCGTCCTTGACCAGCCGCGCGGCATAGCCCCGCGTCAAGCCCTCCATCCCCGCCTTCGAGGCGTTGTAGTGCGGACCGATCCCGCCGGCGCCGCGCGCGGCGCCGGAGGAGATGTTGACGATGCGGCCCCACTGGCGCGCCCGCATGCCCGCGATCACCGCCTGGGTGCAGAGGAAGACCGACTTGAGGTTCACCGCGATGGTGAGGTCGAAATCAGCCTCGGTGAGGTCGTATACGCCGCGCGGCACGCCGACCCCGGCATTGTTGACCAGCACGTCGACCGGCCCCAGCGCGCGCTCGACGGCGGCCATCAGGCGCGCCACCTCGTCCGCTCGGGAGACATCGGCCTGGACGGCCATTGCCTGGCCACCCCTCGCCCGGATCGCGCCGGCCACGGCCTCCGCCTCGCCCGCCTTCTCGCGATAGTTCACCGCGACCGCAGCGCCCGCATCGGCCAGCGAAACGGCAACCGCCTTGCCGATGCCACGCGAGCCGCCGGTGACCAGGGCCACCCGTTTCGCCAGATCAGTCATGCCCGCCTCCCGATATCGACCGCGCCGCGCGGCCATGTTAGGCGATATCCAACGGATTCAGGAGACACCCATGGCCCGGCTCGCATTCGGCGCGTTCATCGCCCCCCATCATCCCATCGGCGAAAACCCGATGCTGCAGTTCCGGCGCGACATCGCGCTGGCAAAGCATCTCGACGAGCTCGGCTACGACGAGTTCTGGTGCGGCGAGCATCATTCGTCGGGCTGGGAGATGATCGCCTCGCCCGAGATGTTCCTGGCCGCGGCGGCCGAGCACACCAAGCGCATCAAGCTGGCGACCGGCGTGATCTCGCTGCCCTACCACAACCCGTTCAACGTCGCCCAGCGCATGGTCCAGCTCGACTGGATGAGCGGCGGCCGCGCCATCTTCGGCTCGGGCCCGGGCGCCCTGCCGTCCGACGCCTACGCCCTCGGCATCGACCCGATGACCCAGCGCGACCGCCAGGACGAGGCGATCGACATCATCCGCCGGCTGTTCCGCGGCGAGCGCGTGACCCAGAAGGGCGCGTGGTACGACCTGCACGACGCGGGCCTCCAGCTCCTGCCGCTGCAGGAGGAGATGCCGTTCGCCGTCGCCTCGCAGATCAGCCCCTCGGGCATGACGCTGGCCGGCAAGTACGGCATCGGCATCATCTCGCTCGGCTCGATGTCGACGGAAGGCCTGACCGCGCTGCCGACCCAGTGGGGCTTCGCCGAGAGCGCGGCGAAGAAGCACGGCACGACGGTCGACCGCAAGAACTGGCGCGTGCTGCTCAACTGGCACATCGCCGAGACCCGAGAGAAGGCACGCGAGGAGGCCAAGCACGGCCTGATGCGCTGGCATAACCAGTACATCCACGGCACGCTGAAGCGGGTGGGCTCGGTCGCCTACGCCTCGCCCGACCAGGCGGTCGAGGAGATCGCCGGCGCGGGCTCCGCCGCCGTCATCGGCACGCCGGACGACCTCGTGAAGATGATCAAGAACGTGGTCGATCAGAGCGGCGGCTTCGGCACCTGCGTCGGCTTCGTGCACGACTGGGCCAACCCCGAGAACACCTTCCGCAGCTGGGACATGGTGGCGCGCTACGTCATCCCGGAGATCAACGGCTACGTCACCAAGCTGCGCGAGTCGGAGAAGTACCTGCAGGACAATCGCGCCGTGTTCGAGCGCGCGGGCCAGGCGATCATGGCCAAGATCATGGAGAACGCCGACGCCGCCGAGGCGCTCAAGGTCACCAGCAACCCGCGCGTCACCGCCGCCGGGGCGCAGGTGCCGAAGGGGCTGGGCAAGCAGGCGGCGGAGTAGCTACACCGCGCCGCTCTGCCGGCAGAGGGCCTCGAGCTCCGCTCGAGGCTTGCCGCTGCCGGCGATGTCGACGACGACGAATTCCGGCGCGGACGAAGACGGCGTCAGCATTCCGATGAAGGGCGCCATCGGGGCGACGACGCCGGCTGAATTGCGGCCGCTGACCTCGCCGCACACGACGATGCCGCCGCGTCGGGTCCGGGCCGCCGCCATGCTGCCGAAGGAGACCGAGGCTGGGTCCTTCATCCATTTCCGGACGCCCGCGATCACGGCCTCCTGCTGCTGCGGGTTGAGCTTGACCGCCGTCCCGCGCTCGATCGTCGCGCCGGCCGGCGCTTCGGGCAAAGAGCTGAAGGGCGGCTGCAGCGTGACCGGACGGTAGGCGGGGTCGTCCTGGAGGCAGCCGGCCAGCAACACGCAGAAGGTGACGAGCAACGGGGATTTCCTCCCTGCGCGCAGCGCGGGGAGGTGGCGCCGTCTTGCGGCGACGGAGGGGTCATGGGCCACACCGGTGTCGTGGCCCATGACCCCTCCGCCCCTGCGGGGCACCTCCCCGCGCTGCGCGCAGGGAGGAAAAGTGGGGAGGCCTCTAGCCTTCACTGACGCCGAACGCCTGGCGCATCGCCTGGACGCCCTGCTGGTGCGGTGTCCATAGCCGGCCGCCGACCACGCCGCCGTCGACCACCAGGTCGTGGCCGTTGATGAAGGTCGAATCGTCGGAGGCAAGGAAGACCGCGGCCTTCGCGATGTCGTCGGTCCGGCCGGCGCGCGGGATGGGCTGCAGCGAGGCCATGTTCTTTGCGGCCGCCTCGGCGTAGCTGTCGGCCTTGCCGGCTTCCACGCCGAGCGCCTTGGCGAAGATGCCGGTCGCGATGCCGCCGGGCGAGATCGAGTTGCAGCGCACGTTCTTCTCGCCGAGCTGCATGGCGGCGCAGACCGTCAGGTGGTTCACCGCGGCCTTGGCCGCGCCGTAGATCATCGAGGTCGAATAGCCGGCGCGGCGGCCGGCGATGCTGCCGTTGTTGATGATGCTGCCCGAACCCTGCTTCATCATGATCGGCGCGGCGTGCTTCATGCCGAGCATCACCGAGCGCACCAGCGTCGCCATCGCCGCGTCGAAACCCTCGACCGGGATCGTCTCGATGCCGCCGACCGGCGCGGGGCCGCCGGCATTGTTGAACAGGCAGTCGAGCCGGCCCCACTTCGAAAGGCAGGCATCGAACATTGCCTTCACGTCGGCCTCGCTGGTCGCATCGGCCTTGAAGAACACGCAGTTGTCCTTGCCGAGACTCGCCTCGAGCGACTGCCCCAGCTCCGCGCGCCGGCCGGTCGCCAGCACCTTGGCGCCCTCCGCCACGAAGACTTCGACGGTGCGCCGGCCGATGCCGCTGGTCGCACCGGTGACGATGGTGATCTTGCCGTCGAGCTTGCCCATGGATATCTCCCCCTGTTCGCGGGCGGATGATACACCCGGGCCCGGGCAGGAGAAGTGCATGACGGTGTTGGGAATCCTGGGCGGCAGCGGGGTCTACGAGATCGCCGGCCTGAAGAACGCCGAATGGCGGAGGGTCGACTCGCCTTTCGGCGAGACCTCCGACGCTTTCCTGTTCGGCGAGCTCGACGGACAGGCGCTGGTGTTCGTGCCGCGGCACGGCCGCGGCCACGTCCACTCGCCGTCGTCGATCAACTACCGCGCCAACATCGACGCGCTGAAGCGGGTCGGCGTCACCGACATCCTGTCGCTGTCGGCCTGCGGCTCGCTGCGCGAGGACCTGCCGCCGGGTCATTTCATGATCGTCGACCAGTTCATCGACCGCACCTTCGCGCGCGAGAAGAGCTTCTTCGGCGAAGGTCTCGTCGCCCATGTGTCGATGGCGCAACCGACCTGCAACCGCCTGGCACACGCCATCCACGACTGCGCCAAGGAAGCCGGATTCCCGGTCCGGCTCGGCGGCACCTATCTCGCGATGGAGGGCCCGCAGTTCTCCAGCATCGCCGAATCGAACCTCTACCGGAGCTGGGGCTGCGACGTGATCGGCATGACCAACATGCCGGAGGCCAAGCTCGCCCGCGAGGCGGAGATTTGCTACGTGACCGTCGCCATGGTCACGGATTTCGACTGCTGGCATCCCGACCACGACCACGTGCAGGTCACCGACATCGTGCGCGTGCTGCTCGACAACGCCGAGCGCGCGAAGACGCTCGTCGCCATGATGGCACCGCGCCTCAAGGCGGCCCGGCCTGTCCCCTGCCCCGCCGGCTGCGACCGCGCGCTGGAGCATGCGCTGATCACCGCTCCCGGCGCCCGCGCGCCCGCCATGGCGAAGAAGCTCGACGCCGTCGCCGGCCGCGTGCTCGGGGGATAGCACCTCTGCGCTGGGCCCGCGCCACTCCGTGGTTGTGAATTTATTGCCGGACATTGGATCATAGCGGTCCC
>CAMFJT010000352.1 GCA_945957125.1 uncultured Rhodospirillales bacterium | reverse complement strand
AACGCCACTGCTGCCACGCAGAAGGCGGCGCCGATAAGCTGATACATCCTCGCACCTCCTCTTTCGGGGTGGCGCTTTGTAGGACGACCCGGTTTCCTTCAGATGCCGCGCACTGCAAATTGCGTTTCGTCTGTTTCAGCTATAGACGAACGCCTTGTCGTCGAGGTCGATGGCCGGCAGCTCGTTCTTCTCGCGCCAGTAGTCCTGCGTATGGGACCATTCGCGCTTGTCGCCGCGCTTGGGCAGCAGGTGCATGCCGCGCAGCAGGTAGCCGGGGTTGAAGTTCTCCGTGTCGATCCACGGCAGCAGCTTCATGTCCTTGTCCTCGGGCCGCAGCGCCACCTCGACGCGACGTGCCTGCCGGCCCTTCATGTGGTTCAGCAGGCGGCAGACGAAGTCCGCGACCAGGTCCGACCGCAAGGTCCAGCTCGCCCTGAAATACCCGAACACCCACGCCATGTTAGGCACGCCGGTGAACATCATGCCGCGATAGGTGACGGTCCCGGCGAAATCGAGCGGCTTGCCGTCGATCTCGAAGGCGATGTCGCCCAGCGCGTTGAGATGGAAACCCGTGGCGGTGACGACGATGTCGGCCTCGAGCTCCTTGCCCGACTTCAGGCGAATTCCCTTCTCGGTGAAGCGGTCGATCTCGTCGGTCACCACCGAGGCCTTGCCCGAGCGGATGCCCTTGAACAGGTCGCCGTCCGGCACGAACGCGATGCGCTGGCGCCACGGCCGGTAGCCCGGCGTGAAGTGCGTGGCCATGTCGAAGTCCGGCCCGAGATGGGCGCGCACGCCGGCGAGCAGCTCGTTCTTGACCTTCTCCGGCTCCTCGAACGAGCGGCGGGTGAAGACATCCTGATCGTGCAGGATCTTGCGCCGCACGATCTCGTGGATCCAGCTCTCGTCGACTTCCAGCCGGCGCAGCGTGTCGGCGAGGTCGTCGGCGTTGCGCGCGGCGCGGAAGAAGGTCGGCGAGCGCTGCAGCATGGTGACATGCTCGACATCCTCGGCGATCGCCGGGATCACCGTTGCCGCCGTGGCACCCGAACCGATCACCACGACCTTCCTGCCCTTGACGTCGAGATCCTCCGGCCAGGTCTGCGGATGGACGATGCGGCCCTTGAAATCCGCCATGCCCGGCCACTCCGGCGTGTAGCCCTCGGAATGGCGATAATAGCCCTGGCACATCCACAGGAAGTTGGCGGTCAGGCGGAAATCCTCGCCCGTGTCTCCGCGCGTGCCCTCGATCGTCCAGCGATTGTCCCCGCCCGACCAGCGCGCCGAGGAAATGCGATGGCGGTAGCGGATATGGCGCGCGAGGTCGTTCTCCTCGATCACCTCGCCCATGTAGGTCTTGATCTCCTCGGCCGTGGCGATCGGCGCGCCGGTCCATGGCTTGAAGCGGTAGCCGAAGGTGAAGAGATCGCTGTCGGAGCGGATGCCGGGGTACTTGTGGGTCAGCCAGGTCCCGCCGAAGCTCTCCTGCGTCTCCAGCACGACGAAGCTGGTGCCGGGGCACTGCTTCGTCAGGTGGTAGGCGCCGCCCACCCCGGAGATGCCGGCGCCGACGATCACCACGTCGAAATGCTCGACCTCCTGCGACGCTGTCGGCTGGGTCAGGGTGACGGTATCGGGCATCGTCTCATCTTTCGTCTGATCGGTGTGATGACAGTGTCGAGGCCGCGTCCGCCGCGGCCTTGATCCAGATCAAGCCGCGCGGTTGGCGGCGCGGCAGCGGCATTTGTCGAACTGGTGCAGCTCGACCATGTTGCCGCACGGATCGTTCATGAAGACCTGCGTGGAGTCCGGGCTCGTGAGCCCCTCGATCACCCAGTAGTGCACGCCGATCCGGTCGAGTTCCTTGCGGGTCGCCACGATGTCCCGCACCGCGTAGGCGACATGAGGGCGAGTCGGATCCTCGCCCGGGCCCTTGGCTACCGGTGAGGGCTGGTCGCCGCCGATCAGGTGGATCTGCCCGACCTCGCCGACATTGATCCACGCGCCGGGAATGCCAGGGATGGTCGGCCGCTTCCGGTCGCGCTCGAGCCCGAGCACGTCCTTGTAGAAAGCCTCCATGTCGGACAGCTTCTGCCCGGCATTGTCGATGCGCACACCGGTGTGATGGATCTCCAGGATTTCGATCGCCATGGCTGCTTCCTCGGGTGTCTTGATGTTGTGGCGATCCTAGCCGCATGCTGCGGTCATGGCGAGACGCGAGCTGGACGGCGACGGACGACGGGCACGATTGGGCATCGTGGTGCCCAGCGTCAACACGGTGATGGAGCCCTGGGCGCAGAAGATCCTGCCCGACGGCGTGAGCGTTTTCGCTTCGCGCATGTTCATCCCGCCGGCGACGACGCCCGAGGCCTTTGTCGAGATGGATCGCAACGAGGGCAAGGCGGCGATCCGCCAGCTCTCCAGCGTCTTCCCCGACGTCATCGCCTATGGCTGCACCGCCTCGTCCATCGTGCAGGGGCTGGCCTACGATGCGCACCTGCGCGCCGAGATCGAGGACACCTATGACACGCCGTCGACCACGGCGGCGCATGCGATCCTGACGGCGGCGAAGATGCTCGGCGTCTCGACCGTCAGCATCGTCTCACCCTACACCAAGGAGGTCGACGAGGCCGAGCATCGCTATTTCGCGGGCGCCGGGCTGACGGTGGTGGGCGGCGCCCACCTCGGCATCGCCGACGGCTTCCGGCTCGCCGAGCCCGGTCCCGACACGCTGTTCGAGCTCGGCAGGCGCGGCTGCGACGCGCGGGCGGACGCGCTGATCATGACCTGCCTCAACACGCGCTCGCACACGGTGATCGACCGGCTCGAACGGGCGCTCGGCAAGCCGGTGATCACCTCCACGCAGGCGACGCTATGGCACGCGCTGCGCCTCGCCGGCATCGAGGACCGGATCCCAGGCTACGGCTCGCTCCTCGAACGACACTGAGGAGAGTCCTCATCGCTGGGACCGCGCCACTCCGTGGCGCTCATCGTCATGAAGATGAGCGCCACGGAGTGGCTCGGTCCCAGCGGAAGGACTACGGGAAGCTGACGTCGCCGTAGGGGTAGAACTTCTTCAGGTCGACGTTCTCGTAGGGCAGCGCATCGAGTCGGACGGTGCCGAGGAACGGCTCGATCGGCTCGACCAGCAGGATGGTCTTCGCGAAGCCCGAATCGTCGAAGCCGCGCCGGAAATGCACGCGCGACTTGATGGCGAAGACCTTGAAACGCTCCACCGGGAAGCCGAGCTCGGCGGGATCCATGATCTGGGTCAGGTACTCGCTCAGCAGGACGACGTTGCCCCGCCCGAACGAGATGCCGACCCAGAGCTTGCCGCCGGCCTCCACCACGCCCGCGATCGTACCCGTCACGCGCACCGGCGCGCCGGCCGATACGTCGGCGCGGCCGCCGACCTCCCCATCGAAGGCGTCGCCCGCTTTCAGGCCCTTGGCCCTGACCGCCTCGATCGTCTCGCGGTCGGCGATGGTGGCGATCAGCACGTCCGACAGCTCCTGCTCGATCACCTGCTGCAGGATCCAGGTCGCGGAGCCCGAGCGGTCGCTGTGGTCGGCCAGCACGACCGGCCAATCGCCGCGCGCCACCGCTTCCTTGGCAAGCGTCACACCCCCGGGCACCGGATGGACCTTGGCGGTATCGAGCAGCGCCTTGCGATGGCGCCATGCCCAGTGGGCAATGTCGTCGGCCGCCTTGCGCGCCAGCTCCGGCTTGCCGTTGCTCGTGGCCTCGATGGTCAAGCCGACATCGGGCACGTCGGCGAACGGGAAGCCGAAGAAGACGTTGATATAGAGATCCGGTTCGCGCGCCTCCCAGATCAAGGCGCGCTGCACGAGGTCCATCCACGGCGAAGCGCCGGTCCATTGCAGCACCGTGGCGGTGAGGATCGGCACCTTCACTGTCACCGTCGCGGGCCTGTAATCGCCGCGAATGGCACGGATCAGCATGCGCGCCGCCCGCTCTCCCTGCAGATACGCGTCGTAGTGCGGGAAATATTTCACGCAGAAAGCCATGTCGGCGGCGGCCAGGAATTCCTCATCCTCGTTGCCGTGCGGATCGAAGGTGCCGACGATGAAGGCGCGCCGGCCGACCACCTCGCGCACCCGGCGCGCGATGTCCGCCTCGGGCCGCGGCACGCCGCGCACACCCATCGCGCCGTGCAGGGCGAGATAGACGCCGTCCCACGGTCCGCCGGCCTTCAGCTCGGCGATCATGCGGCCGAGGAAGGTCTCGTAGGCCTCGGTCGTGATCCAGCCCGAGCCGGTCCCGGTCTTCGGCCAGAGCGGCGATTCGATGCCGACCAGCTCGACGCCGTCATGCTCGCGCGCGAGCTTCACGAAACCGCCCATGTAGGAGCGCGGTTCCCACGACAGCAGCGCCTCGCCGCGCGCCGGCGAGCCCTGGTAGATGAAGTCGTCGTAGGTCGTGTCGTTCGGCAGGAACGTGACGGTCTCGTGGGCGAAATTCAGGACGGCGATTCGGATCATGCCCGGCAGTGTGAGGGATTACGGCCTACGAATGAAGCCGTCTTGCCGGAGCCCAGTGGGAGACCCCAGCAAGTTCGCTCACTCCA
>CAMFJT010000351.1 GCA_945957125.1 uncultured Rhodospirillales bacterium | reverse complement strand
CCCCCCACTCTCCTCTTCGTCGGCAGCGTCAGATGTGTATAAGAGACAGCCGTCGCCCAGCTCGGCGCCGTTGGCATAGGTCGCCTGGATGATCTTGCCGGGCGTGGTGGTCGCCACCGACGACAGCGACTGCGAGCTGCCGGTCGGCCCGGCGATGAAGCCGATGCCCGAGCCTTGCAGCTTCTTGACGATGGCCGGCTCCTTGGCGGGCGAGGCCTCGTCGTCCTCCTCGATGCGCGCGATCGGCCGGCCGAGGATGCCGCCGGCGGCGTTGATCTCGTCGATGGCGATCAGGCCGCCGATATAGAGGTAGGAGAAGGACGAGGCGAGGCGGCCGGTGGTCGGCCGAATCCAGCCGATGTTGAACGGGTCGGCCGCATGCGCGCCGGACGCCAGTCCCAGGCTCGACAGGCCGAAGGCGCCGACACCCAATCGCCCTGCGGTACGGAGGAAATCCCTACGATCGATGCTGCCGTCGCGCTGCAAGCCGAAGGGCGGCTTCTTGCTGTTCGTCATGACGCTTCCTCACGTATTCTTCTTGGCCCGTCGAACGCTAGTACACAACATGGCGACCGTCACGAGCGGAGGAAGCGATGACGAAACTGTGGTTCGATCCGCGCGTGCCCGAGGCCGAGCGCTGCGTGCTGCGCCCGCTGCTCGATCGCCATGCGGCTGCGACGCCCGATAAAGTGTTCGCGCGCTTCGCCGACGGCAGCGAATGGACCTATCGCCAGACGCAGGCGATTGCCCGGCAGGCGGCGATCGGGCTGGCCGCGCTCGGCGTGCGCCAGGGCGACCATGTCCTGTCATGGCTGCCCAACGGCCCCGACGCGATCCGGGTGTGGTTCGGGCTGAACTATCTCGGCGCGGTCTATGTGCCGATCAATCTCGCCTACCGCGGCGGTGTGCTGGCCCATGTCGTGGCCAACTCCGACGCGAAGCTGATCGTGGCGCATGCCGACCTCGTCGGCCGGCTGGCGGAGATCGATTGCGCCGCGCTGACGGCGGCCGTCGTGCTGAACGGCGAGGCGCCGGTCCTTCCCAGGCTGGCGATGCACGCCCGCGACGCGCTGGAGCCGGCCGGCGGCGACCTGCCGCCGCTCGCGCGCGACATCGCGCCGTGGGACATGCAGAGCATCATCTACACCTCTGGCACGACCGGCCCCTCGAAGGGCGTGATGTCGTCGTACCTGCAGCTTTACACGATGGGCACGGAGTCCTTCCCCTCGCTCGGCGCGGACGACCGCTTCATGGTCAACCTGCCGCTGTTCCATGTCGGCGGCACCGCCGCGGTCTATGCCATGCTGGCGGTCGGCGGCTCGATCGCCATCGTCGAGGCGTTCGACACCGCCTCGTTCTGGCGCGTCGTCACCGAGACGCGCACGACGGCCTGCGTGCTGCTGGGCGTGATGGCCACTTTCCTCGTCAAGCAGCCGCCTTCCGCTCAGGACCGCAGCCACACGCTAACCGCCGCCATCATGGTGCCGCTGTGCGAGGACGCCGCCGCCTTCTCGGCGCGCTTCGGCTGCGACGTCTACACCGTGTTCAACATGACCGAGGTCTCCACGCCGATCCGCTCGGGCAAGAACCCCGCGCCGCTGGCCACCTGCGGCCGGCCGCGTTCGGGCGTCGAGGCACGCATCGTCGACGAGAACGATTGCGAGGTGGCGCCGGGCTCGGTCGGCGAGTTGATCGTGCGCACCGACCGGCCATGGGGGATGAACCACGGCTACTACAAGAATCCAGAGGCGACGGCGCGGGCATGGCGCAACGGCTGGTTCCACACCGGCGATGCCTTCCGCGTCGGCGAGGACGGCCAGTTCTTCTTCGTCGACCGCATGAAGGACGCCATCCGCCGCCGCGGCGAGAACATCTCCTCCTTCGAGGTCGAGACCGAGCTCTGCGCCCATCCCGCGATCAAGGAGGCCGCCGCCGTCGCCGTGCCGAGCGAGTTCGCCGAGGAGGAAGTGCTGGCCGCCGTCTCGCTGGTCGAGGGGACCACGCTCGATCCCGCCGAGCTGATCGCCTTCCTCACCCCGCGCATGGCCCACTTCATGGTGCCGCGCTACGTGCGCATCGTGCCCGACCTGCCCAAGACGCCGACGCAGAAGGTGCAGAAGCACCTGCTGCGCAGCGAGGGCATCACCACCGACACCTGGGACCGCGAGAAAGCCGGCATCCGCCTCAGGCGCCAGCGCCTGTCGGCCTGACCGGAAGACCGGCGGGGCCCGGTTCAGAACTCGAGCAGGTTGTCGCGCAAGTGCCGGTGTGCATAGGCCTTGCGCACCAGGCCGCGGCGCTGCAGCTCGGGCACCAGCCCGTCGCAGATCTCCATGACGTAGCGGCGGTCGAAGTAGGTGTTGAAGATCAGGAAGCCGTCGCCGCCGACCTCCTGCATGATCTCCTGCATGCGGCCCGCCACGCCGTCGGGCGTGCCGACGAACTCGATGCCCTGCCGGCTGTTGCCCGTGGCAAGTGCGCGCGGCGTCTTGCCGATCCAGTTTGCCAGCGAGGATTGATGGCCGTTGGTGGTGAGACTGGCCGGCAGCGGCTCGTCGAGATCGAACTTCGCGAAGTCGATGTTGGTCAGCCGCGACAGGCCCGACAGGTTCAGGTCGAGATGGCGACCGTCCTCTTCCGCCAGCAGCCGCCGGCGCTCGCGCGCCGCTTCGGCCGTGCTGTCGACGATCGGACAGGCGAGGAACAGCACCTTGATGCCGTCGGGATCACGGCCCCATCCGATCGCACGCTCGCGCACGTCTTCGCGGAACTTCTTCATGCCCTCGACCGTGAGCGCGTTGGTGATGATGGTGTCCGCCCATCTGGAGGCGAAGGCCTGGCCGCGCGGCGAGCCGCCAGCCTGGCAGATCGGCACCCGTCCCTGCGGCGAGCGCGGCGCATTCAGCGGTCCACGGCACTTGAAGTACTTGCCCTCGTAGTCGATCGGATGGACCTTGCTGCCGTCGGCGAACACGGGACTTTCGCGATCGAGCACGACGGCGTCCGGCTCCCACGCCTCCCACAGCCCGGTCACGATCTCGGCGAACTCGTCGGCGACGTCATAGCGCTCGTCGTGCGGCCGCTGCGTGTCGTGGCCATAATTCTCCGCCGCCCCGTCATTGGAGCTGGTGACGCAGTTCCAGCCGATCCGGCCTTCGGTCACGTGGTCGAGCGTATTGATCAGCCGCGCCGCGAGGTAAGGCGGGTATTCGCTGGTCGAGAGCGTCGGCACCAGCCCGAGCGTCCTCGTCGCCTGCGCGAGATAGGACACCAGCACGGCCGGATCGAGCTTGGGCGAGCTTGCGGCATATTTCAGATAGGTGTCGTGCGAGCCCCTGTACGTGTACGGCACCATCGAGGAGTCCTCGATGATCATGTAGTCGAAGCAGCAGCGGTCGAGGCCCCTGGCGAGGTCGATGAAGAGATCGGGCATCATCCAGCGCTTGAGATCGCTGCTGCTGCCGGGCCATTGCGAGCGCCATGTCTTCGGCCCGTAACCCTGCGACAGGAACCAGGCGAGATGGAAATGGTCCTTCATCGTCGTCTCAGAACTCCAGCAGGTTGTCCTTCAGGTGCTTGTGGGCGTAAGCCTTGCGCGTGACGCCGCGGCGCTGCAGCTCGGGTACCAGGCCATCGCAGACCTCGATGACGTAGCGACGGTCGAAGTAGGTGTTGAAGATCAGGAAGCCGTCGCCGCCCACCTCCTCCATGATCTCCTGCATCATGCCCGCCACGTGGTCGGGCGTACCGGTGAAGTCGATGCCGTCCTTGCGGGCATAGCTGCGCACCAGCGATCGCGGCGTCTTGCCGACCCACTTGGCCAGCGCCGACTGGTGGCCGTTGGTCTTGAGATCGGTCGGCAGCGGCCGATCGAGATCGAACTGCGAGAAATCTATGCCGGTGAGCCGCGACATGCTCGAGAGCTGCATCTCGAGATGCGCCTCGGCATTGGCCGCCTCGCGCCGCTGCCGCTCGCGCGCCGCATCCATCGTCGTGTCGACGATGGGATGGGCGAGGAACAGCACCTTGATGTCGTCCGGATTGCGGCCCAACGCCCGCGCCCGCGTGCGGATGGTGTCGCGATAGGCCTTCATCGAAGCAATGCTGCCGCCCCCTTCGGTGATGATCGTGTCCGCCCAGCGCGAGGCGAACTCGAGCCCGCGCGGCGATCCGCCGGCCTGGCAGATCGGCACCCGCCCCTGCGGCGAGCGAGGCGCATTCAGCGGCCCGCGCACCTTGAAGTATTTGCCCACATGATGGATCGGATGGACCTTGCTGCCGTCGGCGAACAGGTGGTTCTCGCGATCGAGCACGACGGCATCGGGCTCCCACGCCTCCCATAGCCGCGTGACCACATCGGCGAACTCGTCGGCGACGTCGTAACGCTCGTCATGCGGCCGATGCTTGTCGTGCCCGTAATTCTGCGCCGCGCCGTCGTTGCTGCCCGTCACGCAGTTCCATCCGACCCGCCCTTCGGTCGTATGGTCCAGAGTGTTGACCAGCCGTGCCAGAAGGTACGGCGGATATTCGCTGACCGACAGAGTCGGCACGAGCCCGACCGTCTTCGTCGCCTGGGCCAGATACGGTACGAGCACGGCCGGATCGAGCTTCGGCGTGCT
>CAMFJT010000350.1 GCA_945957125.1 uncultured Rhodospirillales bacterium | reverse complement strand
GGTGGGAGTGTAGCCAGATCGCTTTTTTGCCATCGGCCGATAAATTCACAACCTCTCCGTGGCGCTCATCTCATGATCACGAGCGCCACGGAGTGGCGCGGTCCCAGCCAAGATAGATGATCGCGGCATGAGATAAGCTCGCGTGGGCGACGGGTGGCACGTGATAGACACGCGGTCATGAGTCCCGCCGAACGCCGGCAGATGATGCTGTCCGGTCCGATCCTGCCGACCATCCTGACCCTCGCTGCGCCCAACGTGCTGAACGTGGCGATGCAGAGCCTGGTCAGCATCTCCGACAGCTGGTTCGTGAGCCAGCTCGGGCTGGTCGACCTCGCCGCCCTCGCGCTCGTCTTTCCGACCCAGATGGCACTCGGCCAGATGTCGGCCGGCGCGATGGGCGGCGGCGTGTCCTCCTCCGTCGCCCGCGCGCTGGGATCGGGCAATCGCGCGGCCGCGGAGGCGGCGGCGGCGCATGCGCTGGTGATCGCCGTCGGCATGGCCGCGCTGTTCGCCATCGTGCTGGTCGGCTTCGGCCGGCCGATCTACGGAGCGCTGGGTGGCAGCGGCCGCGCGCTCGACGGCGCGGTGGCGTACGCGACGGTCCTCTTCCTCGGCTGCGGCGCCCACTGGATCGCCAACACGCTCGCTTCGGTGCTGCGCGGAACGGGCGACATGAAGACGCCCGGCTACGCCCTGGTCGCCACGGCGGCGCTGCAGATCCCCCTCACCGGCGCGCTGACGCTGGGCTGGTTCGGGCTGCCCCGGCTCGGCATCGTCGGGCCGGCCGCGGCGGCCGTCACGGTGTTCACGCTCGCGGCGCTCTGGATGCTGGCCCGGCTGGTCGGCCCGAAGGCGGCATTGCGCCTGCGCTGGCCGGCTGACGGTTTCCGCTGGCGGCCGTTCCGCGACATCCTGAAGGTCGGGCTGGTGGCTTGCCTGGTGGTCATCCTGACCAACGGCACGGTGCTGCTGGTCACCGGACTGATCGGCCGCGCGGGCGACGCGGCGATCGCGGGCTACGGCATCGGCAGCCGGCTGGAATACATGCTTGTGCCGATCAGCTTCGGCATCGGCGCCACCCTGACCGCGTTGGTCGGCACCAATATCGGCGCCCGGCAGTTCGCCCGCGCGCAGCGCGTGGCGTGGAGCGGCGCGCTGATGGCCGGCGCCATTGCGGCGGCCATCGGCATCGTGGTGGCGATCGAGCCGGACCTCTGGCTGCGGCTATTCACCAACGACCCTGCCGCGCTGGCCTCCGGCCGCACCTATCTCAGCATCGTCGGGCCGGTCTACGGCTTCTTCGGGCTGGCCATGGCGCTGTACTTCGCCAGCCAGGGCACCGGCGAGATGGTCTGGCCGGTGATCGCCAACCTTTGCCGCATCCTGATCGCCGTGTGCGGCAGCCTGCTGGCGCTCGATGTGCTGGGCTGGGGCCTGCAGGGGCTGTTCACCTTCGTGGCGCTGGGCATCGTCTCGTTCTGCGCCGTGCTCGCCTTCTCGACGACGCGGCCGGCCTGGCGGGCACCGTGACCCGACCGGTATCCTGATCTAGAGTCCAATGAACCAAGGAGAGAGACGATGACGACGGGACTGCAGCTCCGTTCCCTGATCAAGAAGAGCGGCGAGCTCGAGCTGTCGCTGGCAAAGGTCGAGATTGCCGAGCCCGGCCCCGACCAGGTCGTGGTCAAGGTCGAGGCGACGCCGATCAACCCATCCGACCTCGGCCTGCTGCTCGGTCCCGCCGACGTGTCGGCCGCGACCACCTCCGGCAGCGGCGAGAGCACGGTCGTGAAGGCGAAGGTCTCGCAGGCCGCCCTGCCCTTCCTCGCCGCGCGACTCGACCAGTCGATGGCAGTCGGCAACGAGGGCGCCGGAACGGTCGTCAAGGCAGGCTCGTCCGATGCCGCGCAGGCGCTCTTGGGCAAGACCGTGTCGATGGTCGGCGGCTCGATGTATGCGCAGTACCGCGTGCTGAACGCGCGCGACTGCCAGCCGTTGCCGGCGGGCACGACGGCGGCCGAGGGCGCATCTTGGTTCGTCAACCCGCTGACCGCGCTCGGCATGACCGAGACGATGAAGCGCGAGGGCCACAAGGCGCTGGTCCATACCGCCGCCGCTTCCAACCTCGGCCAGATGCTGAACAAGATCTGCAACGAGGACGGCATCGGGCTGGTCAACATCGTGCGCAGCCCGGCGCAGGCGAAGATCCTGAAGGACATCAGCGCCAGGCACGTCGTCGATTCCTCCGCCGCCAGCTTCCAGGACGACCTGGTGCAGGCACTGGTCGAGACCGGCGCGACCATCGCTTTCGATGCGATCGGCGGCGGCAAGCTCGCCAGCCAGATCCTCACCGCGATGGAGATAGCGCTCAACAAGACCGCCAAGGAATACAGCCGCTACGGCTCGACCACGCACAAGCAGGTGTACATCTACGGCAGCCTCAACACCGGGGCGGTCGAGCTGACACGCAACTACGGCATGGCCTGGGGCGTCGGCGGCTGGCTGCTGACGCCGTTCCTGCAGAAGATCGGCCGGCCCGACCAGGTGCGCCTGCGCGAGCGCGTGGTCAACTCGCTCAAGACCACCTTCGCCAGCCACTACACCAAGACCATCTCGCTGGCCGAGGCGCTCGATCTCGCGACCATCGCCGCCTACAACAAGCGCGCGACCGGCGAGAAGTACCTGATCGCCCCGAACAAGGGCTGAGCCTTCGCTGGGGTGAAACGATGACCGAGCCCGGCGACAGCCTGCGCAGGCGAACGCCCTACCTGCCGATCCACAAGCGGCCCAAGCTCGTGTTGCCGGGCAATGCGCGCGTGGCGGTCTGGACGATCGTCAATGTCGAGAACTGGAGCCCGCTCGGCGCCATGCCGCGCACAGTGCTTCCGCCACCGATGGGCCAGCCGCTGCTGCCCGACGTGCCGAACTGGGCGTGGCACGAGTACGGTATGCGGGTCGGCTTCTGGCGCTTCGTCGAGGTGCTGGGCGCGCGCAAGCTGAAGGCGACCTTCGCGCTCAATGGCACGGCCATCGAGCACTACCGCGAGGCCTGCCAGGCCGCGCTCGATGCCGGCTGGGACTTCATGGGCCACGGCTTCGTGCAGAAGCCGATGCACCGGGTCGACGACCAGCGCACCGCCATCGCCGACACCATCGCGGCGATCAGGAGCTTCACCGGAAAGCCGCCGCGCGGCTGGGAATCGCCGGGCCTCACCGAGACCGACGAAACACTCGACCTGCTGGCCGAGGCGGGCATCGAATACGTCGCCGACTGGGTGCTCGATGAGCAACCGGTGCCGCTCGCGACCCGGGCCGGCACGGTCGTCTCGGTGCCCTACACGGTCGAGGTCAACGACGTGGTGATCAGCGCCGTCGAGAAGCAGCCCTCGGACGAGATCTTCCGCCGCGGCCGCGACCAGTTCGACCGCCTGTACCTCGACGGCGCCAAGGCGCCGCGCGTGATGGCGATCTCGATCCATCCCTACCTCACCGGCGTGCCGCATCGGATCAAGTATCTCGAGATGCTGTACGACTACATCCTCGGCCACGAGGGCGTGGTGATGTGGACCGGCGCCGAGATCCTCGACTGGTATCGCAGCCAGGGCTGAGAGGCCCTACTCCCGCTCCTCGAGGAACGCCGCGAGGTGCGGCTTCCAGATCGCCGCCCGCAGGTGCGTGAAGTGCCCGTGCGTCTCCGCGCTCGACGGAACGAGCACGAAGCGCGCGCCCGGAATCCGCCGGATCGCCGGCTCGACCACGCCCAGCTCCGGCGGATTGACCGCGTCGTCGGCGAAGTTGATGGCGAGGACCCGCGCCGTGATCCTTCCCAGCAGCGGCGCCGGATCGTAGTCCATCACCGCCTCGGTCGCGTAAAGCTGGTCGTTGGCGTCGCCTTTGGCCACATTGGCGACCCATTGCCGGTAAAGCGCATCGGCCGCCTCGCGCGTGCCGGCCATCTCCTGCAGGCGGACGACGCTCTCGGTCATCAGCGAGGCGAACGGCGCGGTGCGGACATAGTGCGTCGGCCTGGTCACGTAGTCGCCGCCGTTCCAGCCCGGGTCGTTGCGGATGGCCTCGATGGCGATGCGCCGCGAGATCCAGTTGCGGCCGGAGATCGCGACCGGCTGGCTCGCGATCGGCACCAGCGCGTCCATGAAGCCGGGATACATCCCGCCCCACATCCAGCAATGCATGCCGCCCATCGAGCTGCCGAGCACCAGCCGCAGGTGCCGGATGCCGAGATGCTCGGTGAGCAGGCGATATTGCGACTCGACGATGTCGCGATAGCGGTAATGCGGAAACCTCGCCCGCAGCCCATCGCTCGGCTTGCTCGAGCCACCGCGCCCGATGCCGTCGGGCATGACGATGTAATGGCGCGACGCATCGAGCGGCTGGCCCGGGCCGAGCAGCTCGTCCGCGAGAGACGGCAGCAGCCAGTTCTTGCCCGTGCCGCTGGTGCCGTGCAGCAGCAGGACGGCGTTGTCGATCCCGCCCCCGGCATCGCGGTGCGGCATGCCTGCGGTCGTGTAGTGCAGCCTGAGCTCGGGCAGCGTCTCGCCGCTGGCGAAGACGTAATCCCTGAGCACGACGTCGCCCTCGTTGATTTCCATGCCTTTCGCCTCGTCTATCGAAGTTCCATCGTCCCGAGCGCAGCGAAGGACCATATCCCGGCCACACGGCCGTTGTCTGATCGTTCGGCGA
>CAMFJT010000349.1 GCA_945957125.1 uncultured Rhodospirillales bacterium | reverse complement strand
ACACGCTGGGCCAGGGCCGCCTGTTCGATGCCGGCTCCAACATCCTGCAGCAGAAACTCAGCCAGGTGAGCGGGGTCGGCCAGGTGCAGCTGGGCGGCAGCTCGCTGCCGGCGGTCAGGGTCGAGCTCAATCCGACGGCGCTCAACAAGTACGGGATCGGCCTCGAAAGCGTCCGGGCGGCGCTGGCCGCCGCGAACGCGAACTCGCCCAAGGGCGCGATCGAGGTCGGCGACCGGCGCTTCCAGATCTATTCCAACGACCAGGCGACCGTCGCCGACGAATACCGCTCGCTGATCATCGCCTGGCGCAACGGCGCCCCGGTCCGGCTGTCGGACGTGGCCGAGGTGATCGACTCGACCGAGAACATCCGCAACGAGGGTCAGGCCAACGGCAAGCGTTCGGTGCTGGTCATCATCTACAAGCAGCCCAACGCCAACATCATCGAGACGGTCGACGAGATAAAGGCGTTGCTGCCCGAGCTGCAGGCCTCGATGCCCAACGACGTCGAGCTGCAGGTCGTGAGCGACCGCACGACGACGATCCGTGCCGCCCTCAAGGAGGTCGAGCAGGCGCTGGTGATCGGCGTCGTGCTGGTGGTGCTGGTGACCTTCGCCTTCCTGCGCTCGGCGCGCGCCGGCTTCATCGCCGCGGTGACCGTGCCGGTGTCGCTGGTCGCCACGTTCGGCGGCATGTACCTGCTGGGCTACAGCCTGAACAATCTATCGCTGATGGCGCTCACGATCGCGGCGGGCTTCGTGGTCGACGATGCGATCATCGTCCTCGAGAACGTCAGCCGGCATCTCGAGGAGGGCATGTCGCGGATGGAGGCCGCCCTCAAGGGCGCCCGCGAGGTCGGCTTCACCGTCGTGTCGATGAGCATCTCGCTGATCGCGGTCTTCATCCCGATCCTGCTCATGAGCGGGATCGTCGGCCGCCTGTTCCGCGAGTTCGCCGTGACCCTGTCGATGGCGATCCTGATCTCCATGGTCGTGTCGCTCACGACCACGCCCATGATGTGCGCCTACGTGCTGCGGCCGCCGGGCGCCCATCGCGAGCCCGGCTTCTTCGCACGATTGAGCGAGCGCGGCCTGGGTGGTCTGCAGCACCTGTATGGTCGCAGTCTCGGGCTGGTGCTGCGCCATCGGCTGCTCACCATGTTCGTGTTCCTGGCGACGGTGATCCTCAACATCCATCTCTACGTGACGATTCCCAAGGGCTTCTTTCCGCAGCAGGACACGGGCCGCATCATGGGCGGCATCCGCGCCGACCAGAGCATTTCGTTCCAGGCGATGCGCCGGAAGTTCCGCCAGTTCGTCGAGATCGTGCGGTCCGATCCGGCGGTCGAGAGCGTCGCCGGCTTCACCGGCGGCGGGCAGACGAATTCAGGCTTCCTGTTCGCGACCCTGAAGCCACTCAGCGAACGTGACGTCACGGCCGACCAGGTGATCGCGCGGCTCAGGCCAAAGCTCGGCCAGGTTCCCGGCGCCATGCTGTTCCTGCAGGCCGTGCAGGACATTCGCGTGGGTGGACGCCAGGGCAACGCCCAGTACCAGTTCACCCTGCAGGCCGATTCGCTGCCCGACCTCTACACCTGGGGGCCGCGGCTCACCCAGGCCCTGCAGGCCGATACGTCTGTGATCACCGACGTCGATTCCGACCAGCAGCAGCGCGGGCTGCAGCTGAACCTGACCATCGACCGCGACGCGGCCAGCCGCCTCGGCATCTCGACCCGCAACATCTCCGCGACGCTCTACGACGCTTTCGGCCAGCGCCAAGTCTCCACCATCTACAACGCCCTCAACCAGTATCACGTGGTCATGGAAGTGGCGCCGCAATGGTGGGAGAGCCCCGAATCGCTGAAGGACATCTATGTCAGCAAATCCGGCGGGGCCCTGAGCGGCACGCAGTCGACGGGCGGCATTACCTCTTCCAGCACGAGTTCCGCCTCGACGGGCGCGGCCGGTGCCCTGACCATCGATCCGGCCCAGGCGGTACGCAACCTGCGCACCAACCAGATCGCCGTCAGCGGCCGCGGCTCGGCCTCGACGGGTGCGGCGGTCAGCACCACGCCCGAGACGCTGGTGCCGCTGTCTTCGGTGACGCGCTGGGAATACGGAACGACGCCGCTGGCGGTGAACCATCAGAGCATGTTCGTGGCCAGCACCGTCTCGTTCAATCTCGCGCCGGGCAAGACCCTGAGCGATGCCGTGCAATACGTGAACGACACGATGCGCGAGATCGGCGTGCCGACCACCCTGCACGGGTCGTTCCAGGGGACGGCGCGGGCCTTCCAGCAATCGCTGAACAACCAGCTCCTGCTGGTGCTGGCGGCGCTGGCCGCCGTCTATATCGTGCTCGGCATCCTCTACGAGAGCTACATCCATCCCATCACGATCCTGTCGACCCTGCCGTCGGCCGGCATCGGCGCGCTGCTGGCGCTGCAGTTCTCGGGCGTCGAATTCAGCATCATCGCCATGATCGGGGTGCTGCTGCTGATCGGCATCGTGAAGAAGAACGCCATCATGATGATCGACGTGGCGCTGGAGCGCGAGCGCGGCGAGGGGCTCGAGCCCTCTGTCGCAATCCATCAGGCGGCGCTTCTGCGTTTCCGGCCTATCCTCATGACGACCATGGCCGCGATCCTCGGCGCCCTGCCGCTGGCCATCGGCTATGGCGACGGCGCGGAGTTGCGCCGACCCCTCGGCATCTCGATTATCGGCGGCCTCATCGTGAGTCAGATCCTGACCCTGTACACCACACCCGTGATCTATCTTTATCTCGATCGCTTCCGTCGCCGCGACCGCGACCGGCCGAGCCGCGTCGCGCGCGTGATGGGCGGCGGGGGAGTGCCGGCATGAGGCGCGGTGCGGTGCTTCTTCCGCTGCTGCTGGTGTCGGGCTGCCTCGTCGGTCCGGACTACGAACGTGCGCCGCCCGCCAGTCCGGTGGCGCCGCAATACAAGGAGGCGGAGCTGCCGCCGGGTGCGGCCTCTCTGTTCCGCCCGGCCCAGCCGAGCGACGGCGCGGATCGGGGCCAGTGGTGGCGGGTCTATGGCGACCCGACGCTGGACGGTCTCGTGGCCCAGGTCGACGTCTCCAACCAGAACCTCAAGGTCTTCGAGGCCAACTACCGGCGGGCGCGGGCGCTGATCGCCCAGGATCGCGCCGCGCTCTATCCCGCCATCACCGGCACGGGCTCGGCGCAGCAGACCGGCACCGGCGGCCTGCGCGGCACGACGACCACGGGCGGCACCTCGACGGTGCGACGCTTCGACTCCACGGTCGGCCAATTCTCGACCGGTGGCACCCTCAACTGGGAGCTCGACCTCTGGGGGACCATCCGGCGCCAGGTCGAGAGCGATTCGGCCTCCGCGCAGGCCAGCGACGCCGATCTCGCGAATGCGCGCCTGTCGGCGCAGACTGACCTGATCACGAACTACGCCTCCCTGCGCATCTCCGACGATCGCAAGCGGCTCTACGAAGCGACCGTCGCGGCCTATCTGCGCTCGATGCAGATCGCGCAGAACCAGGTCGATGCCGGCATCGTGTCACGGGTCGATCTCGTTCAGGCCCAGACGCAGTACGAGCAGACGCGCGCGCAACTCGTGAACGAGAGCATCAACCGCGCGCTGCTCGAACATGCGATCGCGCTGCTGGTCGGCAAGGCGCCGTCGGAAGTGAGCATCGCGCCGGCGCCGACACAGCTCACGGTGCCCACGGTCGATGCCGGCGTCCCGTCGAGCCTGCTCGAACGGCGGCCCGACATCGCTTCCGCCGAGCGCCAGATGGCGGCCGCGAACGCCCAGATCGGGGTTGCCAAGGGTGCCTACTATCCGCAGATCTCGCTGGGCGCGACGATCGGCTTCCTGAGCGCCGGCCTGGGATCGCTGCTGCAGCTCGGCACGGCCGCCTGGTCGGTGGGGCCGCAGATCGCGGGCACCCTGGTCGACGGCGGCGCCATCGCCGCGCAGGTGCAGGGGGCGCGCGCGAGCTACGACGCCACGGTCGCCACCTATCGCCAGACCGTCCTGACCGCGTTCCAGCAGGTCGAGGACGCACTCGCCCAGCAGCGCATCCTGGTGCAACAGGAGCAGGTGCAGCGCGCCGCCGTCGCCGCCGCCCGCGAAGCGGAGCGCCTGTCCCTTAATCAGTATCGCGTCGGCACGGTGCCCTACACGACGGTGGTGCAGACCCAGGCGGCCGCACTTTCGGCCGAGCAGACCCTGCTCACCATCCGCCTGAACCGGCTGGTCGCCAGCGCCAATCTGGTGAAGGCGCTGGGCGGTGGCTGGCAGCAGGGGGACCTGCCCCCGCCGGTTCCGATCGGCGGCCTGAAGCAGGCGAACCCGGCACCGCCGGCTTTCCCGCCACCCGCCGCGCAATCGGTTTCTTCGCCCGGGCGGTAGAGAAGATTTTGCTGTCACGGTTGCGCGCGGAGGCTGAAGCTGTCGTCCGCCTGTCGGACGTCAGCAGCCATTCCCTTTGACTGCGGCAGCGCGTGCGGAGAGTTTGGCCGCTCCCCGCAACCCAGCAGGCCCATCATGACCAACTCCCGCCATCCCGAGACCCTGTCGCTTCATGCCGGCTGGCGCGCCGATGCCACGACCGGGTCGGTCGCCGTGCCGATCCATCAGACGACGTCGTACCAGTTCCGCGACACCGAGCATGCGTCGAACCTGTTCGCGCTGAAGGAACTCGGCAACATCTACACCCGCATCGGCAACCCGACACTCGACGTGCTGGAAC